>JAKAYB010000024.1 GCA_021826925.1 Thermoplasmata archaeon | reverse complement strand
ATGTTTAACTCCTTAGCAATGGCTTTCAGTTTATCAGCTCGCTCATCTGGTGATGGAATCCCGTTCGGGAACCTGAGAAAGATCTTGTTCCTCAGTTCAGAAGGTTCAATTGCGGTGAGTTTTTCGCTCTTTGAAAGCCTGAAGATTACCTCAGACAGTCCTTTTATGACCTTATTATACTGTACCTTTAGTTCGACCTCCTTGAGATCGTGCTCTATGTCGTGCTTTCTTCTCCCTATATTTTTCCGAAAGCAGTCCATTACAAGTATGAAGTATTCTTCAGCATCGTCGCCTAAGAATATAGGAGATATGATCTTCTTTTTCCGATCACGCCTCACCATCAGACATTCTGTTGGGAACACCCCTTCTCCGCCTCCTGCTTGTTGATTTTTCCCCTGTCCCGGAAGTTATGAGCTCATACATTATGGCGTTCTTTCCAGCCGCGGGTCTGATAATTCTCCCGAGTCTCTGCCTGAACTGCCTTGTGCTGCCTGAGCCACTTATTACGACAGCTACAGACGCATCCGGGACATCTACTCCTTCGTCAAGGATGCGGCTTGTTGCAATCTTTGTTATCTTACCTTCGCGGAAAAGATCGAGATACTTCTTCCTTTCTGGCCCAGGAGTTAAATAAGTCATTGCGGGTATTAGAAATTCTTTCGATACCATATAAGCTGTTTCGGTATCCTCTGTAAAGATGAACATCTTGTCTTCCCTGTGCTTCGACATGACGTAACGAACAAAATCTATCTTCGCTCTGGCACTGAACGCTATCTCCCTTGAACGCCGCCATGCAAGCAGAGCTTCCCTGCCCTCCCTGTTCCATGACTGCATTATGAATCGCTGAAAGTCAAAAGTACCTTTTAGGTTAACGTGATATCTCCTGAGGTATGATAGAAAAATTTCCCTGTTTCTGTTGTATTCGACTTCTTCCTCATCCGTTAGTTCTACCGGTATGCGTATAATTTCGAAACCGGAGAGAAAATCTGTTAACTCCTCGTAGCCCATCTCGAACATCTTTCCGCCCATATAAGGAACAAGGAGTTCATGAAGCCCATCCGCACGTTCATAAGTGGCTGTGAGTCCGAGCCTTTCAGGTGCTGTATACATTTTAGCAATCTCGCTGAATTTTTCCGAAGCCATATGATGAACTTCATCTGCAATTAACAGATCGAATCTATTCCCTATCTTCTCAGCAAAGAGGTACGCAGAATCATAGGTTGAAACCGTTATAGGCTGGAGATCCTTCTCGTCTCCCCCAAGCTGTCCAATGTGCATATTGAAGGCTTTTTCAATGTTCTCCCTCCATTGCTGTACCAACTCGATAGTCGGGGCAACTATTATCGCACTTTTCCTGTTGCGAAGTATCGCCTCCAGTCCAATATGCGTTTTGCCGGCAGCGGTTGGAAGTACAACTATGCCCCTCCTTCCATTTTTTTCCCATTCAGAAATAGCTGCTTCCTGATACTTTCTCAACTTGAAAGAAGTGTTCACATTCAGGGGAGGGCTTTCTGTCATTGCCCTGTCGATAAGATTTGGCAAAATTCGCTTCAGTTCAGAATAAAAATAACCAAGACAACGATATTTCCCAACACGCCCATCCCATTTGACCTCTGCTGGTAGTGGAACATCCCCTGGCCATTCGTCTAAAATAATGGTACCTTTATCAAACTCTGCAATCAAAGATCGGCTTCCTCCATAAGTGTAATTTCGTATACAATTCTCGAACATAATCTTATCGCGAAGTTTGGCCCAAATTGATTTAATGCTGCCTATCTCATTAAGATCTAAATAAATCTATCAACTATAACAGGAAAAATGTATTCATCAATTTACCTTCTTCTATGAAAAAATAAAAAATTTGCTCAGGATGCAATTGACTTGAGCTGACCAATAAGTTCCGTCTCAACATGATCGGTCCAGAGAATCTCAGGGACATCAACTACAAGGAATAGTTCGCTTAACAGAATGGTTTCTATAGCTGCTACGCCTAAGTTCTGTAGCAATTTTCCAACTCCCACGCTAACATTTAGTTTTCCATCTTCATTCTTAAAGGTAAATGTCAATGCACGGTCCGCGGCAATAACATCTCTCAAAATCCCAGCTTTTTGCGCCTGAAGTATTCCCTGATCATTTTGAACGTTGCTTTGAACTTTCCATTTGTTGTTCTTTAATTGCTCTTCGAAAGAAGATACAATATCACTTAGTTGCTTTTGTGTCTCCAATACTATGTCTTTTTTGAATATTTCCATAAATCTTCATGGAATTCATGCTGTATAATGTTTACTGTTTTGCGCTAACCCATGAATTTAAAGACATCCACCCCTTGCACGGAGTCTGATTTCCCGTTTATGTATTATATATTCACTCTTGACATGATCATTTTCAACATTGGTAAACTTTCAGAAGAAGTTTCTGAATATGGTGTCTATGTCCAATGTCTGATAATCCCCCTAGTAATTCGTTAATATTTCTATGAGAAAATATAACGAAGATCTGTTTCCATCTCGTTGAGTTGCCTAAATACTGCAAAAGAAAAGATTAAAATGGAAAATTTTGGTCTAAAAGGCCTTACATTTTGCTCAACTCGTAATTAAAAAACTCATCCTTTAAATAGGATCTTAAGCTCATTCTTTTATGGAAAAGGGACTTGAGATAGATTTTCAGTTACAGTCTGAAAATGAGGACATAAGAATTGTTGAAGCACTTGCCGCCATTACCACGTATGACCTGAAAGACCGGATAGAAATGGATTATAGAATTTTTCATGTAAGACTGGGGGAACACAGGTTTTACAGGATTCTTTTTGCCGGGAAAAGTGTAAATAAACTTCACCCTCATAATATGAAGACAATCAAGGAATACTTTGATGGTTTGGCTAAACAAGGGGCAGATGAACTTATTAACAAATATAACAAGCTTCTAAAGGAAAAAGATACAGTGAAGCACCCTATAAAGGAGGTTGAAGAAGAATACGATCTCTGGCAGGACCCGATATGGCAATATATCTGATTGGCTGATCTGCTTCTTTATTTCTCAAGTTCTCCAGTGATTTACTCTTTCTAGAATTCATGCAAGGTAACAATACAGTTAGAAATACTTGATGGAATTAATACTGCTCTTCCCATAATTTTACCATTCTTTAGGTCGGCCAGTACCTCATTTGCCTCACTGAGTTTTCTTTCCTGGATCATGGACTGAAGATTGTGTTCAGCTGCCATCTCAAGAACGGCTCTGGTTTCCTTTCTCAATCCGCTTGCAACGCTTGTTATGTTCTTTTCCCACATAAAGTCTCCAAACGGAACATCTATTTTATCCATTACCGCAGGAATGACCACCGTCTTCCCACTCTTCACCGAGGATACAGCATCCTTTACCAGCGAGCTGTTTGGTGCAAAAACGATAGATCCATCATATTTGCCTTCGGGTCGATCTGTAATCTCGCTGGCCCCAGCCTTTTCGGCCACTTCCCTGTGCCCTTTAGTTATTGCCACAGCGTGTGCACCAGTAGCTTCTATCATCTGTATTGCGTAGAATGCAAGGCCTCCGATCCCAAATACCGCAATCCTATCTCCTATTGACGGACTAATCCTTTTGACGGCAGAATAAGCCGTTATGCCTGCGCAGAACAATGGCGCGGCTTCAGAACTCTTAACTTCATCCGGAATTGGAGAAACATAGGCAGCATCGAGTACTGCATATTCGGCGTAGCCACCTTTAACGTTGATACCAGATACCAGCGCGTTTGGACATAAATTTTCGTGCCCTGAAACACACTGGTCGCAAGTGCCGCATGCCGAATAAAACCAGCCTATACCGACCCTGTCTCCCAGGCCTAAATTACTCTTTGATTCAACGACTTCTCCCACAATCTCATGTCCCGGTATCATAGGAAACAAATCTCCAGGCAATTGGAAATCGCCCTCAATTATGTGCAGATCACTATGGCATACTCCATTGGCCAACACCTTCACGATCACTTTGCCTTCTCTTATTTCCGGATCTTTATAATCTGAATATTTCAACGGCTTCTTCTCTATTTTTTCTGGTTTCTCTAGTAACATCGCTTTCATGCTTTCAAATTTCACAATCTTATTTAACAGTTCTATATTTTCCTCTTCTTTCTTGTGGTTAAGGATAAAATAGCCTCTTGCAATGTCATAAGCATGCCAACAGGAACTATTAAAATGAATACACCGCCGCCTACCCCTGTAATTGGACCACCACCGAAGTCCACAAAGTACGTCGGAGTGAAGCACACGATTATGGTAATGAGTGGAAAAGGAGGGGTCGGAAAATCTACAGTTTCGGTTAATCTGGCAGTTGCTCTTGCCAAAAAATTCAAGGTCGGATTAATTGATGTGGACATCAATGGCCCGGATGATCCCATGCTTCTCGGCGTCTCCGGGAAAGATGTGGAGGTAAAAGGCACTCAGATTCTTCCGGTCAAGACTCCATTCGGTGTTGATGTCATATCCATGGGTTTTATGCTTCCAAGCGACGATACAGCCATAATATGGAGAGGTGCTCTCAGACACAAAGCAATACAGCAATTTCTCGAGGAGGTCCAGTGGGAGGGTTACGACTATATGGTGCTTGACATGCCCCCAGGCACAGGGGATGAGCCACTCTCTATATCTCAGCTCGTGCCAAAGGTTGATGGGGTTGTAATTGTTGTTACACCACAGGACGTTGCTCTCCTTGATGCCAGGAAAGCTATTGATTTCTGCAAGAAGGTTGAGATGAAAGTCCTTGGTATCGTTGAAAACATGAGCGGCTTTGTGTGCCCGCACTGTGGAGAGACTACCTATATATTCAAGAAAGGGGGCGGAGAAGAAGCAGCAAAAAAATACAACGTCCCGTTCCTCGGCAGGATACCGTTCTCAATGGAAATAGTCGAGGGTACAGACAGTGGTGTTCCTAGTGCATCACTCAATGACACTGTATCTGCCATATTCACGGACATCGCTGATAAGATCGTCCAATCTGTAGACGTGGCTCCTTCCCCAAAGTAAGGGATATAATCCTACGTCTGCTAAAAGAGTAAGGTATACCCATAAAATCTGGTGAGACGATTATTAGTTTACGTTATGGTTCGAAGAATCCATCTTTTCATTAAGATAAAAAAGAAAAAATTTGATAGGGATCTGACGTGGGCCCACCATCTTCATGTCGAAGTTGGAATCTTCCGGAACAATCGCCTTCAGGATCTGTCTGTTATCGGCCATATGACAACGGCATCTTTTCGGCGCGAACTGGAGGTGTGTTTCCCATGAGAGGATTCTGATCTGCCTTTCCCTGGTTTTCACACTTTTCGGTTTTTTCCTGAATTTCCTGCATCTTTGTACCTTCTCTATATTCTGGCGTAGTAAAGTGAGATTGTAATATCTTTTTTTAAACGGTGCCTTATTCCGCACACCTCAAGATCATCCCTGAGTACACGGCACCACGCCTTCTCTATCATGTCAAGAATCTCATGGCATTGTAGCCGAAATGGACATGATCGATGGGGAAAGTTGATGGGTTCGTCCGGATGGTTCCTATATATCTCAGATGTTTCTGAACAACCCTTCCGTTGACCCTGCCATTCTCAACTTCGTCGCAATAAATTCGTGCGCCAATGCCACTATTTTTATAGGAATACTGTTACACAATTTAAAATAAAATTTTATGATTTACCACTATTTTGATCAAGAAAGTTCCGAGCTTCAGAGGGAAAGATCTCAGGGATAATGGAATATCATAACAAAGACAAAGAGAGAAAAGCATCTGCAGTTAATTACCTACACTATTATACTTTTGTTTAGAAATTTCTCTGTCCATCTTTTTGCAAATGTTAACCTTCCTGATAACTCCAGGAAACTCTTTTTTATTGTATCTTTCAGTTTCTCTTCAGAATTCATTGACTCAATGGATACGACTCTCTTGGCGCCCTTCCAGATGAATTCAATAGCCAGTACAAATCCAACGTGGAACTGAGAAAAATATGCCTAGTAATAACTTATGTCGTGTGTGTAGAGTTGTTCTACAAATAGTAGGATAGGGCAAGGTTAAACAAAAAAGGGAAAATAAAGAAACCGGTAACGTCGAAAAAGATATAAATCAAAATACCGGAGATAACAAAAATGCTTACAAGAAAGATTGGCTTAACGCGTTTACCATAAATTAGGCTTATTGGGATAATGGCCAATAACGAAGCCAGAAACAAAAGAGTAGTTTGGTCGGTAATGCTGTACGGTAGCGTCGTATTGTAATCGCTTGCGATAGACGAATAAACAGTAATCACAAGGATCATGGCCAGTGTAACGAAGGATATAATTTTTACAGGATTTTGTCTTGTTGGTGTTTTACGATCTAGTCGATCTATCATATCCATAATTAATATAAAATGCCATCAAATATATATCTATTGCGATTCGATCAACTGCAAACTAAAAATGTAGAAAATAAAAACGCACAAAAGGGTTCATTCAACCAGATTTCGTAATTTTAGCATGGATTGTAGTTTCGGCCGATTAGTGACTGTGGACTTAATGCCTCGCCGAAGCTTGGCACTTACATCCCAGTTCTATCAAACTCCTCATCTAGGAGAGGCCTGATAACGATGTCTATTTTCAGGGACGACTTCAAGCTTAGATGCTTTCAGCTTTTATTCGAGTATGACGTGGCTACCCGGCACTGCCTTGCCAGACAACCGGTAAACCAGAAGTCACGAACCCCCGTTCCTCTCGTACTAAAGGCTCCTGCCCTTCAGACATCGGACATTCCCACGGAGAAGCAACCCTACTGTCTCGCGACGTAGTGAACCCATCTCAGGATTCCTTTTAATGGGCGAACAGCCCCACCCTTGGCACCTTGTTCAGCACCAGGATAGGAACAGACGACATCGAAGTAGCAAACCCTCGGGTCGATATGAACTCTTGCCGAGGACAACTCAGTTATCCCTGGGGTAACTTCTCTCTTATCACCCGCCTCCACTAAGGGGGGACAGGGTGGTTCGTTAAGCCCTGCTTTCGCATCTACGTTCTTTATTGTCCAGAACATAGTCAAGCCAGCTTTTGCCTTTACACTCTACGGAGGATTACTGACCCTCCTGAGCTGACCATTGGGGGCCCCTGTTATATTCTCGGGGGCGTGGCGCCCCACCCAAACTGCCCACCAATAGTTGTTCCTCTTTCGAGGTTAGTAATTCAGTACCTAAAGGGAAGTGTTTCATTAGCGCCTCCGTTCGAGCCAGAACCCGAACATCGACAGCTCCTTCCTACACTACGCATTAAATACCGTATTACAGCTACAGGCTGCAGTAAAGCTCCACGGGGACTTCGCTTTCACGTGGGAAAGACTGGATTGTGCACCAGTACATCAATTTCACGGGGCTGAACGCGGGGACAGTGAGACTCTCGTTGAACCTTCATGCAAGCCGCCAATTAAGCGGCTAGGTATTACGCTACCTTAAGAGGGTCATAGTTACCCCCGCCGTTTATCGGCCCTTCTTTCCCTTGTACGGGATTTTCAGGTACCGACACTGGGCAGGTTTCGACCGCTATACACATCCTTTCGGACTAGCAGCGATCTGTGTTTTTGGTAAACAGTCGGGGTCTCCTTGCCACTGCGACCTATTCTCTCTCAGAATAGGCACTCCTTATACCTAAGATACGGAGCTATTTGGCCGAGTTCCCTCGCGTCCATTATTCCCAAACGCCTAGGACTTCTCATCCAGGGGCACCTGTGTCGGTTCTTGGTACGAGCTTGAGCTTGACCTCTATAATTGTTTCATGGGCTCCAGGAATTTACAAAATCCCCTCATGGAGACCGATGCACTTTCTGCGACTTTACGTCATTACAACTCTCCATCGCCTTATATGCATCGCAACGTTGACTCCCGTTGTTCCAATATCCCGAAGCTAAGATCATAGAGCAAAACACTCAAGGTGCTGGAATATTAACCAGCTTCCCATTCGGTAATCTCCTTTTAGGGATCACCTTAGGATCGACTAACCCTCGGCTGACGAACATTGCCAAGGAACCCTTAGCCCTTTCGGCGGAATTGATTCTCACAATTCTTATCTGCTACTTTTACCAGGATCCACGATACCACACGGTCCACTTCTCCTCTCGGAGGAGCTTCCGTCCATGTGGCACGCCCCCCTACCAAATCACCTTTCGGTGTTCGAAGGTCTCGGTAATTGACTTTAGCCCCGTCCATCTTCGGGACATGCAGCCTCGGTGAGTGAGCTGTTACGCACTCTTTAAAGGATGGCTGCTTCTGAGCCTACCTCCACACTGTCTTTGACCACAAACCCCTTTAAATCGCACTTAGTCAATTTTAGGGACCTTAACCCTCGTCTAGGATGTTTCCTTCACGTGTACAGAGCTTATCCCTGTACTCTAGCATCTGGCATCTACGATCTTAACCAGTTCGGAGTTTGATAAGCTGGCGCAATCTTTCGATTGCTGACCTGCTATTCGGTCGCTCTACCTGGCTAAGCATCTCCGCCAAAGTCTACCTGCGGGTAGTATCGAGGGGAACCCGCTATTGCCGGCCTAGATTAGCCTTTAACCCCTACACCCAAGTCATCCAAACGATTTGCACATCAGAACTGGTTCGGTCCTCCACCCAGCTTTCGCTGAGCTTCAACCTGCTCAGGCGTAGATCGACCGGCTTCGGGTCTCACACAAATGACTGACGCATTTTTTGCGCTATCCCTCCATTGCTGTGCGGATACTCGCTTTCACTACGGCTACTCCATTAAGGATTAACCTCGCCATCTGTCAGAACTCCCTGGTCCGTTCTTCAACACGGAAAATGAGACACTGGTCCGCCATGATTAATGGCTTCACTCCTTATGTGCCTCATAAGTTTATCACTATCTGGTTTCAGGCTCTTTTTACCGCCCTCCCGGGCTACTTTTCATCTTTCCCTCACGGTACTTGTTCGCTATCGGACTTGAGAAATATTTAAGGTTGGATGTTAGTGCCACCCATATTCTCGCGCGAAAAACGACGCACGATACTCTGGAACTCTTCCCTCGTAACCTCCTGACTTGCTCCAACAGGGCTATCACCTTCTAAGGCTCCGTTTTCAAACGAATTAGGATTCATCAGGTAGATATTGGAGAAGGTCCGAACTCCACATCCACTTGCCATTTCTGGAAGTGTTCGGTTTGCCTTTTACCGCTTTCGATCGCCTTTACTAACGGTATCTCAATTGATTTCTTTTCCTCCAGGTACTAAGATGTTTCAATTCCCTGGGTTCCCTCTCCTTTCGGAGTGCCTTACGGCAGGAAGTCCCATTCGGAAATCCTCGGATCTAAGGCCCCATGCGCCTCCCCGAGGCTTATCGCAGCTTGGCACGTCCTTCTTCGGTTCTCAAACCAAGCCATTCCCCAGATAGTTTAATTTATACACAATCCACTTTGCCATTTACGAAATCTGGTATCATAAGTTTTTTAAACCTTCACCCTTCCCTTCTAAGCTTTGCTTAGGAGGTGCATTTAAAGTGCGTAGCCGTGGTATCTTTACAAGAAATATAAGCGTTATGGTCCATTTTCTTCAGGACGATTTTTAAGATAAGAATGAATATAATGATAATTCCCTGTGAAATGGCAGCAAAAACACAATTTAAACCGTTTTTCTGCTTGTCTGTGTCAATCTATTTAATTATGGTCTCGATCATCAGGAGTTGAAAAGTAATATTCGTGTGCTGGGAATCGATGATGGACCTTTCAAAAGAGGCCTAGACACAGAGACCTGCATAACCGGAGTGGTCATGCGCCTCGATGGGACCGTAGAAGATATTAGGGTAAGAGTGCTGAAGATTGATGACGTAAATGTTCTAAAAACCATATCTGAATTGATTCCAGAACATTCGAAAACGCTGATAAAGGCCGTAATATCCGAAGGGGTGACTTTCGGCGGCTTCGGCCTAGTTGATCCAGAATCTTTTTTTGCTTACACCTCCATCCCTTTTATATCAATCACCAAAGGAAAGGCAAGCCTCGTTGCAATGGAAAGGGCGTTATCAGCACACCACCCTTATACATCGGTATTACAAACACTGGAGAAACTGAAGCCACTGAGGGTTGAAATGAATAAAAGACAATTCATGCTTAACTATTCTGGACTCACAGAAAGCGATGCCCTATCGCTTCTTAAGAAACTTATGTTAACCGGGAACGTCCCAGAGCCGGTCAGGCTCGCCCATATTATATCCAGGGCCGTCTATGATATGAAAAAAAACCAATAGAAAAAATGTAATTGTAATTTTTGGGATTAATTATTCCCTGTACATGGAAAAATCTAATTCGTCTGTAGCTTTCTTCTTTATTGAATCCAGATTTTTGACTACCTCGTCGAGCTTTTCCTCTTCGACGGGCATGTACTTCATCCTTCCCCTGGACATCTGATATGAACCTGGGCATAATGAACCTGGCTTGACAACAATCGCGTCCGGTTTCAGGGAAAGTATGCCCTGCATGCACCGCTCCTTCCCACCATAAGGTGAACCGAAGCCCGGATTCTCGTACTCTTTCATCTCTTTTGTTTCGTCGTCAAGAACCACTATTGCGTTTCCATACTCGAGAGGAGTCAAGAAATTGTCCTCATCTACTACCGCTACTATTTTCATAATCCCCCATTCCGTTTTAGGTAATAATAATTATCGATTATGGAATCGTTACATAAAACTTAAATATGGTTGTTCAGTAATAACCGCTGTACTTGAGCTCTAGGGAAGGTATTTCAACACCCGAACCGTTCTCAACATGACCTATTTCCTTCAGATTTACCCTTCCTTTCAAGGTGTTCACAAAATCGAGTTTGCTTTCTGGATCGATAACAACAACGTAGCCCATACCCATGTTGAATATCTCATACATCTGTTCCATAGTAAGATTGCCCATATCCATAAGCTGCTTGAAGACATTCTGTGGCTCTATTGGATCTGTGATCATATACCTCATGTCCTTCATCCTGGATAGGTTTTTTATCCCTCCTCCGGTGATGTTTGCCATTCCAACAATGTTTACAATGTTTAGTATGTCGAGGATCTCACGGACGTATATCCTTGTCGGTTCAAGAAGAATATCGGCAGTCTTCTTGGATTCTCCGGGAAAGTTGCTTGAAAGATCTATGCCGTTATCCTTTATTATTTTCCTTACTGTGGTAAAACCGTTAGAATGAAGCCCGCTGCTTTGGAGGGCAAAGATCAGGTCTCCATCCTTGATCTTTTCTCCGTTAATTATCTGGGATTTTTGCACTATGCTTAATGATGTCCCGGATACGTCAATATGATTCACCAGATCTGGAACTATTGACGTTTCGCCACCAACAATCGTGAGATTCGATAATTGAGCCCCGAAATTGAATCCCGTTCCGAGTTCTTTCGCGATATCTACATCAATGTCTCTGAGATTTATGTAATCAACGAACGCGATAGGTTCCGCGCCTACTGTCAGGGCATCATTTACGTTCATCGCTATGCAGTCTATCCCTATTGTGTCGTATTTTTTTGCTTCTTCAGCAATTATTGTTTTAGTGCCAACACCATCCGTGTTCATTGCAATGGCAAGATTTCCAAGATCTATCAAACCAGAAAAACCTCCAAAGCTACCTATAACTTTAAAGTCCTCCCTTTTGAATTTTAATTGTCTTATCAGATTTGTTACAAATTCTCCTTGCATCTTTCTGTTAACTACTTGTGGATCACCGCGTGACATGATTCTGTATTTCATTGTTGCATAAATCTCTATCAGGTCACCCGCATTATTTTAAAACCTTTAGAAAAGGATGGCGAAGGATGCATTTTACGGTTTAAAGATAAGATCTTGCCTTTGTTTCGCCTTCACAATCATATATTTTAAATATAATTCTGCTCTATCGACTTGGTGGTAAATTGGTTAAACTAGAATCACTGGATTACAAGCCTAAACCTATAGATGAGAATTTTTTGAATGATCCTGAGCATTACCCTGTAACCGGTAAGCATCATGACCATGATGTACGTGCAGAGGGTGTTCAGAGGATGGATGCAGATGGAAAGCCCTATCCTACAAAATGGGGAATCCATGGTTCTCATGTGGGTGTTGATTGGGAAGCATGCATAGCTGATGGGGCGTGTATGGATGTTTGCCCTGTTACATTATTTGAATGGGAACTGAATCCTGGCCAAATGGGTACTGGAAACGACAAGAAGATTGATTCCGATAAGGATCTTTATGCAAAGTACAGAACAGACAAATGCGATCCAGTCAGAGAGAGTGAATGTATCTTCTGCATGGCATGTGAAAGTGTGTGCCCAACCAGGGCAATTAAAATAAACCCATAAACACAAATTTTTTCTTTTATTCACAGTCTTCTTGTGTCTTTTCCTTAGTGCTTTTTTACATTCGGGCCCAATCCAAAACTTAAATTCATAATTGGGATATGGAGGTTAGAGCTAAAAGGATGTGAAATTATGCCCGATCAAATGATTGAGAAAAACTATACCTTTTTTAATGAAGCCATGGAGTTGCGGAATCTTGCTAAGAAGCATCAGGAATTCTTCAGAAACGACATACCGTTGATAGCCTCGGAAAACATAATGAGTCCATTGGCAAAAGAAATGCTCCTAACAGACCTTGGATCAAGATACGCAGAAGGGCTTCCTCATCATCGTTACTATCAGGGAAATTTCTACGTTGATGAGATAGAAGATAAAATCATTGAGCTGTCAAACCGGTTATTTGGATCGAAACAGACGGACCCTAGGCCTATCTCCGGAACCAATGCTAACATGGCCGTGATTTATGGTTTCCTTAACCCCGGAGATCTAATTGCTGCCCCCGATCTTTCCGGAGGAGGACATATAAGCGCAGCCAGGTTTGGTGCTGTTGGTTTCAGGGGACTCGATATAAAGACGTACCCATATGATCCAGATACTATGACCGTACTTCCAGATGAGGCTTCTAAGATGATCATAAGGGAAAAGCCGAAGGTGTGCCTTTTTGGGCAGTCCGTGTTCCTTTTTCCGACGCCATTGAAGGAGATGAACGATGCGTTCCAGGAAGTCGGATGCAGGGTGTGGTACGATGGGGCACATGTTCTTGGGTTGCTGGCAGGAGGGAGATTTCAGGATCCCCTGAGAGAGGGCGCTGATGTCATAACTGCAAGCACGCACAAGACGTTCCCGGGCCCTCAGCACGGCATTATCCTTGGATCTACAAGCGATGAGAACTGGAAAGCCGTTCAAAGGGGAGTGTTTCCCGGAACGTTGAGCAACCATCATCTAAATTCCATGGCTGCACTCGGTATGACACTTGTGGAAGAGCTCGAATTTGGAAAAAGTTATGCTGATCAGATCATAAAAAATTCCAAGACCTTGGCGGAGGAATTGGCCTCACTCGGAATGAATGTTCTCGGTGAATCAAGAGGTTACACCGAATCACACACTCTTGTTGCTGATGTAACAAATTTTGGAGGGGGAAAGAAAGTTTCTGAAACTCTGGAAAGTGTTGGTATTATATTGAACAAGAATCTTCTTCCGGTCGATCATAACAAGAACTCTCAAAATCCAAGCGGCATAAGAATTGGAACACAGGAAATTACACGTATCGGATTCAAGGAAAGCGACTGCAAGGAACTGGCAAGTCTGATCATCGATTCTTTAAAAGCATCTGATTATGATCATATAAAAGAAAAGGTCAGGGATCTCAAGGGAAGATTTAATGAAATCCACTACTGCTATGGAAGAGAAAAGCCGTATGAGTACATCAACGTCTTCAATTGAAAGGGTGAAATTTTGATCGTGGGTCTGCTTGGATTCCAGGGTGATGTCTCCGAGCATAAAACTGCCCTCCTCAAGGCCTCGAAAAATCGCGGAATGAATATCACTGTGAGAGAGATAAGAAAGGATTCGGACATGAACAATATTTCCGGATTGATAATCCCTGGTGGTGAGAGCACAACCATATACAATCTGATCAACTCCTATGGACTCTATGCAAGGATAAAGAACGAGGGGATGAATGGTCTACCTATATGGGGCACATGCGCAGGACTCATAATTATTTCAAAAAACACGGGGGACGACAGAGTAATAGGAATGGATCTTCTGGACGTGGAAGTTGAAAGGAACGCTTATGGGCGGCAGATAAATTCATTCATTTCCGAGTTAGATATTTCAGGAATAGGAAAGTTTGAGGGAGTATTCATAAGGGCACCAGTGATCTCCCATGTGGGAGATGTGGAAGTAATGGCCTATTATAATGAAAAACCAGTAATGGTAAGACATATGAATTATATTGGGACAACGTTCCATCCAGAGCTCACAGATGATACTAGGATCCATGAACTGTTTTTAGATCTTGTAGAGAGAGAGGGGTACACTTCCACTGGAAACAATAAAGGTGATAATTGAATGATAAAAGAAACTGCATTGTATGATAGACATGTGAAGCTCGGTGCAAAGATGGTTGATTTTCATGGCTGGAATATGCCACTGTATTACACAAGTATAATAGAAGAGCACATGGCTGTCAGGAAGGCTGTGGGTTTGTTTGATGTTTCCCATATGGGAGACATAGTTGTAGAAGGTAGCGATGCATCTTCTCTGCTGGAGCACGTTCTTCCTTCTGCAGTATCAAGGTTGGACAGTGGAGAAGCCATGTATTCCGCGTTTCTTGATGCAAATGGCAACATAATAGATGATACAATAGTATATAAAATAAATAATAAAAAATATTTTTTTGTACCTAATGCATCTATGATAGCAATAATATTCAACTGGGTAAAAGATAATTCTTCTGGATATAATGTAAAATTGAATGATTTATCAGATTCAATCTCTTGCCTCGCAATTCAGGGGCCGAGGTCTAAAGATGTACTAGATGAACTAAGGCTTGAATTTTCAGAGCAATTCAAGTTCAGGTACCATGAAGCTCCTGAATATGGATTAAACAGTATCACGGGAAAAAGCGAGATTATCATATCCGGTACAGGATATACAGGAGAAAAAGGAGTTGAGTTGTTAGTTAACGCCGAACGTTCCCCAGAACTATGGGATTCTGTATTGGAGAAAGTTAGGAAATACGGTGGCTTACCCTGTGGGCTTGGTGCTAGGGATACTCTGCGAACTGAGAAAGGAATGCTTCTTTCTGGGACAGATTTTAATAGAGACAGGAATCCATATGAATGTGCCATATCTTTCATAATGACAAATGATCATGATTTCATTGGAAAAGAAAATTTAATAAAGGACACAAAAGAGATCTTTAGGGGATTCAAGCTGAATGAAAAGATCATACCTAGGCATGGGAATCAAATATTCAATGGTAATGAGAATATTGGAACGATAACAAGTGGAACAATATCCCCGATTTTAGGTAAAGCCATTGCACTTGGGTTTATAGATAGAAAATTCTCCAAATCAGGAACTGCTGTTAAGATCAATATTAGGGATAAGACCGAAGAAGCTATAGTGTCTAAGCCCAAGATTGTTCCATAGGAAACGCACCCCTCTCCCCCTATTTTTCTTGATAAGGGTTATAATATTGTATTTAAAATGCTTTTGAAGCACGTGTCTCTAATGTAGAAACGTTCTCTTCTATTTCTATCAATTTTAACCACAAGCATACATTACGAAAAGGTTCTAGTAATCTAGTGGCGTAAAAACGGGATTAAACTATGCTTCACTTTCCATTTTCGAAGCCTTTTGCTTGTCCCCACAGGCATAGGTGATCATATCAGAAACAAAATCAAACTTCTTATTCTCTGATACTTTTTCAAACCATTTTACAGTGTAGCATGTAACATCCTTGTTGTACTTTTTTGTTATATCATCTAATCTTGCCTGACCGCCGTTAACATCCTTTTGTAGGTATTTTATAACTGCATCTTGGACGATGTTATATGCATTGTAATCTTCCGGTTTTGTCTTTTCAAGCTCACCTTTAGCATCATCTATCTTTTCCTGCAATATTAGAGAGTCTATCAGGAAATCCCTGAATTCCTGGGCGCCATCTCCTTTTTCTTGTAGTATATTTCTCGATAGCTCTTCTGATTCCTTGTATTTACCACTGTTTATCAATACAGACAATTTCAATGTAAGTACATCTGTTCGGTCCTTGTTGATTTCAAGAATCCTGTCACAAACGTCATTAACAATATCGTTGTAGTCTGATTTCTTGTTAATGTTACCCAGTGCGTTAAGCATTGAATCATACAGGGCAAGATCTCCTTTTTCAGACTGTAAAAGCTCGGCCAGAATAACTTTTGCCTCCTCAATCCTATCACTGTAAGACAGGACCTGCGCTTTAAGGAGCTTCAGGTTCAGCGATTTGGGATCATTTTCAAGTTCTTTATCGAGTAGCTTAACAGCTTCTGTGTAATTTTTTTTCGATATCATTATGTTAAGCTTTTTTGTAAGGAACTGGGAGTCGTGTGGTCTGAGTTCAAGTGCCTGATCAATCTGCTTCATAGCATTGTCTGGATAACCCATGCTTAAAAAGTTATCTGATATTATCTCATGGAATTCTGGAACCGTAGGCCATTTAACGGATCCCTCAATCGCTACGTTCGTTGCTTCAGTTATTGCGCCGAGAGATGCCAGTTCTTGGGCGGCATATACATAGGCGTTGGCGTCGTTTGGGCATGCCTTTACCATCTTCATCAATTCAGAATAAGCCTCTTCGGTTTTCTGCTGATTTTTGAGTTCTTCTATTTTTTCAGATCGGTAATTGTGATTGTCTGGATCAAAGCGTATGGCAAGATCAAGTTCCTTCATGGCTCTCTGAATGTTTCCTTCAGCCATATACACCGTGTAAAGGGCAAAATGCGGTTTTGCGAGTGTGGAATCTATAGCCAGTGCTCTGTTGAATTCTGACTTAGCTTCATCGTTTTTGTTCTTTTTGATAAAGTTGAGTCCTCGGAAGTAATGCACATCTGGATCATTATCAAGTTTACCACGGCAGAGGTCAAGTTCAGAAATAGAATCGTCATAATCTCCTTTATTGTAAAGGGCAATGGCAAGATCTAGGTGCAAGTCCGTCAGTGATGGAAACTTTGTCAAGCTCGTGCGGAGAAAGTCAATGGCTTTTTCACTCTTCCCAAGCTCAAGATATATTTCGGATTTAAGCGAAATATATTTTATGTTGCTCGGCTGTATCTGGAGGGCCTCATTTATGTATTTTAGGGCCGAATCGTTGTTAAAATTTCTAACCTCACTCAGAGCATGTTCAAAGAGGTCATTGCTCATTCTCTGCAATCCATTTTCTTGAGTTGTTGCCATTGTTCATCGGAATTCTGATTATGTTAAAAACACTTTGCGGCTTTTCCACCCCCTTAAGCAACGTAAGGTATGGGCCTGCCAAAACCGTAGAAGTTGGCGACTATTCCGATTATAAGAATCGCAACCATGAATGAAATGGCATAATAATCAAGTTTTGAAAACGGAACCCCTTCCAAATAGCTCCTTCTTTTTGTTGCCCTAAATCCCCGTGTGTCAGCTGATATTGCAATTTCCCTTGCTCCACGCATCAGGTGTATTATGGTCGGAACCAATGCATACAAACCTCCCGCGAGCATAAAAAATGGCTTAAGGAATCTTGGGTACCGTGAACCCAACCCTCTCATAAATTGTATCTTAATGGATTCGTCCAGGTAGATGAATATCTCAGGAACAGTTTTCATTCCTACCATTAGTGTGAAAATTATGGCGTCTGGAACATGCGCTTTGTGGAACGCGCGAAG
>JAKAYB010000116.1 GCA_021826925.1 Thermoplasmata archaeon | reverse complement strand
CTCTTCAATATTACACCTCAATAGGACAAATGAACTCAAACAAGCATTTGAATTGCATTTAAGTCTTTCAGTATCAGGACTAGTTATAAATAATTAATTTAGCTCTGTCAAGCAAACCTAATAGTTGATACTATCATTTTTCTGCATTGACTCCCCTAATTGTTTCCCATTCTTTCCTCAACAGATCAAAGTGAATCTCGTTGACGTAGCCATAATCTCGCAAGAACTGAACTTCTCTAAAAGTACCGGATCGCTTAAATCCGTTTTTCTCAAGAACTTTGATAGAGGCAACATTTGGTTCGAAAACAGATGAAACGAGTTTTCGCATTCCCATGTCGTTAAATGCATAATCATCGATCAGTGAAACAGCTTCAGTCATGTAACCTCTGCCCCAGAATGCCTTTCTTGACATATAACCAACATAGGCAGTGCTGTTTTTCCAGTCAATCTTATGAAGGCCTATCAAACCAACAAATTCGTCGTTTTGCACTGATCGTATTTCAAAAACTCTATCAGTTTCTGGATGATCCACCAAATTTTCGTACCATTTCAATTCTCCATCCATGTAATTGAATCCATCCGGATCCCTGAGGAACTTTCTGACCTCTCTGTCGTTAATTGTTTCGTATATTATTGGAATGTCATTTTTGTCGATAATACACAAGAAAACTTTCTTTCCCGTAGCTATAACTGGTGGTACCAATTTAAATCGATTATACATAACAAAGTATAATTAAAAGTTTCATTCCATTCTGTTTAGCAACCAAACTTTAATTACGTAATCATAATGTTCATATCATGGACGAACAGGTTGAAAAGTACGTCAAAAACTTCCTAAGAACTATGCCATCTGAAGATCTTTATTTTGAAGCTATAAGGGATGTCGTGAAGGATCTAATAAAGGAATATATTAAGAAAAAGATCAATGATAACGAGGAAATAAAGAATGAAATTGTCTCCGTTCTGGAGCTTTATTTAGAAAGTAAGTTGAAAGAATATGATTCTATGGCAAGGATGACAAAGATCACTGCCGAACTGGGCTTACTTAGCACCCCGGCATCTATCAAGGACGAAGCGATCAATGAATTATTGAAAACTTTCAAGAAAGAAATTGAGGAAATAATTAAGAAAACATTCTAGTTCGTTGAATCAAAATTTTTGATTATGGTAGTTTTTGAATTAAGATCAAAAAGTGTCATTATTGATGGATTCGGGGCGAAATTCATCATTCTCTGATAATCAGTTTGAGATTGCCACGTCGAAGAATTGACATACCTGACGCCCCTATAATTACCAACATAGTGAGAGTGTATATGCCCGGTTATGAAAATATCCGGAACCTGCTCGATTACGTGATAATCATTAGCGGATGGAATGAGTGGTGTATTGCCTCCATACTTTATGGCCAGATGCCTTCTTTTTAGCATCTCCTCAATAGCTTTTCCGATAGTGGTGAAATTTGCTCCCGGGATTAGTTCAACCATATCGTTCAAGGACATACCATGATATATGAGTACATTTTTTTCTTCAAGTCTTAAGTTGCATGGGTTAGGAAGGAGAACAGCGTTTTTCGGCAATATTTCTTTAAGTTTTCCGGAAAATTTGGGCTGCGGTTCCGCCAATCTGACTACATCGTGATTCCCTGGGAGGATGAAAACAGTGACATCTTCAGGAATTTCAGACAGGTATTCCGACAATTTCGAATACTGTTCAAGAGGGTTGAATATCTCCAGATCGTCCTGTTGACCGGGATAAACGCCTATCCCATCAACAACATCTCCGCTCAATATCAAATATTTCAGGTCTTTCGCCTCATCTTCAGATCTGGATATCCAGTTCATTGCTTTCTTGAAATCATCTTTCCTGAATGTTTTAGAGCCAACGTGTATATCAGATATCGAGGCTACATATACAGGAGGCTTCCCGTTATCATCAATCACCCGGTATGGTATATCCGGTCTTACGATCTCGTTTGCGAATATAACTGTATCACCGGAACCACTGCTGGTTGTTCCTATCACCCCTATGACCTCGTCCTGAAGTATCAGCTCATTATCCAGGCCCTTGTTTTTGAGAAGCATAACCGCGATCGAATCTTCTGTATCTTCTATTATTATTCTCTTGTGACCGTTCCTCGTGGTATCAACGGAGTATACTATACCAATTACCTTTACCTCTCCGCGTGTTTTTTTTGCACTTCTAATATCAAGAGAACCTCGCATTGAACTTGAAAAACTAATGAGTCTGCTGATCTTCTTATACCTACTGACGAACAGCTGCTGGAAATCTTCCACGGAGTTGTTTATCCTTATATCGGGCAGGTTAACTTCAAAATCCATCCGGTCAGTTTTTATATCGCCTCTCATCAATTTTCTGATGGTTGAATCGTCTATGTATCCAAGATCCAGAACTTCCTGTGAGAGCATCTTGGGAATAAATTGGCCTAGGCCTTCCTTTATTATCGTGTCGAGAGCCGTTGGTGAAATTAGCATTCCGTGGCTGTGAAAGAATTCAAGTATATCCTGTCTGTTTGCCGCTACTAATTTCTCCATTCTCGGATTGTAATCGTTTATAGTTTATGGTTTTTTCTCATTGAGGCTTTTTTTCCACTCCTAACGGTCCTGCATTGCATTGATTCTAAAATATTAGACGCAGAAAATGAAATGATTCCCCAATATTATTTCCACCCTTACAATAAGTCTAAATATAGCCTCGCAGATTTAACTGAAGAATGCAGTCGTTAACGGATATTTGCAGCTTAATAACATCATGCAAGAAGTGTGATCTATATTTTTCCAGAAAGAAAGCGGTATGCGGTTATGGCACTGACAAACCAAAACTTGTCATCATTGGTGAAGCACCTGGAGCCAAAGAAGATGAGGTTGGAAAGCCTTTTGTTGGACGAAGTGGAAATTTGTTAAATAAAGCATTGAATTACGCAGGTATTTTGCCAAAAGACGTATATATTACAAACTCAGTGAGATGCAGACCGAAGATCGGAAAATCCCCCAAAATCACTGAGATAAAATCGTGCTCTGATTATTTGAAAAAGGAACTCATGATATTGAAACCATTGATGCTTGTTCCCATGGGTAATTCTGCTATTCGGTCGCTTAATGTAATTCTTGGAACGAAGTTAGGGAGGATTTCTGAATTAGAGGGATCTGTAATATTCCTTGATGAAAAACTAATCGCACCTCAGTACCATCCTGCTGCAATACTACGAAATCCAAAAAAAATGGAACAATTTAAAGACAATTTCGTAAAAATAGCTGAAATATTAAAAAATTTGGATAATGGTTTTTCTGATTCTGTTCTATCAAATTATAAAATAAGGAAGATTAACGCCTCTTCCTCATATTAATGAACAGGAAACCACCTACTGCAACTATCACAACCGCTGCTACTATGTAATAGTAAACGTAATTGGAAGATGCTGGCGGAGCGTTTCCTACTGTCAAGCTGTTGCCTGATGCTGTTGAATATCCTGGTGCAACCACAGTGTAAGCTGGATCCATCGTTGCGTTGTAGTAAACCGGGCCTATCATGCCAAGATGGAATTCTCCATGATAGTCAACTGTTGTGTTTGCGTTGTAAGTGAATGTAGTAACGTTCTTTGCGCTATTGTAAGATCTGTGCCAAGTATTCAGTGGTTTAGCGAACGCATGGAAGTTTAGCATATTGTGACCAGTCATCATAAACTTATCGTAACCGAATGCCATAAAGTGAAATCCTATCATGTTGAGCGAAAAATTGTTCGAATTATATTTATAGGATATGTTATCCGTCACGTTGAATGCTCTCCACGACATATTCGCTGTCTTTCCATGAATAATGCCGGTTACGTTCATTGAAAACATCATCGTTGTATTAATGAACATATGCGTTTCATTTCCACTGGTTACTACTGAAGTATTTCTGTAATATTGGAATGATATATTCTGAACATATGCTGAACTTGCGTTTTCGGATACACTTTTATTGAATGCTGTATAAATTTGGGAGTTAACACGTGCATTAGATGTGAAATTAAAACTTAGACTGCTGTTTTGCTGTTCGAAATGGGACCGCCCAAACAAACTGCTATTAAAGCTGATTTCTTGGGTGGCCATCATTTTTGCTTGCACAGTTGCTGAGTTATCCTTTGGATTTATTGTTGTTGTAATAGTCGATGCTCCGGCTGATGAAGCCAGGAGTGTCACAACTACCAAAGATACTAGAACTGTGAACACTATTGATTTAGTTCGCATAATTTTAAAAGTAAAATGTGCTATTTAACCTAATTGGTACAAAATAGATATGATGGATTTACAAGGTTATACCTGATAAATCTGGTAATTTGGGGGTTCGCTGATGATTCTTATGTCATGCGGATGGCTTTCTTTCAGTCCGTTTGAAGTTATCTTTATGAATCTTGAGCTCACCCTGAGGCTTTCAATATCCGGAGCACCGACATAGCCCATTCCAGATTTCAAACCGCCTATGAGCTGGAAAAGAACCTCTTCAACCTTTCCCCGGTATGGAACCGCACCCTCAACACCTTCAGAAACGAATTTGTTTGCACCAAGTTTTCCGTATCTGTCAGAAATACCCGCCTGGATTGCACCTATTGATCCCATTCCCCTGTAAGTCTTATATTTACGTCCACTCAATATTA
>JAKAYB010000023.1 GCA_021826925.1 Thermoplasmata archaeon | reverse complement strand
ACAAAACTGGGAAGATGTAGGCGCTTTCGAGAAATTCGATAAACTTTCAATGAATGTGTACGCTTTCGATTACCCAGGTTTTGGGAAGTCTCCCTCATCGCCTACTTATGGCATAAGTAGAGGGGACCTGAAGAACGGCCCAATAATGCTGAGGGACTACATGCATGCAGTAGGCCTGGATCATGCCAATGTTCTCGGTGCATCTATGGGCGGCGGCATGGTTCTTAAGACTGCATTATCTTTCCCTGACATGATCGAGAGCGTTGTTGCAGTCGCGCCGGCTTGGCTTGAACCAGAAAAAGAAAACCTTGTAGGTATAAAAGCGCCCGTATTACTGGTGTGGGGCGAAAACGATATTGTTGTCCCTCCGTCTCTCGGAAAGGAATACTCCCATTTGATTAGGAACTGCAAACTGGTTGTTGTAAAAAATTCAAAACACCCGGTTTACATCGACCAAACAGATCAGTTCTTTAAGATCGTAAATGACTTTTATACAGAGCAGTTTGTAAAAGATACTTCCTTATGAATGATCTTTTCATAAAATTTGGTACGTTTCAGCATTAACTGAAGAGGCTAACCAGGTGGAATTACCAAGACGGGAAGAGTACTTAGTTTCACTATTTCTGAACTGATCGAACCAAGGAATACCTTACTGAGCCCCGAAAGTTTCCTTGTCCCCGTAATTATCACGTCTGCACCTCTTTCTAATGCAGCATTCGTCATAACCCTGGCAATCTGATCGCCCGAAGCCTCAAGCCCGAGGAAAGAGGCGTTTACATTTTCTGTTTCTATCAGTTCTTTAGCACTGTTAAGCACTTCCTGTGAAGCATTGTCGCTTTTGCTGAACACGGTAGGAGGAGTATACGAACCATAAGTTGGTCCGGCACCAATTATCAGAGGAGAAATATAGCAGATTACATATTCATCCGCTATCGGTTTAAACTTCATCGCGAATTTGAGAGCCTTTTTAGCACCGTCGGAATTGTCGAAAGCTATGAAAAATTTCATGAAGTAATATCACGTAACAGTAATATAATCTTTTCTGTGCTCTTAAGATCTTCCGAACCACGAATGTTTTTTTGTGTTTTCTTCCAGCAATTGCGAAATTAGTTGTTTTTGTGCGGAGTTAAGATGCTTTGGCACGATCAATTTAATTCTAATCATCAAGTCTCCAGAACCACCGCTATTCATGTGAGGCATTCCTTTTCCCTTAATCCTTACTATGTCATTTGGCTGTGTTCCTGCAGGTATATTGACCTCAAACTCCTCCCTGAATAGCTTTATCTGTTTCTTAACCCCAAGTGCAGCCTCTGGAAAAGAAATGTCAAGTGTTACGTAAAGATTGTCGTCAGATCTCTGGATTCCTGAGGGTTCGCGGACATTCAAAATAACATATAAGTCTCCTGAACGGCCGTTATTATATTGCCCCTTGCCTCTCAAGCGCAACCTGAGCTGATCTTGCGCTCCTTTAGGAATGTTTATTTGGAGATTTTCCGTTACTGTAACATAGCCTCTTCCCTTACACACGGGACAGGGTTGGGACGGTACGGTTCCGCGTCCATTGCAGGTAGGGCAAACAGAGACGGAAACCATTCTGAAGTATCCCTGCCCCCGTACATTTCGTATCTGTCCACTTCCATGGCAGGTTGGGCACGTAACCATTTTTCCGTCTTTGGATCCGGTCCCGTTGCATGCCTGGCACGGCGCATTTCTCTGGTATTTTATAGTGCGTATCGATCCGTAATAGGCTTCTTCGAGTCCAACGTCCACAGAAGTTATTAAATCAAGGTTCGGGCCGGAATTTTGCATTCCTGAAAAAAAGTCGTTTGAACCACCAAAGCCAAAATTACCGCCAAATATCCTGCTAAATATATCTCTTAAATCACTAAAATCGTCATAGTGTGAAAAATCCTGCCATGTGAAATCTGATCTTCCAGCCCCGAAATCAACCCTGCCAGTCTGATCGTACATCTTCCTCTTGTTTTCATCCGAAAGTACTTCGTACGCTTCGCTGATCTCTTTGAACTTTTCTGCGGCCTGTTCCTTGTTTTCTGGATTTGCATCTGGATGGTATTTCTTTGCGAGTGTTCGAAAAGCTTTTTTTATTTCATCCTGGCTGGCGGTCTTGCTGACGCCAAGCACTTCGTAGTAATCCTTGGCCAAACCTATCTATCGCTCCACTTATTTTTTCTCGGTATAATCTGCATCTACCACTTTTTCATCTTCGCTTTTTCCAGTCTGATCATTCTGCGTCGTTTGGTTTTGTTCCTGTTGCGCTCCTTCATGTGCATCGGTTGTTGTGTTTGTTCCACCGGGTTGCTGGTACATTTTCGCACCAACTTCCTGTATTTTCTTTGAAAGTTCCTGCGAAAGTGTATCGACCTTTTCCATGTCTTTCTCAGAGATCGCAGACCTCATTTCCTTCACTTTTTCAAGCACATCTTTTTTTGTGCCCTCGTCTATTTTGTCTCCTGCATCATTAACAGTCTTTTCTACAGTGTAAGCGAGCGTTTCTGCAGCGTTCAGTTTCTCGATCTCCTCTTTCTTTTTCTTGTCCTGCTCTGCGAAGTCCTGAGCAGCTTTTTTCATTTTCTCAATTTCTTCTTTCGAGAGTTTATTGGATGCAGTCAGTGTGATACTCTGGCTCTTTCCGGTGCCCTTGTCCACTGCTGAGACATTAAGGATCCCGTTAACATCAATGTCAAAAGTTACCTCTATCTGTGGAACACCTCTCGGGGCAGGAGGTATCCCAACTAGATTAAACATCCCAAGGGAAACGTTGTCAGAAGCCATCGCGCGTTCTCCTTGAACTATGTGTATAGTTACTGCGGTCTGCATATCCGCTGCAGTTGTAAATATCTGGGATTTTTTTGTCGGAATCGTTGTATTTGCAGGTATTATGGGTGTTGCAACACCCCCAAGTGTTTCTATACCAAGAGTCAATGGCGTCACATCAAGAAGCACTATGTCTTTAATGTCCCCTGATAAAACTGCACCTTGTATAGCTGCCCCTATGGCCACACATTCCATAGGATCAACGCCCCCTTCTGCTTTCTTACCAAAGTAGTCTTCTATGAATTTCTTTACAATAGGCATCCTTGTTGGGCCACCGACAAGGATAATTTTATTAATATCCGCCTTTGAGAGCTTACCTTCCTCTATGGCCTTATCTAGTGGCGTTTTGCACCTCTGTACTATCGGTGCGATAAGTTCTTCAAGTTTAGCCCTCGTCAGTGTATACTTGAGATGTTTCGGCCCAGTTTGCGTGGCAGTTATGTATGGTAGATCAATCTCTGAAGTGAGTGTAGATGAAAGCTCAATTTTTGCCTTTTCAGCGGCGTCTTTAAGCCTTATATATGCGTTCTGATCTTTTGACAGATCGACTCCTTCCTTTGCTTTAAAGTCATCAACGAGGAATTTTATGATAGCCTCATCCATATCGGTCCCGCCAAGTGCAGTGTCTCCGGATGTTGAGACAACTTCAAACAAGCCTTCCCCAAAATCCATGATTGTGACATCCAGAGTTCCGCCTCCCAGATCAAAAACAAGAATCTTCATCGACTGGTTAAGTTTATCCAGACCGTACGCAAGGGAAGCTGCCGTAGGTTCGTTAATTATCCTTTTCACGTTTAAACCTGCAATTTCTCCTGCGTCCTTCGTTGCCTGTCTTTGGTTATCGTTAAAGTACGCCGGCACAGTGATCACGGCCTCGTTTACAGTATCTCCCAGAAAAGCTTCAGCATCCTTCTTTATTTTCTGTAGGATGAATGCTGATATCTGTTGGGGAGTGTACTCCTTGCCATGAATCTTGTACTTAAAGTCCGTACCCATTTTCCTTTTAGCTGCAAAAACAGTCCCCTCGGGATTCAATAAAGCCTGTCTTTTGGCGGGTTCTCCTACAAGCAAATCGCCTTCCTTCGTGAAGGCAACGTAACTCGGAAATGCCTTCCCGCCCAGGGAGATACCTTCAGAGCTCGGAATCACCGTTGGTTTTCCTGAAATGACTACAGCTGCAGCTGAATTGCTAGTTCCCAAATCTATTCCTATTATCTTTGCCATTATTATTCACCTTTTTTTCCTACTACTACTTTCGAAGTTCTTATAACCTCATTGTTTATTTTGTAACCTTTCTGCACTTCGTCGACTATTATTCCATCATTGTCGTTCTGAACCACAGCGACTGCCTCGTGCAAATACGGGTCAAATTTCTTTCCTTTAGCATCAATGGGAGAGAAACCATATGCCCCGAGGATCTTTATCAACTGATCTCTCACTACCGTGAGCTCGTGGCCATTTTCTGATTTTAGCATGGCAGCATCAATCGTATCAAGCAACGGCAAAAGGTTTTTTATTATGTCTTTCCCTGCACTCTTTGTTATCTGAGCTATTTCTCGTTCTTTTGCCTTTTCGTAATTCTCCATCTCTGCCAGTTGCCTGATATAGAGATCCTTGTACTCTTTCAGAGACCATTTAGTCTCTTCAAGCTCCTTTTTTAGTTTCTGAACCATTGCGCGATCTTTGGCGGATATCCTTTTCTTGTTTAAGATCATTTCCTCTTCTATAGGTCTGGTTATATCGTGATTATTTACAGGGTCTAACATCCGAACACGTAATTTAAAACAATATATAAACTGATTACCTCATTTTCTGTAGAGGCAACAAAAATACCTTGTCAGGGATTTATGTACTCTTTTTCCTATAACAGCTAATGTGACGAAATTATTCTTCGAGTATTTTAATAAGGAAGGGTCTGACAGGATCACTATACATCGTTTATTTTTTTTAAGAATCTTTGAGAACGCTTCAAAGGCGCCTTCATACAACTGATCTATTTCATTTCCAAAAGTGGGAGAGCTACGTCCGTACGGGAGATCAGTTATTATTGCGTCGATCTTCTTATCAGTGTGCCACGTCAAGAAATCTGAGTTAATGATCTCATAATCTCTTATCCCAAGAAACTTAAGATTAAGCCTTGATCCCGTCACCATTTCCAGAGATTGGTCAATCCCGATAATTTTGCGATGCAACATATGAGCCTCAATTAGAATCCCACCGGTGCCACAAAACGGGTCAAGTACGGTGTCCCCCTCTTTCGTTGCAGAAATGTTAATCATAAACCTAGCATATTTTGGATCTATAGAAACTGGGGAGAAGAAAGGTCTCAGAGGAGCACGTCTCTTTTGAAACTCTTTGGGATCGTTTGAGTAAGTCTCACGACAGATGTACCATCTGTGCCAGTGATATGCTCTTATTATGTAATCTGGATTCTTGAAATTCACTCTCCCTTGCCCGTGCAACATCTCTCCTATCCGCGATTCCATCTTGGAATCATGGCAATTAGAACTATCCGTGAATCTTACGAAAAAAGTTCCTTTTGGAAGCGCGATATCTTTAAGATTCTCAAGTTTGGCAGCCTCCGAAATGATCAATGAAATTCTTTTTACAAAAGCGGCTTTTTCAACACTTTTAGTTTCCCCAGATACCACTGCAAAACCATCCGATCCGTACTCAAAAAAACAGCCGGAATCATCGCATATACTTAATAATTCATAATAAGATGCAACTGGTAGTTCCTGACTTAACTCTATCAGAAATCTATTCTGCATCAGTTGACTTCTTTGGTCTTCTTGGTTTCCTTCTTGAGATCTGCTTCCATATTTTCAAAAACTTTACTCAGGCGCTTTATTGACCTCTTCACTGCAGCCTGGGGTTTTCCAGTATTTACTTTAACAAAGATCTGTGGATTATCAATTCTGGGGTGCTTTATGTAATATCTGGCCTCTTCAACCTGTTCGTCATGCAGGAGTTCGTCCATAAAAGGCCTTAAAATGGTATTATCATAATTCAGCATTTCAACTGTTATTGAATCCTTGTCTTTATTTACAACGCGAAGGGAGCAATCCATGAGACCCACATATTCATGCTTTATTTAGCTTTTTTGAGAAGTCCTATGCCAATCATAAACCGCTGTTTCATCCTTTGTTACAATTCGAGAAATACTCTGACATCAACTCTCTGCTGTATGGACTGTCAGGAATGTGATCCTCAAGGATCATCTTCGTCTCCTTATCGACAAGGGAGATGATCCTCTTCCTTGTCATGCCCTCATTTTTGAACGGTATTCTATACCTGGAGAATACCTCGCTCATGTCTTCTTTTCCGAAGACTGCATCCAGATATCTCTGATTGTCAACATTCTGAAAGAGTAGGAGTGATTCTCCGCTTTGTGCGATGACATTACCCGTGGCAATGTTGCCGCACCTCTTCCTGACGTTCCTTCTCACCTTGCGGAATAATATCTCCATTCCATTGTTTGTCCTCTTCATCCTCCCTTCACGATTCTGTGAAAAGAGCATCGATTCTCTCTTGCTGAAGCGATCTATAGCCAGTTTTGCTGATCGGAGTATATGCTTCTCTATGTTCGCATGAGGATACACTTCGAGTTCCCCGAAGACCATACGGCACTGTTCGTGGACGATCGGATCATCCCTTGAAGTATCGTATATGTCGTTGGAGAGATCGCCACTCTCAGGTATTCTGAAAGCTCCACGTATCTTCTGGAATATCGCTGAATTAATATCTTTCAACTGATGAGCGATTATACCCCCAGTAGCTTTGCAATGGTCCCAGGGTCTTATCAGCAAACTATGCTTCCGTTTGACTATCAGATGGGCTTGTATACACCGCTATACGCAACGAACAATCAACAACTTGCAAACATTTCTATGTTTGGGAACGGGTCACCATATAATCCCTACGTTCTCTTTAACAATCCTTCTATGAATGGGCAACTTGATCCACTACTTGGAGAGGTCAACGATTATTTCTTCCCATCATATTACGGTGTACTCATAGCTAATTCTACAGCCAATGTATTGATCCAAAACATGCCACAAATGAATGTTCAATATACCGGGACATACCTTTCCGCAGCTAATTTATTCCATCTACCAGACAGTAATACTCTTGGAATAGTTGTATATTGATCAAGTAACGTGCAGATTAGCAATGATTTCATCACGGGATGGTTTTCCTATGAGCAGACGGAATTCCCTATCGCTAATCTTCTGCTTTGGAATTCCCAGAACGTTGTCGTGTCCTGGAACACCTTCTACACAAAGGATAGCTCACTGCTAATCTATGACACCGCATCCATGTCTGGAAATAATATGGTTTATGGGAACATATTCTACCAAGATCCGATGTTGAATACAACAAGCTACAGTGTAATCGATGTTTCAACCAACCAAGTGAACACTACTCTGAATCCTGTAGGACTGACGCTCTACAGTAATAATAATACAATCTTCTTTAATGCTTTCGATGTCTATTCTGCTGCCATCATCCCGAATTACAGCATTTACAGTGGTTCGGCAGTTAATTATACGGACAGCTGGGATATGGGTTACTTTGGTAATTTCTGGTGGAATTATCATTTTCACTTCAGGCATGACGAACCGTACAACAACAATGGTCTAATCACATCAGGGTATGACTATTTCCCAATGCCACTGTTCGGCGCTCACCCAGCCAACTTATTAAAAAAAAGCATAGCAGAAATCCGTATATCTTCTTTTTTATAAATAAATATTTTATTCCCCTATCTATTTTTTATTTTTAGATTTCATTGACATTGTACAGGATTGTTAATCAGGATCGGTAATGATTACCTATATGTCACGCTCTTTGGAGATAGCGATTATTTCGCTGTATTTTGGTAACGCCTTCAAAAACAAAAATACTAATAAATCAAAGCGATAAAGTGCTTGTGTATTTGAGGTCTGCTTTAGGATGGAATTTACGACGGTTGTCGAACACACATTTCATCGATCATTATTTAGGCAGACCTTTTTTCTTTCTAAGATTAGGTGGAAGATTGTTTGGAAAATGGAAGTGTATTTAAATGGTAGCATCTAAGAGTGTTTTAATATTGGGCGACGGATCAGCTGGAATTACGGCAGCAAACAAGTTAAGATCACACGCTGGAGAGGACGAGCTTGAGATCACAGTCATAGGAAAAACCTTCAGGCATTTTTACAAGCCAGATGGTTTATTTATTCCATTTGGCTATAAAAACTACAGAGACAGCATAAAACCGATGAATTTCCTCCTCAACAACGGCATAGATTACATAGATGATGAAATACTGAGGGTGAATCCGGATGATGGTATCGTATTTTTGCGCTCTGGAAAAAGCTATGTTGGCGACTATATAATAATTGCAACTGGCAACAGATATGCACCCGAGGAGATCCCAGGATATGATGGCGAGGCGAAACATTTCTATAGTTTACAGAATGCGATGGAACTCAGAGAATATCTGAATGCATTTTCCGGCGGAAATGTTGTTGTCGGGAGTACAGGTCAGCCCATTCAGTCCCCACAATCTCTTTATGAATTCTCATTTTTGCTCGATTCTTATCTTACTGATAAGGGGGTGAGGGCGAAGTCTAAAATTACATACCTTTCACCGTTTTCTGGCGTGACTCACGATGAACAACTTTCCCAGATTATAGAACCGATATTAAAGAAAAAGAACATTGAATATAAAACAGGATTCGCAGTTACAAGCATAAATCCAAAGAATAAGGAAGTAACAGGATCAGACGGTTCCAAACTCAATTATAACCTTCTCGTTCTTTCTCCGCCGCACCGGGGACAGGAATTTCTCAAGGTATCTGGCCTGACTGACCAACAAGGATACGTTAATGTCGATCCTTCCACGTTAACGCTGAAGGGTAAAAGCAACATATTTTCAATTGGCGATTCTAACAATTTGAGCAACACCAAATCTTCAGCTTCAGGTTACATGCAAGCTTCATTCGTGGTTGCCCGAATAATTTCTGAGACTGTCGGTGGGCTTTCAGATAGTGTGTTCCAGCAATCTACTCCGCAGGTTGTGATAACTGGAAAGGATACTGCCTTCAGCTATGTAGAAGCTCCAGGAAAGAAGCTGAGAACGATACAGGAAAATAAAGGTGATTTCCTGCTTAAATGGTCTGCATCTAACACTTATTTTTCGACGGTTTTAAGGGGAGTGGTGTAACTATGGTTGACGAACAGCAAACTGGGAAACAGGATATTTCAAAAATAGATGACGACATTGAGCCACTAATAATCGGGCTTCTGGAGAATAAGGACGCGCTAACTTCACTTCTCAACCTCCTTACCAGGATGAGGAAATCTGGACTTATTGAGATTCTTGATGATCTATCCTCTGATTACCTTCCGAGTGATCTTGAATTCCTTACGACATTTCTTACATCAAGGGATGCACTGGTTGGCGTGGTAAAAATGGTGAATGTTCTCGCGGCCCTTTCTCATTCTCTATCCAGCGAGACAGCGGGGGATACCTTAAAGGCAATAGCGTTCAACAGCGATCTGATATTTGATAACATGGTAAGTGGTGCAAAGAATCCTGAATCAATTGGTCTGATGGGGCTTTATGCATTATTGAAGGACCCGGACATTTCAGCAGGTCTTTCCGCAATGATGGGCGCTCTAAAAGCTCTTGGAATTGCACTTAAAAAAGTGCCGGAAAAGTAAATATCCTATGCCCAAATAAACCCTTTATGAAAGTCTCGTTTCAATACGAAAAGGGTAAATTTTTCATTTCGCAGGATGAAAAACACGAAGTAAGGTTGAAAGATCCACTTGCCAATTCGGAAACATATTATTCCCCAACAGAGCTACTGCTCATGGCTATGGGCGGTTGTTCTGCTGCAGACATTGTTACCATGCTTCCTAAAATGCGAACAGATTATGAGCGATTCAGGTGTGAGGTTACTGGCGAGAGGAGAAAAGAATATCCGCAGACACTTACCAAAGTAAATATAAGCTATATCTTCGAAGGAAACATCGATCTGCAGAAACTAAAAAGGGCGATCAATCTTTCTCTTACAAAGTATTGCAGTGTATCGATCATTGTGAAGCAAGGAGGGGCAGCCCTGACTTATTCCCTCATAGTTAATGGCGATACGATCGAGGATCACAAGTATCCGGAAGAAGAACAAAATAATTAGATTACAGGTTTTTTAGCCCATTTCCAGTCATTATCAATAATGCTTCCTCAGAATGACCCAACTTTTCATATGCAGCAAAAACAGTCGCTGAACTGTATTCGACCAAAATCCCCATCAACGCAAGTTTCTTTCTCGCATTTATTATCTGGTCCTCGCTCACTGATACGCACAATGATCCGTGCTCCTTTATCTTCTGGATTATCATCCCTGCCAGTGCAGGTTTCCTTGAAACCAGAGCATCTGCGATGGAATCCTTAAAATCAGTTTCAGCTCGCTTTACATTGTTAATTGCAGAACATATTGGAGAAACGTACTCGGGCTGGACGACAACAAATCTCGGAACACTTTCAATCTCGCCTGAGGAATAGAGGTGTTCGAATCCGGAAACGATGCCTAGAAAGAGAGTCCCAGCTGAGAGCGGAACATAAATTGTAGGAATCCTTGTCCTCCCGATCTCTTTGAATAATTCATAGCTTATCATCCGCATGCCGTCCCTGAATTCAGGGTTAAGAACATGGCTTGCGAAATACCCTTCATATTCCTGAGCAGCACGAGCGACATCCTCCCTGCTACCTGGGATCTTGTGTATCCGAGCGCCATAAGCCTCTATCTGCGCTAATTTTTCCCTGACAGCATGCTCAGGGACAAATATATGGGTCTCAAATCCAGCGGCATTTCCATATGCTGCTATGGAGGCGCCAGCATTTCCAGAGGAATCCTCCTTTATTACCGATCCCTTATCCAAATTTTGAGATAGCCATGAAATGAGTGTACGCGACCCACGATCTTTGTAGGAATATGTGGGAGAAAAATATTCAAGTTTCATAGACATTTTGTCAAACGAGATCAGTGGAGTCTCGCATTCTCCCAAGCTATTTACCCTCTTCAAATACGGGAAGTTTTCCCATATGTGTTCACTACGGAATTTGAATTCCGGATGAATTGAAAATATGCCTCCGCATTCGCATGTGACATTATATGAAAATCCATTTCTTCTCTTTCCACATTTATTGCATACTACAGTTGTCATGTTTAATGTTCAATAATTGAACTCCATAGATAAACCCATTGAAATTGGCATACATTATTTTACTGGAGAATCCCTGAGTTCCTTCATGAACAGCATTCCAAAACCAGATAATATCACTAGGGAGCCAATTATCAAGAATAGGTCGAAAATCGAAGTGAACTGTATTATCAGGCCTCCTATGGTTCCGGAGAAAAAAGTCACCGATATTGCCATCGTATTAACGATCCCCATCGATCTTGCCATCATTTCTTCCGGTATCCTTTTGATCAGAACTGATTCAGCAGGCGGATTGATCATCCCGACGCAGAACCCAATGACCACAACCGGAATATAAGTTAGGTATATCGAATGAAGAAAGGCAATTGATACGAACATTGCGCCAGTCACTGCCAGAAGAGGTATAATTATAACACCAAGTTTTCCTTTAACTTTGGAGCCTGGCATTGATCCAAGAACTATCCCGAGAGAGACCAGTACGAACACGATGCTGAAATACACGGAGCTGAGCTTGAATATTTCTTCAACAAGAACAGTAAATGCTATACCCATCATTGCTACGGCAAGATTCGCTATGATCATCAGAAAAATCATCTGCTGCAAGATTTTTGTTTCTTTTAGAAACTTCAACCCTTCCTTCATGTCACTTTTGACGGACTGCCTTTCCCTTCGATCTGGCTTTTGTACGATAAATATTATTGGTATGATTGAAGCCACCAGAACTACGAAAAGGGCAGAGATCCCTCTCAAAAATCCAATGTAGATGAAAATTCCGGACGCGATGAAGCCAGCCATTTCGGCAAGAGATCCGATTCCCATCATCCATGCGGAGCCTTTCTGGTATTCTTCATCCTTAAGGAATACCTTTACCCAGATAGCCCTTACAGAGTTGCTTATATCCGAGGTGAATCCCATTATCACAACGCAGAGAAATACGAAAAACACGATCACGACAAGAACGCGTGTGCTTACAGCAATGAAAAGCAGGAATATAGAAACGGAACGAAAAATCGATGCGATTATAGCTACCATTTTTTTATTTCTAGACCGATCAACAAAGGATCCGACGAAAAACGAGAAAAACAGTGGAAGCGTAAACATCCCATCCGCAAGGCCAGCAATTGCAGGAATATGAGTAAGTTGAAGGGTGATCCAGAGGATCATGAGAGAAAACGCAGACGTTCCGGCTCGTGATATTGCCAGGTTTGAAACTGTTAGTTTGAAATTTTTTCTGCGGGCTTCTGAATCTTCAATCATATAAATCATTGTTATACGTATTTATATTTCTTATACGTAGATATTTAACTAATATTTAAATATACGGCTATGGCAGATCAAAAGCGAGCTGACGTCTTCGTCAACAACCTCAGAAATCCTACAAAACTCGGTATAATTTTATTGCTTCTCCAGAAAGGACCTATGACTGTTACACAGATGTCAAAGACACTGCGGACAACACGATCTAACCTGTATCAGGCGGTAGCAGAACTTGTTTCTGAAGGGCTACTCAAAGAACCAGATATACGTGTAAAAAAAGGCTACGTGGAAAAGTACTACTCAATAAATGAGACTACTTTCGATGCTCTTTCCGAATCCGAATTAGATTCCAGTATCTTGTCCCAGAATTTTGACAATTTAAGGGAAGTTCTATTCTCTTTCCTAAAATCACAGTCATTTCTCCTGAATCTAATTGCAGAGGAGGTCTTATCCTCAGATGATAATTATATGAGAGAAGTTAAAGAGATGATACAAAAAAAATTTTACATTGCCAGCTTCTCAAAGCTTTCGGATGAGTCCTTCAGTCTTGCAGTTTCAAAATTACAGGAACTCCTCGAATCGTTGACTCAAACTGAGAATTCAGCTCCCTTGGAAAAATCCGGTAATATGTTACTGCTTATCGGAATTCCCTCAGTAGATTTTCTAAATTTCAACAAGGGTAAAAATTCACGGTCAAAGGTAAAGAAATAATTAAACTATAATCGAATGGTTATATGGGCTCTTTTCACGGCCAGACTAATAGTTAGTTCTAGTCAATTTTGTTTGTTCTTTATAGTAAGATGATCTGAAGCAAATTTTTCAGAATTAAAAAATGCTGGCTGTAACGTGCTATAGGAATTTTTGATGGTACTCTTATAGACGAATAATCGCAAATGCCAGTTGTGACTTACAAAACCATCTCTTCGGGTATTTGATCCAAAATTTTCTTTGTACGCTCAAGATCCTTATCAGTATGGGAGAAGCTGACGAAACAGCTTTCCAATTTTGAACCTGGTATGAAAATTCCGTTTTTGAGCAACGAATCAAAGAACCTACTGTACACAGTACCATCGCTCAGCTGAGCGCCTTGATTATTGATAACTTCTTTCTTTGTAAAGAAAACTGTAAACATACTGCCTACGCTATTTACCGTAACATCTATTCCCGAATCGCGAAAGATTTTTCTTATGTGATCAACAAGCGAAGCTGTGTATCTTTCCAATCTTCCGTAATCCATATGCCGTAGTTTATCAAGAGTAGCTATTCCTGCGGCCATAACAAGTGGATTTGCTGAGAATGTTCCCTGTTGGTAGAATTTTCCTTCCGGGGCAACTTTGCTCATTATATCTTTCCTGCCACCGAAAAGCCCCACGGGAAGACCTCCACCTATGATTTTTCCCAGAGTCGTTAGATCGGGCTTTATATTAACGATGTCCTGATAACCTCCAAAGTGGAAGCGAAATCCTGTTATCACTTCATCGAATATTAGAAGGGAATCGTACTGTTGGGTTACAGACCTAGCCTCTTTCAGGAATTCTATCTTGGGTGGCACTACGCCAATATTCCCCAGGACCGGTTCCATGATCAGGGCCGCTATTCGCTTTCCGTATTTCTTGAACACTGATTCTATGGCTTCTGAATCATTAAAGGGCACCTCAATAGTAACGTTTTTGGCACTGCCGTCAAAATTATTATCTGTATCTAGCGACATGTCATGTGACCCATGGAATCCTCCGGATATTTTGACAAGCAAATCCCTGCCGGTAAAGTATCTGGCGAGTCTCAACACATGCATCGTTGCCTCAGTTCCTGAATTTGTAAACCTCATACTTTCTATGGAGGGTATAGCGGAACGTATGGTATCTCCGAGGTCCAGTTCTCGTAAAGTAGGAGCGCCGAATAAAGAGCCGTCGGAAGATTGTTCCTTTATAGCTGTAATGACACTTTCGTCTGCATGTCCAAGGATCATTGGCCCAAAACCAAGGCAGTAATCGATGTATTCATTTCCATCAATGTCAAAGATCCTTGACCCCTTGCCCCGTTGCATAAACCTTGGAAACGGCTGATAGAATCTTACCGGGGAATTCACTCCACCTGGAAAAAGATCCCTGGACAAATCAAAAAGTTCCTGAGAGTGCATGTTACTGTATTACTATCTGAAATTAATTAATTCGCTGAGAAAGTATTATTCTTGCATTGTCATCTCCCTCCATATGGTCAATTCGGATAAGTTCGTAAAGGAAGCCGTGGATAATATTCGATCAAATCTTAAAGGTAAGGGAATCCTTGCCTGCTCAGGTGGTCAGGACAGTTCACTTCTCGCAGTCCTATGTGCTATGGCAGATAAGGAGAATATTCTTGCCATCTTTGTAGACACGGGTTTATTGAGGAATAACGAATCGGTTAGGGTAGAAAAACTTTTCAAAAAATACGATATAAACTACAGAATCATTGATGCCTCTTCCATGTTTTTTGAAGGGCTTAAAGGAGTTACTGATCCCGAGCAAAAGAGGAAGATCATAGGAAAACTTTTCATCGATGTTTTCGAAAAAGCGGCTATCGAGTTCAACGCCTCAACGCTTCTCCAGGGTACCATCGCCCCTGACTGGATAGAGAGTGGCGGATCCGTGAGAGATACAATAAAGAGCCACCATAACGTTGGTGGATTACCTGAACATATGAAACTAAAACTACTCGAACCACTGAGGGACCTCTACAAAGATGAAATTCGAGCGGTCTCTGAGTACTTGGGAATGCCCACCGATCTCCAACCTTTCCCCGGTCCAGGCCTGGCTGTTCGGATAATTGGGGAAGTAACGAAGGAGAAGGTTGAGCTTCTTCAAAAAGTTACAGAAATATTAGAATCCAGTGTTGAAAAAGAATATCCAGACAAATCTAAAAGGCCATGGCAGTACTTTGCTGTACTTCTTCCGGTAAGAACAACCGGAGTTCATGGCGATAAGAGAAGTTATGGCCAGTCCGTAGCCATAAGGATGATTGATACTACAGATGCTATGTCTGGCACATTTTCGAAACCTGATTGGGAATTCCTTGAGAGAGTATCAACAGAAATAACAAATTCAGTTCCGGCAATAAATAGAGTCGTCTATGACATTACGGATAAACCCCCAGGAACAATAGAGTGGGAATGAAATACTCAAATAATCATGTCGCGCATCTTTTGAATTTTTTTCACAAATCAAGTTTATTGAAACAACCTGCTCGCATCGAAAATGTAAATATATAAGCTACCAATAACGAGGAGTGCAGAAAGGAGATATATCAATGGAAGAAGAACCGATGTTACTTTCAGAGGAAGATTACCAGAAATCCGGTGTTCACATAGGAACGCAGGTAAAATCAAAGGATATGCAGGATTACATCTTCAAGATCAGGAATGATGGTCTTTATCTTTTGGACATAAAGAAGACTAACAGGGCAATAATAATGGCAGGAAAGATGCTTAGCCGATTTAAGCCTAGCGATATTCTTGTTGTTGCCCAGAGGCAGTATGCGTTTAAACCGGTTTCGCGTTTTTCTGAGGTTATAGGAGCTATCCCACTCACAGGACGATTTATACCTGGAACTCTGACTAATCCACAGCTTAACAGCTATATTGAAGCAAAGGTGGTAGTGATCACAGATCCTCTCGCTGATACCCAGGTTATGAAAGAAGCAAGGTCAATCGGGGTTCCGATCATCGCGCTCTGTGACGCAAATAACAAGACTGATTTTGTCGATCTCGTGATTCCTACAAACAATAAAGGACGCAGATCGCTTGCTGTAATATACTGGCTTCTCGCAAGAGAGATCATGAAAGATCGTGGCACGATCAGGGATTACAAAGAATTCAGCAATACGATTGACGATTTCGAGGCTCAGGTCTGATTCGAAAAGAAATTGTCTTTTACCCTGTTTATTTTTATGTACGATATTTTTCCACCAATATCCCCGGCGAAGACCATGGTCTTTCGTACACCCTGAGCAACCCGTACTGCCCGGCTGATCTTATACCATTCCTCAGGTTCTTCTATCACGTGCAAAAGAAATTCGGCGTGATCATCCATACTTTTCGAATAGAGCCTGAAGTTTGCACCATATTTGAATCCTGAACGAACTATAAATCCACTTTGAACAAGGTCGGAAAAGGTGGCCAATATAACGCTGCTTAACGCTTTTTTCTTATCATCATTGTCGGAAAGTAACGCTGCTTCGAACTTGTTCAGAATCTTAAGGTCGGAGAATCGATTTCCGAACCAGTCAGGCAATTTTCTTTCCGAGACCATGTTTATACCACTTATCTGTTCAACATGAATCCCACTAAGATCAGGTGCTTCAATATTTCCTCTGAGTTCTACAATTTCGGATGTAAATAATGTGATGCCGTAATCGTCATCTATTGCAGCGTAAACTTGTCCGGAATTTTCAAGCAGATCTTCAAAACTTATCTTCTGGTCCTCCTTTATGACAACAACAGGCCCGTTCCTGGGTTTTCTTGAATTATTGTCCCAGAAGAAGGTCTTTCCGACTACGTCAACGTATAGGCCCTTCGATTTCAGAAACATATAAACCATGAATCTATCAAGAAATCCTTCATCATCAATGACTACGCTGAGTATACCCGCGGTAGAATCAAGAATTTTATCAAGAGGGCAGATTACCTTTTTTAGATATAGATACAGGCATTCGTATGCATTGAGAATTAGTTTTTTCCCCGAGATACGGCCAAGTTTCATCTTGTTTATTATAAACTCGGGCTTCTTGTTTATGGATATCTCAAAAGGAATGTCTTTAAAGAGAACCTCAACTTTACCGTCACTCTTTTGCATAATAATTCTCTTTCATAATATCCACGCAATAGTTAAGTAGTTCAGGAATACCTTCGCCGGTCTTCGCAGAAACAATGAAAAATTCGGTTTCAAATTTTTCTTTAATGTATTCTAGATCCTCCTTCCAGATCTCAGCTTCGTACTTCATATCGGATTTGTTTCCAACGACAACAAGCGGAAGTTTCTTGTTGCCAACCTTGAAATTCTTTATTGCCGAGATTGCATAATCAACGCTCTCTTTATTTAATATATCAACTGCAACGATGATCAGATTCATCCCGAAGTAGAGTTTTTCGGTACCATGATCATTCTCAATTTCCTGGAAGAATATATCAGCTGTGACATTCTTACTTTCGTGCGTGAAAGTTACTGCCTTCTTGAAGAAAGGTTTTGTCCTTCCCCCCAGATCGAATGTACCGTAAACAATGCGTGAAATTATTGCGGATTTGCCAGAACCTTTCATTCCGGTTACCCCGATCTTCCACGCTATCTTTTCACTGAACACTTGTATTTGATAGGTAACTTTATATTATATTTTTTCCCTTCAAATGCTAGTTCATGTCATGACGTTGGAGCATAAGTATTAATATGTGTCTACATATCGCCCGCTGCATTGCGCAGAACTGAAGAAACTATCGAGGATACCGTCGCCTCTGAGTCGTTCGGAAGTGGCACTCTCTGGAAACTAACTCCATCTTGAGCGAGCCTTCCTTTCAGGTCTATATCAAGATCGTAGAGCACTTCGAGGTGATCATAAATGAAGCCTATGGGTATCGCAATTACATTTTTTATCGAGTTCTTGCGGCAGTAACGGCGGAGATATTCAAAGTCTGGACCAAGCCAGCTTTTTCCAAACGGACCCCTACTGTGAAGAT
>JAKAYB010000022.1 GCA_021826925.1 Thermoplasmata archaeon | reverse complement strand
TCTCCCGTTTTGGAGCCCGCTTAGGGACCGATATACGATAAAGGAACTCCAGGAGCTTAATTCAAATGACAGATTCGAAGCTCTTGCACTACACAACCTTAAGGCCATATTCAATGAACTTAGGAGCATAAAGGAGTGTATTTACGAACAGACGCTGTGGCAGTACGCTGAATCAAAAGCGAGAACTCATCCGTTCCTTTTCAAGGCTTTTCTAAAGATACTGGAATACAGGAAAGAGCTTGAGAAATTCCAGGAATTATCCAAAAAATCAACATTTTTCTATTTTGACGATTACAGCAGGGATCATCCAATTGTACAGCGGCTTAAAGAATTCTCGGAATCTGTTTTGTCATCAAGCTCAAAAAATCATGTGCTTAAAGGGTACAACCTATCGCCGGGATTCTCAATGGGCCCAGAATACGCCAGGACCTACCAACAAGCAGATGGAAACATATTTGCGTCATGGAACGGAATTTACGTTCCGGTCGAGCTTGAGAGCACCTTTCCTGTGGAGCAGGTAGTTTCCTCGTATGATCCCTCCAAAACAAAAGGGACGACCGGAGATGTCTTTAAATTACCAGAGTTGGCAGTGGCAGAGCGTGCTGGAGATCAACAGAGTGAGAGTACACACAAAATAATGGATAATTATAACATCAGTAAGGTAAGACGTATTGCTGATTATCAGTTCGGTCCAGGCGTTGGAAAGAATATTTTTCCAGATGGGACTACAGTAACGGTTTCAAAAAATACGGGCAGGATACGCTCAGTATTGCTTGATTCCATGCTTCTAGCTACTCTTCGCGCGAGGGACGGATTCTTTACACTCACAATCGAAGGGGCAAGAAGGCTTCATGAAGTATCAGTGTTTCCGCGACATAGAGTTATAGTAAATGATGACAGCGCACCTTTCAACAGAAAGGGATACAACGTATTCTTCAAGTTTATCCTTGACAGGGATCCAGAAATAATTGCGGGGAACGAGGTCCTGGTTGTGGACAAGGACGATGACCTTCTGGCATGCGGCAAGAGCGTCTCATCCGGCTGGGAGATGCGCAATTACAGGAAAGGAATTGCAGTGAAGGTCCTTCACTCTACATCCGACATAAACAGCGCATCTGAGATCAGTAACGATTCTACCCGGACAATTCCCTGAACAAATTGAACACCAAAGACGGATGGCTCAGCAGAGATCGGACTATCAATCCAGACGGATAATCTATGTCCCCAAGCCTGTTTATAGTTCCGATCATCTTGGGATCTGATAAAACCGAGAAGAGCCTGTTCAGGGATCGATCACTAAGTGTGGCGAACACCCGCTGAACAATTCCATCAACAAACAGTTCTTTTCCTATGTCCCTCTTCCAAGATCGCTCGTAACTTGAGAGGGAAGACTCCCCGAAATTGTCATTTTCGAACGCGTCTATGATTGTTGCCGATGCATGTTTGGCAGATACGAGGCCCGTGTATATCCCCCCACCTGTAAGAGGCTTGACTATTCCGGCTGCGTCCCCGACCAGAATGGATCGATCAGAATAAGTCCTGCCAAGATAAGAGATAGGTATGGGCCCACCTGTTACTGTTATTACCTGCCCAGTGCCAAGCATGGACTGTAAAGCCTCGATATAATTTTTCGCGCCACCTCCGACCGTACCTAAACCCACCCTCGAGATTGGCCCTGTAGGAACGGCCCAGCCAAAAAAACCATGGGAAAACTTCGAACCGAGAAATACGGAGACCGAGTCCTGATCGCCCATTCTGTAAGCATAATCGATCTGATAAGTTGATACAACGCGTTTTGGCAATGTACCAAACAGTTCCTTCCTCACAATGCTGTTTGCCCCGTCGGCGCCTACAACAATTTTTGCTGATTCTGTTTTGGTTTCTCCAAGCTGCCTGTATTCAACTTCAACGGCTTCTTTTATCCGTCTTACAGAACGTACTCGTGAACCGAGTCTCATATCTGTACCTGCAGATATGGACATACCCGCTGCATCTTTATCAAAGGAATCCCTGTATATGATCAGAGTTTCCTCATTCTTTGCTATGTGAAGTGGTTGTTTATCGCCAAAATAGACATACGCCCCATGCACACGGTTAGCAATGGATTTTGTATTTACATACTCAAGAATCCTCTTCGTCACTACTCCGGTACACTCAACAGGCCTTCCAACCTCCTCGTGCTCCTCCAGATTTAATACATCAAGACCCGCACGAGAGAGCGCATACCCAAGGTACGATCCAGCTGGGCCGGCTCCGACTATTATGACATCCCTCACTGCCTTATGCCATTGTTTTCGCCTTATTCACCTTTTCCATGTTCACGACCTATTCAGAGTATAAGGAAATAATTGGGAATCTAAAACCTGCAAAGTTTTAATTAACCGTCTGTCTATTACTTCTAACTTAAATGAGTGATCGAATGTCGACTACTAGAATGACAATATCAATAAAAAATCTGAAAGAAATAGCTGATCTGCTAAATACAGTTGTGAATGAGGCAAAGTTCAAGCTTGATGCCAATGGGTTATCCGTAAAAGCGGTCGATCCAGCTCATGTAGCAATGATAAGCATAGATGTACCCAAGGAAGTATTCCTTGACTTTCAGGTAGATGGTGAAGAGGAAATATCCATGGACATTGAAAAATTAAAGTCCATTATCAAACTTGCAAACTCTAATGACACCGTCACTATGATCAGGGAAAAGGAGAAGCTTAAATTTGAGATTAATAATATAATAAAGAGTGTCTCGCTCCTTGATAATAATACTGTTTTTACTCCAAGAGTTCCGCAAATTTCGTCCGAATCTTATGTCGTCGTAGCTAAGCCCGAGCTTGAGAAAGGCCTCAAAGCTGCTGAGGACGTTTCAGATTCGATCAGATTTATGTTATCTCCAGATGACTTCAGGGCAAGATCGATATCAGATTCGGAGGAATCCGAGCTGATCCTCACCAAGGAACTGCTAAAGGAGATCAAATGCAGCAATCCGGTGAAGAGTTCATATCCACTCGAATATCTCTTGAAACTTATAAAATCTCTTTCCAGCTCAGAGGATCTGAAACTAGGTTTCAAGGATGACTACCCCCTTACTATAGAATTCAAATTTGGGATTCCAAGATCAGGGGATGCGACAATCATTAGTGGATCTTTTCTATTGGCTCCAAGAATGGAACAATAATAACTAAAATCATCGATTATTTTAGTTTTACGTGAAGATTAATTTATTCCTTTATCTCAATACTGCACGGCATAACGCGCCATCAAAGTCCATCTTCAACGGAAGGCACAGAAGTTCGTATTTACCAGGCTTAACATTTAAGAGGTTCAGTCCCTCTATTATAACTATGTCTTTGCTCAACAATATCTTATGTACCTTCATGCCCTTTGTACCGAATTGCTCGATTGAAAGATAGTCTATACCAACAGCATCTACTTTCAGATCAACAAGCCTGTTCGCGGCGTCTTCAGCTATGTAACAAAAATCTGTGTGAAAAGTATCGTACATGCCAGAATTTTTTGTCTTGAACAATACCCTCTTCTCAACATTATCAGGGATATCCTTGGCTGAAATCCGATCTCCTTTCACCTCAATGACCGAAGCCGGCCCTATAAGATTTTCAATATTAACTGAGCTGGCAGTTTTTCCTCCGGGAATCGCATGGAAGGGTGCGTCAAAATGTGTTCCAGAGTGGGTTTCCATTATTAATCTGGTTATATGAACCCCATTCTTCTCGTGCGTCATGTAAGGGTATTCTTCAAACCTGGCATCGCCAGGATAGGTTAACATGCTCCATTCCAGTGGTATTGATATATCTATCATAATGAGTTATTTCAAATTGCCTTATATTTTTTGGCAAACCGCTTCAACTTGTGCCCGCAAACAGGGCAGACATCAGAATATTCACTGAATCTCTGCCCGCAACCCGTGCACCTGTATCCCCATGTGATTTTGTAACCAATCTTTTTTAGATCGGCTCCAGCAAATTCTATTCCTAGAAAATTTGCTACGTTTTCCATTGCAAAATCGTCTGTTACCAGCGTAGATTTAGTTTCGAGCGCAATAGCGATCAGTCCAATATCCGTGTCACTCAGCTCTTGTAAATCACCGGTTTCTTTGGCAGCAGCTTTGACTGCCTGAACCATCTTACTGCTTGGTGTGACAACCCTGAGACTTGAAATACTCATGCTGAGCAAACGGGAGACTTTGCCAAGCTTTATCTCGTTGATGACGTTCCTTGAGATGAGGAAGTTCCCCTCTGAAAGGTTAAATTTTCCGGAAAGGATCGCGGAAGTGTCGAGGACGTACGTTTTTCCTTTACAAGTGAGATTATTGTCTGTCATCAATAGGTATGAATTCCTTTGGTCCTCTGTTGCCCACGTACATTCCCCTGGGACGGAATATCTTGTTGTCACTGAGATATTCCAAGGATCGGGCCGTCCATCCGGAGATCCTTCCGACTGCGAATATCGGAGTAAATATACTTGGATCAAAGCCGACTGAATAATACAGCAGACCCGAATAAAAATCTACATTTGGAAATATTCCTTTCGAACCAAGCGTCTGGGCCATTATATTCTCGATCTTTTCGGCCGTCAGGAAAAGATTCTCCTGACCGTTCTTCTTGGTTACCGTTTCAACAAATTTCTTAAGGATTTTTGCCCGTGGGTCATAAACCTTATAGACACGATGGCCAAATCCCATAATCTTTTCCTTGCTTGCGATCATATTCGAGATTACTTTTTCAGCATTTTCTGGTTTGCCCACTCGTTGAATTAGAGCGAGGGCTCGTTCATTAGCCCCGCCATGAAGAGGGCCCTTGAGGGATGATATTGCAGCGGTCACGGCAGAATACATGTCAGATAATGTTGATATTACTACCATCGAAGTGAAAGTGGAAGCGTTCATTCCATGATCAGCATGAAGAATGAGGGCTTCGTCGATCATCTTTGCCTCATCTTTGTCCGGCCTCCTGCCGAGAGCCTGATAAAAGAAGTTGGATGAGAATGGCAAATCATCATCTGGGGAAATAAATTCCTTAGAATTATGTGCTCTGTTAATAGCCGCAACAACAGAAGGAATCTTTGCAATCAAGTCTATGCTGATACTTTTCTGGGTTTCGAGATCCGGTTCAATAGACCTGTTGTCGCGTGCCCCAATAAAAGAGATCACTGTGCGGAGGGCAGACATTGGATGTGTATCCTTCAAATCCCTTATCAGGTTCAGAGTATCGTTATCAAGTTGCCGTTTTTTTCTCAGAGATGATGAATAGTCTTTGTATTGTTCCCTGTTTGGAAGTTCGCCATTCAAAAGGAGATAGGAAACTTCTTCATAATCACAATTTTCTACTAGCGTGTTTACGTCATAGCCACGGTAGACCAGTTTTCCAGCAAGTCCATCAACATAGCCAACACTGGATTCTGCTGCAACAATACCTTCGAGACCTTTAGAGAATCGTACATTTTCCTGATCTGATGCCGACATTTAAATCAACTCTTACATTATAGTATCTAAATTAATTAAGCCTTCCATGATATTTTATAAAGTCTCCACTTTGTCCAGCAGCATAGAGCTGATAACGAAAACGACGCTTACTTCTTGCGACGATAAAAATTTATATACGATACTTACGTAACGATATTATGAGTAACAAAGATCAAGAGAATAATGCTGTCCTGTTGAAAGGTATTCTGGGCGACTTAGTTGAATCCGTTAAACTTTCTGATGGTTATAACAATTGCTTGAATGAATATGCTACCTTGACTGAGACTAAACAGAATTATCTGACAAAGGAAAAGAAATTATCGGACGACCTCGAAAAGATTCTTAATACCTATTATGAAAAGGAAAAGATCGAGATATTTCTTCCATACAAGAACAAGATTTCGGGCTTCCTGGATTCCACACTTGGTGACTATCTTTCTTCCCTTACGGCCAATATCGATAAACAGATCTCGGATAAACAAAGGGAATGCGATGGCTACGTTCAGAAGACAAAGACGATATTGCAGAATTTCCTTATGATTGATCCCTTTGTGATAGATTCTTCTGAGATAGTATGTCAGTTTTCCGACGGTAAATACAGTGCAAATCAAACAATAAACTGCAAAAACAACATAGAGTACCAGTATTCTCTTGACACTTCACAGGTCGAATTTTTAAGGAATAAAGCTACAGGCTCCAAACTTTCAAAAGGACTGCGAATACCTGTGAGGGCGGGTAAGAAATGGCTGAGCAAAAAGATCGCATTGGATTTTGAAAAATTCGATCCTTATTATCTCAACAAAGCTACTCTAACTCAGGATTTACTGACACTTGAATTCCAGAATGACGAGATGGCCTCAAAAATAATTATTGAAAGCGCTCAAACAATCAAGAAGGAAGTGAAGGTGTTCTACAAAGACGAAGTCCAGAGCGTGGAGATTACTGGCAATCAGGATCTCCTTAGCGGCCTAAATCTGGATGCCATCCATTCAATTTCTAACCAACTCGAACTTGGCATTAATTTTATCTCGAAGTACCGGGTATCCCTTCTCTCGTTGAAAGTGAAAAATGTGGAAATACTCACGTCATTGAAGACCTTTGATTTCCTATATGCCGGTTGCCAGAATTTATCAAAGCAGCTGAGTCCGCTTATTGTAGGCATCCTATCCGGAGCAGAAATACCTGGGACAGATGAAAACAACACGATTACAAAAGATTACATAAGCCAGAGATTATCTTTGCTTGGTCAGAGATCGTCCCTGATAAGTCCCCTGCTCGGCGTTCCTTCGGTTTCAATTGTAAAAGATACAAAGAAGAAAAGGCAGGGTGGACCTTTAAATTTAAAATAATACAAACAATCTCCTTACTGAACAACTAAATGTTACTACCTGTTCTATTGAGGCGTGTAAGGAAGATTCTGAAAAGGGGGATCGGTGCTGCAGCTCTGGCCTCGATCATAGTCATAATATACGCTACTTTTTCTGAATACTTTATCGAGCGAAATCTGCCTGGATCCGGTATACACTCGTTGTTTACGAGTTTATGGTGGACTATGCAAACGATAACGACGGTTGGGTATGGCGATACCCCTGTCGTTGGATATCTCGGCCGAACAAATGCAATATTCATAATGATTTTCGGCATTGGAAGCTTGGGATTCATGCTGAGTTCCCTTGCGGCGAGTTTGATAGACAATAACTTGAAGAGAAGATTAGAAGGTGTAATCGTGAAAGAAAAGAATCATGTTATAATATGCAATTACGATTCAACAGGCAAACAAGTGGTCCTTGATCTTATGGATAAAGGCTATCCGATCGTTATGCTCTCGGACACAGAGATAAAGGATCGAGAACTGGACTTTGACTATGTCCGAGGAAGCGCCCTGAACGAATCAGATCTGAAGAGGGCTGGAATAATGAAATGTAATTCGGTCATACTGCTTGCTAGCAAACTGACCGAAAGCAGGGAAGCCTCTGAAATAGATGCACTCACGATAGTTGCCGGGATGAAAATAAAAAAGATCAATCCAAAAGTCAATGTAATAGCAGAAATATTGACCCCGGAAAGTGCAATTAATGCCAAGGATGCCGGCATAGACGAGGTCGTTGTCAGGGGTGCACTTTCTTCGTCCGTAATATCTAAATCTGTATTTACGCCTGGAATGTCTGACTTGCTTTTGCAGATACTTTCCGGAAAAAACGACATAGATATCAAGGAGATAGATGCATCACAATATAAGGACAAGAACTTCGTCGATGTGCAGAAGATCTTTCACTCAGAAGGTAAGTTCATTGTGGGATTCAGAATCGCATCTGACATTTTTGCAAAAATCCCAAAGGAAGGATTGAAAGGGTGCGATTCAATAATATACATGGAAAGATCCGGAACAAAATAAATTACAATTGCTTTTGTTCAACAGGCGTACTTTTCGCAGACTTCATTAACTTGTCCAGGGTTATGTAGCTGGAGTCAAACCCCTCAGTTCTCAACTTACTTGCTACGAAAGCACTCTGGAGACCTTTCTGGCAGTAGAATACATAATTTCTATTCGACCCATGCTCACGGACGAAATCCTGAATCTTATCCGGAGAGACATTGAAGGAACCGGGAAAGTGCCATCCAGTGAACTGTTCCCTCGACCTGAGATCAACGATTATAGAATCTGGTTTGGGTTCCGAAGTATCAAATTTCTCTGTTTCGAACTGTGCCAACAGATCGCCTATCTGACTCCCGTGATACATCTTTCTAGAGCGGATTATAGAGGAGAGGTCTCCAAAACGATCCATATCATCATTTATCTCTATTGGTTCCGAAGTTATTACCGCCTTGCTGCTGAAAAGTGCGCAGAATTCACCATGGGTATCCTCGACGTAGGTCCCAATCTTACGGGCCAAACTCGTGGTTTCATCCTTGTCAAAACCTATGAGGGGACGATAGATCGGAAAATCTATCGTTGCATTTATGGACAGGAGGTTATCGGGTGTCTGCGAAGATACCTGTCCAAGAGATTCGCCGGTAACTATACCTTTTGCAGCCACTTCTTTTGCGATTGATTCAGCTATTCGATAAAGTATACGCTTGAAGGTTAGGCCGGGAACCCTGTAATTGGAGGCGTAGGCCAATTCAGTAACAACCTTCGTCCCGTCCACGATGTGTATCAGTGGATCCGTGCCATATGACCATTCCCGCACAAGCGGCCTTATGGCCCTCAGGAAATCAACAGTATCAACAGGATGTGCAAGAGCCAGAAAAACAAAGTCAACAGGTGATCCCCGCTTCATTATGAACCAGCTGGCAACTGGTGAATCTATACCACCAGAAACAAGGCCAACCATCCTAGATTCCGATCCTAGAGGCAATCCCCCTGGACCGGGAATGATCTCTGTGAATGTATAAGCAACACGATCCCTGACTTCTATGTAAATCTCGACATCAGGACTTTCAAGATCGACACCCGCTGAGAATGGAAAAAGCCCATCTCCGGCTTTTATGCTTAACTCCCGCGACCCGAAAGAGTGTGTTCCGGTGCATCTGGCCCTTATCGCAAATTTCTTTCCGGCAACAATTGAAGAATAGGTACCAGAAACTTTTTCAATCAGATCCTCAAGATCCCCAAACTCGAAGCGATTAACATGGGAGTAAGATTTCACTCCAAATGTATGAGAGAGAGAAAAATTCACCGCGCTTTCTGGGCCATCGGATTCCACGAAAATGCGCCCTCTTTCAGAATGTATCTCCGCCCTGCACCCATTTGATTCCAGCCCTTTTAGTATATTTCGTTTCAGAATGTTTTCCATGCGTTTTCTAGCATAGTCCCCTTTAAGGCCGATTTCTGAGTACCTGACAAGAGTGTACATTTAAGATACTACCTTCCGATCGCGCATTTCAAATAACGTCGATTCGATCAGGGAATCGATGTAATTTCCAACAAATATTGGTTCCTCCTTTATAATCCATTTCCTAGCAGTAGCCTCTCGCAATTTTCCAGTTACATGAGACCATTTTATTAGGTCGTCTACCTCATACATGACTACAAACTCCTGATCTCCAAGACCAAACGAGTAGGTCGTGAACGATCGAATACCTTCGTTCTCCGGATTTGTAGTGGCCATTCTTATGTGTTCTTCCATGATCTTCTTTCGCTCGTCATATGGAATTAGATACCATTCAGGAGTCTTACTCATTGGGTAGGCAACAAAGTGCTTTAGCGGATCCTGGCCGAACACATTCTCAGGTTGCTTTCCCTTGTGAAGATAAGGAGAGGCTTCATATATTGATATAAGACTGTAACTTAGATGACCAAACTCACCAAGACTTTCCTGTATACTATGTTTTAGAAGCTGCACTCCTTCAGCACCCTTTGCAGAGCCCCAGAATAATATATCGGCATCATGCCTGGAACAGGTGTAAAGCTTGAGATGGTTCATTTTTTTTCTTATATCTGAAAAGACCAAAGAAGCACTTTGTAAAACATGCCTTTTTTCTTTCTCTTCCAGTTTCCAGTACGATTTACTGAATTTGAACGAATAGACTACAACATATAGCAAACTTTCATCCATTATGCTTACCTTCCAGTATATTGCGTTTCTATTATTTTCACTTTCTTACCAACCTTACCAACAGATGCGACTAAAGATCATCAATCAGAGGAGATCGGGGACCAAATAACCATCAGGACTGCAAGCGATAAGTATGTTACATTTACAACAAACTAAGAATGAATATACGCGAAGGCATGACATAAAATATCACGCAAATTAGATAATATTATATATCCGGATCAGCATGTTATTTTATGGATAACGAAAACCTGTTTGACTCAATAAACTCTATAGAATTTTATGTAGGATCAGCCAGGCAATGGGCTTATTACCATGAAAAAGCCTTTGGCTTTAAACTAAAGGCTTATGCCGGCCCTGAAACCGGAGTAAGAGATCGGGTTTCCTATCTTCTTGAGCAGGGGAATGTAAGGCTTACTTTCACGAGCTTCCTTAGTCCTAATACACCAATAGCAGACCATGTGAGATTACACGGTGACGGGGTAAAAGATATTTCAATGACCGTTGAGAACCTTGATAATACATTGGAGTTCCTGAAACAGAAGGATGTCGTCAAGATTAAATCCCAGCAGAATCTAAAAACAGGAAATGGGACCCTGAAAAAGGCGGAAATTTCAACCTATGGGGAGACGATACACTCACTTTTGGACACCGGGGAATACGAATCCGATGTGCCACCTGGTTTTGAGCCGGTAGATATTGAAAGCAAATCCACGGGCCTTCGCAGAGTCGATCATGTGGTGGGAAACGTTGAAGAAAATAAGATGGACCCATGGGTAAACTATTACATAAAAGGTATGGGTTTTAACCAGCTAATCAGCTTTGATGACAAACAAATAAGCACGGAGTATTCGGCTCTGAAGTCGAAGGTAGTTCAGTACGGCGACGGTAAGATCATTTATCCATTAAACGAACCTGCGATAGGCCTCAAAAAATCACAGATTCAGGAGTACCTGGACTATTACAACTCACCAGGTGTTCAGCACATTGCATTATCCACAGACAACATAATCAAAACCGTGAGCGAACTGAAAAAGAATGGCGTAGAATTTCTCTATACCCCTCCTTCTTATTACGAAACTGTGGAGGAACGTGTTGGTAAACTTGATGAAAAGGTCGATACCCTTAGGGATCTCAATATTCTTGTAGATGTTGATGAGCATGGATATCTGCTTCAAATCTTCACAAAACCAATAGGAGATAGGCCAACATTCTTCTATGAAATTATACAGAGAAAAGGGGCCAAATCATTCGGTGCTGGAAACTTTAAGGAGCTCTTCAGATCAATAGAAAGAGAGCAGGAAAGAAGAGGGAATTTGTAAGGGTGTCGAATGAAAATTGCGAGAGTTATTTCTGAGAAGACACAGCACACTGTTGTAGAGAAAGGTAATGACTTCTTTGATTTTGCCGACGTGTACGGGACCAAACTAACGGACGATAACTACTTCGATGTGATTATGAGCAAAGGCTTTACAGACATGACCCGGCAAACCGACACACTAGGTAGGGTCGTGCCGGATTCCTTTCTTCTTCCTATCCCCAAGATCGGCCAGATAAGAGACTTCTATGCCTTTGAAGAACATGTGAGGACGGCGAGGAAGTTACGCGGGCTTGATATGGCAGAGGAATGGTATGAATTCCCGGCTTACTACTATTCCGGAAATTCTTCTGTCTTTCCTGGTGATGCCAATGTCAATTATCCAAGCTTTTCCAACGAACTTGACTATGAACTTGAGATAGCTGCTGTCATAGGAAAAGATGGTAAAGACATTAAGGCAGATGACGCCTGGAACCATATTCTAGGTTTTACGCTGGCATGCGATTGGAGTGCAAGAGATCAGCAGAGAAAGGAAATGAAAATTGGACTTGGCCCTTCAAAGAGCAAGGACTTTGCCACTTCCTTTGGAAAGACGATTACAACATCAGATGAGGTGCTTAGGCATACTGACCGAAATTTTCGCATAGACTGCACAGTCGCGGCCACGGTTAATGATAAGCTGTACACAAGAACAAATATAATTAACATGCACTGGACTTTCCCTCAGTTGATAGAATGGGCTTCGAAGGAGGTAGAGCTTAAGGCTGGGGACATAATTATGAGCGGCACTGTCCCGGGTGGATGTATCCTTGAGCTTGGATCCGACAAATATGGATGGCTGTCAAAAGGGAGCAAGATAAAATTCAAGTCGGAATATTTAGGTGAACTCGAAAGTAAAATTGTTTGAGGTGAGTTAAATGGTATTTTATGTAAAACAGGGCGAGATGCCAGAATCCAGACACACATTCCAGAGCAGGCAGAATTTATTGAGGGAAGAACTTTTTGGGGAGGAAAGCTTTGATGGCCCCTACTCCCTTATTTATCATAGGAACGAGCCGACCCGTGTTAAGAACCTACGGAGAGAGGAGAAGACTAACGCCCCTAATGCAGTGAACAAGGAATTCATACATAGGCACCTTGACGGTTTGAAACTCGATAGGGAAGGCAATTTTTTTACGGGAAGGCAGTATCTGCTGCTAAACTCAAAGCTGTACATTGGTATAACGAAACCTGCTGAAAAGTTCAATGATCTCTTCAGGAGTGCACTCAATGACCAGCTCTTCTTCGTTCATGAAGGGAGCGGAATGCTAAGATCAGTTTTTGGTGATCTGAACTTTTCTGCTGGAGATTATGTTTACGTACCTAAGGGAACGACTTACTGTATTGATTACACCAGCGACCTTGTTGTTTTCTTTCTTGAATCCTCAGAGAGGATAGGTATTCCACCAAGATACCTGAATATCTATGGACAGATAAAGGAAGGCTCCCCATATTATAGCCGCGACATAAGATATCCATTCCTAAGTAAAGAGAAGAGAACAGGTAGAGATCTATATCGGGTGTATGTAGACTACACAGATCATTACGCTGTCGAGGATAGGGATGAGAACCCGATGGATGTTGTTGGCTGGGATGGTTATTTGTATCCATTTGCGATCAACATAAACTCAATGGCTCCAATTGTTGGCAAGTTGCATATGCCGCCTCCTGTCCATGAAACATTTAGCGGAAAATCTTTCATGGTAGGAACGTTTTTGCCGCGAAAATTTGATTTTCATCCGCGTTCGATTCCGATCTCGTATTACCATAGCAACATAGATACCGATGAGGTTCTTTTCTACTCTTCCGGAGATTTCATGAGCAGGAAGGGTATCTCAAAGGAATCTATAACGCTACATGTCAGGGGGCTAATCCATGGCCCGCAACCTGGTGCAGTGGAGGGTGCCATAGGCAAAACAGAAACGAATGAGGTTGCAGTAATGATAGAGGCATATGACCCGCTTGGAATAACAAAAAAAGCCGAGCAGATAGAGAACAAAGATTACATGAAGTCGTGGTACAAATGATCTACAACTATCTACCGATAAAATCGGTTCACACTGGCCCCAATTCGACAGACGATATCAGGGGGCTGTTACAGGAAATTCATCCATCCAGAATCATGCTTATGACAAATCACTCCGTGTCGCTTACAAATTTCTATCAAAATTTTATTTCTAAACTCGATTTTCCCGTTACGGAATTCAAGGAGGTGACACAACATTCCCCCATGGAGGAAGTGGAGCATGCGGTCGAGCTAATCAGGAATAATAACTGTGATATTATCATATCAATAGGTGGAGGGAGTGTTATAGATGCTGGAAAAACTGCGAGGTATTATTACAAATCGCTGGAGCAGATCGCCATTCCTACTACGCTCTCTGCTGCCGAATTCTCCCATATAGCGGGCTACACGATCGGTGACGAGAAGGTTGGGGTTAGAAATAAGGCACTGACACCACAATACATATTTCTTGACCCAAAGGCGACCCTTGAAACACCAGAAGACCTATGGAGATCGACCGGGATAAGAGCCCTCGATCACAGTATAGAGACTATTGTTTCCAACCAGGAAAGCGAAATAGCAAGGACCTTCGCCATAAAGTCGATTAAAATGTTATTCGGAAACCTCGGCCTCAAGTCAGAATTCTCAAGGTTTCAATGTCAGCTGGCTGCCTGGTATTCATATTTCGAAGTTTATGATGCCCCCATGGGACTCAGCCACAATATTGGGAAAATCATTGGAGCAAAATGGAATATTCCGCATGGAATAACAAGCTGCATAACTCTACCTTCCGTGCTTAGATATTATGCTCTGTCAAATCCTGAACCACTGGCAATGATCGCAAAAGAGCTTGGATATGAGGGATCAAACGTTAATGATCTAGCTTCGACCTTCGCGAGGTACGTTGAATCTTTTATCAGCAGCCTTGGTTTGACGCATACCCTCACGGATTACGAAATAAGTGAAAAGGATCTTGACTACATAATATCAAAAATAAAGGGAGCAGATGAGAACGTCAGAAGTATACTAACATCAATGCTTTGAACGGCGTATGGTCAATTCGCTGAGACCGGACACCGGATTCTTCTCCCTTCCAAGCTTTATTCCGTCAAATTTTGTGATCTTTACCTCTAGGAGTGGATCTGCTATGCCAGAAAAGAAATGACCACCTACTACAGAGTGTTCCTTGGTAGCACCGGCACAATGGATATGTAATCTCGGTTCATTCTCGGCTATGCTCCCATGGAAAGATACAATTTCTAAATTTTCAGGGTAGATCTTTTTAAGATATTCTTTACCGTCAAAGTAGCCTACTTCGAGTTCCCTAATCATGCCTATCCCAAATGTAATCTCACCGCTCATGATCTCATAAAGATTAAGAGCACCTAGAATCTCATTCATAACTGATTCATTCTTCTCAATCTTTAAAAAAAGTTCTCTTCTGTCTAAAAAGTGTTGCATACTTAGGACAATTCATAAAATTATATGAAAGTATGGAGTAAAATGACCTAGAAGACACCCCTGGTTTTAGGAGAGAAAACGCATGTATTTCACCTAATAAAAATTAGAAATATTATTTCATTGCTAAATTTGTACCGAGGCAAGTCTTAATGTATTTAAGGTGTCTTGATATACATGAGGTTCCAGACTCCGGCGTCATTCCGGTAGCCTGTTATTGAACAGTTGGGAAACGTTCTTTTTGAGAATCCAAATGGCATGTGAGTTTCATAAAACGACCTCTGAAATCCACCATGAGTGACGATTAAGATTCTTTTGTTTGAAAATTTCCTATGCAGATCATCAACCGTTTCGTTAACTCGGAGAGTGAAATCTTTTGACTTTTCAACTCCTGGGAGATGATCTATCTGATCGGAAAGAATAGTAGTGAAACTAATGCCAAAACGTTCCATAATTTGATTGCTTGTTAATCCCTGTACCGGGCCACAATTCCTTTCCCTCAATCTTTTGTCGATCTTCACTTCTACGCCTAATCCCCTAGACACTATATCGGCTGTTTCTTTTGCCCGCTTGAGATCACTGCTTATTATAATTTCTGGATTAATGCTATTCACGATATTCCTGGTTTCCTTTGCCTGTCTTATACCAAGAGTACTGAGAGATTCATCCTGCCAGCATTGCCACAAACCAAGAGCATTTAGTTCCGTTTGGGCATGCCTCAAGAGAAATAGATTTCCATCAATTAACCTATCTGGATCCTGCACGTTAATCAACATCACAAATTAAGATCAAGCAATTACCTACATCCTGGCTGTGAAATCTTCCGACTGCCACACATTTTTAGTGTAGGCGTTGTACCTGAAACTAAGCATCCAGTTTTCCGAGTTCTTTCGAAAACCAGCTATTGAACAGTTAAATAGGTATTCCTCGTCGTCAAAAGTAGGAATACCGTTGAGTTCAAAAAACATTCTTATGAAAGCGCCGTGTGTTACAACTAATACTTTGGAGCCTGACCATTCGCCTGTAACATAGGAGGTTGCGTTCTGAACTCTCTCAGCAAATTCGATTATCTTTTCAGTACCAAATATTGGATCAAGGCTGCCTTGTGGTATTCCCCTAGAATTGGCAAAGTTGGGATACTCTTTATTAATCTGTTCACGACTCATGCCCTTCAACTTACCTCCATCGATTTCTCTGAACAGGGGGCTGTATAGTATAGGCTTAGTAAACCATCCGTTTGATATTAACTCGGCAGTTTGAACGGCACGCGTTGAATCGCTACTCAAAATGGTGTCTGGATGAATAGTCTGGACAACAGAAGCTGCCTGAACCGCCTGCCGCTTCCCACAATCATTGAGAGGATCGCCTTCTAGTGGCCACCCACCATCTATGTTGGAATCTGTTTGCGCATGGCGCATGAGAAACAGTTCTTTTATTTCCGTGTTCACTGTCCTTTAATACAAAAAAGAATAAATCAATTTCTACTGTCGGAAAGACCTAACCAGAATTGTTCTTCCAGCTTCAGTATGCCATCTGCCCCCCGGAAGAATTTTTCTCTAGCATCTGGATCATCCCTGTGAACGCCAAGTACATTCTCCATGGCATCTTCATGGTGTTCCTCTATCTCTCTATGAAATGTAAAGTACTTGAGATCCATCCCCGCATATTCGGGATGCTTCTTTTTCCATATTTCAAATCCAGATAAGAGTTTGTCCCACATTGGAATGGCCATGTTCTCAAGTCCAAACTCAGCGCCAAGTCCCTCGAAATGATCTCCAGAAAAATACTCTCTCATTCCGTCCAGCCATTCCTTCGTTGTTTGCAATTGTGTCTGCTTTACAATACTGGCGGGATCGATGTTTAAACTCCTAAGGTACGCTCTGTAAAGGAGCTCATGTCTCTTCTTCGGGCTGTCATCACCAAGTTCTGAAACAAGTATAGACGTAAGATTTTCGGCGTCTTCCTCGTTTGGAGTATTCACCAAAAGAATTGAAAGAATGGATGGCCATTCCCTTGTAAAGTGATAGAATTCCTCAGAGAACCTTTTAAACTCAGTTTCAGATATGTCCCCTCTCGAAAATCTGTTTATAAAATCATTATTCGTCGCAGCATGCTTCTTGACAAAATCGTAAACTTCTGAATAGAAATCTCCTTGTGCCTGCATTAGTCCACCTAAAATATATAACCAATGATAATATAAATATCTTTTGTTGCCTTCTTAAAAATTTATCCAGAATTTTTACAAAAAAAGAGCTGTACAAAAATCAAATGTTTAATTATCATCTATTTACGATTATTTAATCTGGAAACATAAAAACATTTTTATATAATTTAACTATCAAACGCGGAATGACAGATATAATAAGAAAATCTTTGGCAGAGCTAGTTGGAACATACATATTCGTCCTTTTTGGACAGGGGAGCGTGGTAGCTTTTATAGCTGCTTTCCGTTCAACGCTTAACCCATCTACAACGTTCTTTCTGGCTACAACATTTGGTTTGGGTATCTCAATTGGAATAATGGCAGTAGCAAACATATCAGGCGGGCATGTTAATCCAGCTGTAACTATAGCCATGTTCGTTGTTGGCAGATTCCCAGGTAAGCATGTGATTCAGTATATTGTAGCTCAATTGATAGGTGCAGTAATGGCTTCTGCAACCATCGGCCTATTATTCGGTTATAATGTTGCTAATTCGGTGCAGTTTGGAGCCACTATCCCTGGAGCGAGAGGCCCATGGATCGCTTTTGCGGGCGAGTTGATCATGACATTCTTCTTCCTGTGGACCATAATGGGAGTAACGTCTAGGACCAAGAACACGGCAATAATAGCAGTAGTAATAGGTATCTATGTCGCCATCATGATATACATCCTGGTAACAGTGAGCGGTGGATCAATTAATCCAGCAAGGTCGTTTGGGCCAGCGGTACTTTCAGGAATATTGTTTAAAGCACAATACTACCAGTGGATATACTGGGTCGCACCGATTATAGGCGGGAGTCTTGGAGCCCTTTCGTACAAATTCATGTATCACGAGAAAGGGAAAATTCACTACGCTCCGGAAAGCCCATAAAAAAATTTTCTTAAATAATTTTTTTATAATATCATATGAATCGTGAGTGGACATATTTCTTGTGATCCGACCTTGGTGTACATTACATTTTCATGCCTACGAATCGTTTATATTTGAGGCTCAACTAAGATCATTGTTATTTTTTAACATATCCGAAACAATAGGCATTAGTTGGTGCTTATTTATCAATAAA
>JAKAYB010000115.1 GCA_021826925.1 Thermoplasmata archaeon | reverse complement strand
TTTATCTTCAGAATCCAGACCTAAAGTCTTCAGGCGATTTTTGCTATTGGATTCGAGCGCTTCATAAAATTTTGAGTTTATTTTAAAAATTTCCTCTGCTTCCGGAATTCTATAAACAAGATTTCTGGCAGCGTTGAGTTCATACCAGACATTGTCGAAAGAACGAAGAAATAATGAGTTCCCACTATCCCACGAAAGTGGCCTACAGAAAAAGTCTGCCTCGATCTGCCCAAAAGCATCGGAATTTATCTTGATGATTCCATTCTCTTCAACGGTCTCCATGATCCTTCATTGTTATGAAACCTTAAAATCTTGCGCTCGCGTTGGTGGCACCTATTCTTAACAAAATTATTCTTTTAAGAATAGTATAAACGCGGAACCTGCTCAAAGCAAATACTGGAGGCTTTATTATTAAATGAGTAAAAAAATATTGTTTTGCATCTCTAATCTCTTATCTCTTTCTCAGCCAGAAAAGCCGTGAGTAAGATAAGCGCAACTGCCAAGATAGCCAGGCCCCCTAACCACTGCCCAACCTGAGTCCACTGCGATGCAGTCATAGTTGTTCCGTTTATTATGACCGTCCTCATAGCTTCAGCGGACCACGAAACAGGATTATATTTCGCGATATCCGAAAGCCAGCTTGCCATCATTCCAGGCGCAAACATAGCATAGCTCACAAACAGCAGTGGAAGGTTAACCAGGTTGACTATGCCAAAGATTGAGTTCATGTTTGTCATCCTAATCGCGATCACACTGAATATTGAAGAGAAAATGAACGAGATCATCACAATGGCAGCAACAATTACGAGACCATCAAGAACTGTGAACCCATGGATAAATTTCAAGCCGTTTGGAATCAAAAGCGCTGCCACGATCAGTATTAGCGCCTGTGGTAGGATTCGTAGTGTCGCGGACAGAATCTTTGATAGCACTATTGAGCTTCTTCTGATGGGAGACGATAAAAAACGCCCCATTGGGCCAAGACGTCGATCGAATATTATGTTTGTTCCTGCAAACATGGCAGTAAAAAGCCCTGTAATCGTAAGTACGCCTCCAACGATATAAGTTATATAATTTGGGGCGCCTCCCAGTACCAAATCGCTGGCATCAGGGAAAAACTTTGTAATATCAAACGCACTGCCAAACAGAGCTATCCAGAAAAATGGCTGCAGTAGACCGGTTATAAAGAATACGGGATTTCTGTACCACTTCTTGAGTTCCCTAACTGTCAGTGGTCCTAGACCGCTCATTTCCTCACTCTCCTTAGATTCATCATCATCTTCCTGGCATCCCCAGGTTCTTCCTGCCTAATGTCCTTTCCAGTATATTCAAGAAACACCTCATCCAGGGATGGTTTCTGAACGGTCAGCTTGATCGTAGACAATTTTTTCTTGCCTATGAAATTTATTATATCCGGTAAAGATTTGTCGGAGTTGGCAACCTTTATTCTAACTGTGTTTGGGCCAGCATCCTTTATCTCTATTGCACCATTCATTGTCTTCATTGTATCCGCTTCCTTTTGATTCTTGAGTGTTATTGTCACGATATCTCCCTGAAGGGAGGATTTCAGTTCACTTGGTGAGCCTGTTACCAAAACTTTGCCATGATCGATGATCGAGACACGATCAGAGAGCGCATCTATCTCCTCAAGATAATGAGAAGTAAGAATTATTGTAACATCAAGCTTCTTCTGAATATCACGCACATAATTCCACATCTGCGTTCTCGTCTGCACATCGAGGCCAAGAGTGGGTTCATCAAGAAAGAGAATCTTTGGATCATTTACAAGACCAACAATGAGTTCCAGCCGCTTCCTCATGCCTCCGGAGTATCCACGTACGTACCTATCAGCCGCATCCTCCATGTCCACGAGCTTGAGAAGGTGCGTTATTCGTTCATCTGCAGTGGCTCTCGGAACGTCATAGAACTGAGACACCATTAAGAGATTTTCCCTACCCGTAAGATCCTCGTCTGTTGTGAGATCCTGAGGGACCACGCCAATAGACTTTCTCACTTCCAACGACTGCTTGTTTATATCGTATCCTGCAACTATTGCAGTTCCTGAAGTAGGTGATATTCTTGTTGTGAGCATGTTTATCGTCGTCGTCTTTCCAGCACCATTGGGGCCCAGGAGACCATATATTTCGCCCTCTTCTATACTAATGTTAAGATCAGATACTGCTTTTATTTTGCCGAGGTACACCTTTGACAGATGCTCTGTCTTTATTATTGTTGCCATATAACCATTCCCTATAATCTTTTAAGTCGATCTTCGACTTCCCTCAATCTTTTCCTATGTTCCTCAGAAAGCTTGTCCTTCTCATCCTCGAGGTAATCAACGTAACCCTCAAGATTTGCCAATATATTGTCAAGAGAGAGATCAGAATCTTCCCTTGAATAACCCGTTTTGAATTTCAGGCCTATCTCTTCCAATCCAGGATCGGTTATCTCGTATTTTGAATCGGGTTTGCGAATAACGAATCCTTCCCCCTCCAGCTGATGAAGTAACGGGTATATGGTTCCAGGACTCGGCTTCCACCAGCCCATTGACTGTTTAGCCATGGCCTCAATGATTTCAGAGCCACGTAATGAACGTTCTGAAAGAAGCCATAAAACCCATTTTTTTAACCCGCCCTGACGCCGGGAGGAATAAATAGAACTCCATGCGTGGGGTCCAAGAAAATCACCACCCCATCTTTCACCTTTGTCCGATTCTTTTGACATCCGATATCAAACCGATATCGGTTTCGAGTATTAATATATGCCCTTCCTACTAAAAGAAATAAAGGTAAAAGCTCAGAAAACGCCAAATCTGGCTATTACATCTGAAAGGTTGTCCATATAATCTCTAAATATTCTCAATATGTCCCTTGAAGTAATTACACCTACCAGTTTTCCATTCTCAACAACCGGTAGTCTCCTAATGCCTTCCTTGTTCATAATTTCTGTAACCTGATCTGTAGGAGTGTTGGGTGAAACCGATTTAAGCGGAGCGTTCATTAAATCGCTCAATTTAACGTTCTGTGGATCAAGATCTTTTGCCACAATCTTATTCACGTAATCCCACTCTGTAACAATGCCATACGGCTTTCCATCCCTTTCGACTATTATAAAACCAGTATGATCATTGCTCATTATTTTAGCTGCTTCTCTAGCGTTCAGATTACCATCAAACATGTTCGTGTATTTTTTCATAATATCCTTCGCGTAAAGAACCATATCATAGTATAGCAAGGAAATACTTAACTGTCACTACGAACAACTTTTTTATTATATGCAATCAGATGGCGGAAAAAGGTTTATTTTACAGAGTTTGCGATACATCCAATAATAGGTCTAAAGCCTATTATAATCGAACAAATCTCTAAATAAGGTCGCTTAATGACTAACCGAAATCCACACAATTTCACTATTTTGGAATAAATTTCACAAAGTCATAGTTAAAATTTTGCCTTCTACGATTGTATAGAAAATTAAAATAACAGGATTGTCATCATTTGTGGAAGTGAACAGATGACTGAACAATTGAGTACAGGAACAACAACACTCGGAATGGTTACCAAAGACGGTGTTGTAATGGCAACTGAAAGAAGAGTTACAATGGACCATTTTATTATGCATAAGGATGGTAAGAAACTGCACCAGATTGATACAGCAGCTGCAATGACAATTGCAGGGCTGGTCGGTGATGCGCAGGTACTGGTTAGATACATGTCTGCGGAGCTTGAGCTTTACCGATTGCAGAGAAAAGTCAACATGCCGATTTCTGCTGCTGCGACCCTTCTCTCCAACATACTTAACCAGACAAAGTTCTATCCATACATGGTCCAGATCCTTATCGGCGGATATGACACGGAGCCGCATATTTTCTCAGTTGACGCTGCAGGTGGGTCTGTCGAAGATGTCTATGCTAGTACCGGGTCTGGTTCGCCATTTGTTTACGGCGTTCTGGAAAATGGATACAGGGAAGGTATAAGCACCGAAGAGGCCATAGAACTCGCAATTAGAGGGGTTTCGGCCGCTAAACAGAGAGATTCGGCCTCCGGTGGGATGATCGATATAGCGGTCATCGACAAAGACCATGGATTTCACCAGCTTTCAGAGGATGAAGTCCTGGAAAGAATCAAAAAATACAAATTACCCCAATAAATTCCCTATTAAGTTTATTTTTTAAACTCGGAGTTATTTCTGATGTCTTTTAGAGATTACTTAGAAGAAGCTAGGACTGTATTCGACAAACTGTATCCTGAGAATCAGATTACTGAGATAGATTACGAAGGACCAACGATCGTGGTCTATACTAGAAACAGTGATCTGTTCGCCAAGAGAGAGGATCTTGCACGACAGATCGCACAGGAAATGAAAAGAAGGATTACAATACGCCCTGATCCTTCAATCATGATGGCTGAGGACGAAGCCGAAACTATCATAAGAGAGATTATACCCGAATCCGCAGGCCTCAAGGATGTATATTTTGAAGCTGATACGGGGGAGGTAGTGATTGAGGCGGATGAACCAAGCGTAATAACGTCGAGAATGTCCGATCATATCGTCATGATAAAGGACAAGACGAAATGGTCGCCCAGGATTGTACGAGCACCGCCTATGTACTCAAGAACTGTAAAGGAGATGAGGGAATTCCTCAGGGATGTCAAGCAGGAACGAAAAGAATTTCTGCATAATCTTGGAAAGAAATTGAGCATTCCCACGATGCCCGGAGAAACATGGATAAGACTCACC
>JAKAYB010000114.1 GCA_021826925.1 Thermoplasmata archaeon | reverse complement strand
AATGTTCCCATGGCAAGTCCAATCAGCATAACTGCAAGTGAATCCACATATAGTGTCATATTTTCGCCAATTAGTAAATATCCATATTTTACTAAAAGTGGACTTCTAATAGATTAGCGTCTGTATAAAAATCAATACTACATATTTCGTTCTATTAGATTCGACATTTGATTATTAATAATTCAAATAGAAATTTTCCATTTTTTTGAGTTCTTTTAAACTCAAGTTATTAACCCCAATTCACTTTTGATGGACGTTCTAAAAACATATTAATATTCAAGAGCGATAGTTAACCCATGAGCAGAACAGAAAAGGACGTTATAGGAGAAGTTGAATTAGCTGATAATGTGTATTACGGGATCAATACTATACGTGCAAAAGAAAATTTTCAGATTACAGGCACGACAGCAGATTTTGATCATATAGCCGCTCTTGTAAGAATAAAAAGATCAGCAGCTATTGCAAACTTCAAGGGTAAAAAATTGCCAGAGGAAAAGAAAGATCTAATTCTCGCAGCGTGCGACAGGATTCTTAAGGGAGAACTAACCAACCAATTTGTCATCGATGTGTTCCAGGCTGGTGCTGGAACTTCCTATAACATGAATGCTAATGAAGTCATAGCCAATTTAGCCTTGGAGATAGGCGGAAAGCACAAGGGAGATTATTCATTCATACATCCAAACGACCACGTTAACATGAGCCAGTCAACAAATGATGTCATTCCAACCATGATTCGGCTTACAGCGTATAATAAGGGGGAGCATCTCCTCAAAGAACTTGATTTGCTGGTCTCGTCAATGAAACGAAAAGCAAAGGAATTTTCAGACGTTGTCAAAACCGGGAGAACTCATCTCCAGGATGCTGCACCAGTCACCTTGGGAATAGAATTTTCCGCTTGGGGATATGCGCTTGAAAAGGACAGGAATGCGATCAAGCAGACCCTTGACTACCTGTTAGAATTGAACATTGGTGGAACTGCAGTAGGAACTGGAATAAATACTGCACCGGGCTACCAGAAAAATGTTGTGGATGAGATATCCAGGATTACAGGTGTGAACTTTTACGGGAGCAGCAACCTGCCTGGAATAATGGAATTCATGACAGATTTCGCGAGGGTCATGAACTCCATCTCTGATCTGGCGCTTGACATAACGAAGATATCAAATGACATTAGACTTCTGTATTCAGGCCCAGGCGCCGGAATACACGAAATAAAGATCCCAGCAGTACAGCAAGGTTCCTCCATTATGCCAGGGAAAATAAACCCGTCCATCGCAGAAGCGATGAACATGATTTGCCACTCTGTGCTCGGTGCACAACAGGCCTTGAATTTCTCAGTTCAGGCCGGACAGCTGGAACTGAACGTCATGATGCCACATATCGACTATGAACTCACGCGCTCTGAAAACATACTGACTAATGGTATGAAGATGTTCCGTGAAAAGCTAATTGACGGAATAACAGCGGATAAAGCTATGTGCCTGGAGCACATGGGAAAGAGCTTTGGATCTGCTGCCTTATTAAATCCATACCTGGGATATGATCTTGTGGCCCAGATAGTCCATGAAGCTCTCGAAACCGGGAAATCCATAAAAACCCTTGCTGTTGCAACTGGTAAAATAAGCGCGGAGGACTATGACAAAGTCATGGCATCAGGCGTTCCAAAGTAGGGCCATGCTCAGCCATATAATCGCCCTTGAAAGTAAACTTTATTACCGATCGATCGTCACAACACAACGAGTAAAAACCTAACATTTTCAATTTTCATGTTGCTGTGGCAAACAAATAATAATCGATAACAATCTATGGTTTACTGGTCGATAATGAAAATTTACTCTGAATCGTATGGTTGCACCCTTAACAAATCAGAATCCGGTTTATTTGTCAACAAGCTTCTCAACGAGGGAAACGAGCTTGTTGATTCGCCTGAGGATTCAGATCTTTGCGTTATAGGCACATGCGTCGTTGTGAAGAAAACAGAGGAAAAAATGTACTCAAGAATTCAGGAACTTTCCAAATATTCCAAAGTTAAGGTAATAGGCTGTCTCGCAACTGTTAACGGCGGAATGTTGAACGGCGAGAATATCGAGGTGATAGATTCAAAAAGCTTCAGATCCTTTTACACGGGGAATCTGGATGGGATTGAGATCAAAGAACCGTCGATATTTGATGGTATTCCGATAAACCAGGGTTGCACCGGGAGCTGCAATTTCTGCATATCTCACATTGCCAGGGGTAAACTGATTTCAAGATCACCAGAGAAGATCAGAAACCAGATCGTAATGCAGCTCAAGAGGGGGTTGAAGGAGGTAAGGATAAGTTCCCTCGATACTGCGGCATACGGTAGGGACATAAATTTGAAGTTGCCTGATCTAATAAAACAGATCCTTCTTCTTAAGGATGATTTTGCCCTTCGAGTTGGGATGATGGAGCCGAAGAACACTTTCGACATCATTGATGATCTTATGCTATGCTACCGCGACGCAAGAGTGTTCAAATTCATGCATCTCCCTGTCCAAAGCGGAGACGACAGGATACTGGAGGCCATGAATCGGGAATACGATGTCAATACATTCATTGACATAGTAGGAAAGTTCAGATCAACTTACGAGGATTCCACTCTTTCAACAGACATCATTTCAGGTTACCATGGCGATGATGAGGAGAGTCATGAAAAGACCATGAAGCTCATAGAGAGATCAAGACCTGATATAATCAATATAACTCGATTTTCCCCCAGACCGTATACTCCCGACTACCTCACAAAACCACCTGCTTCAAACCTGGTGAAAAGATGGACAAGGGAATATTCAGATCTTCATAAGAAGATACTTTCTGAAAATCTTGAAAAAAATTTAGGCAGGATTGAGAGTATCCTTATCACAGAGAATGGAAAGGACGATACGATGGTTGGGCGAGATCAGGCTTATAGACCTGTTGTTCTAAAATCATACTTACCGTTATATTCCAGGGTTGATGTAGAGATCGTTGGCTTAGGATCCACCTATCTTATCGGAAGAAAGGTTTAGATGTAGTTCGTCAACGGATACTATCTCATCCATGACATACTTTCCGGCCTTCTTTAGACCGAAAAGCTGCTGGAATTCTGGTGGGGTAAGGACTGGCATCTTGAACTTCCCTGCATCATCGATGGGGACCCTTGGACATCCTGTGAACACCACAGCATCACACATTATATTTTCCATGTCTGTTGGCTTAACATCATTGGCTTCGACCTTCACTGTTTCAAGGCCAAGTTCTTTTGCCTGCTCTATTATTTTATCCGCCAGCTTTTCTCTGTACTGACCTATCTTTGTATCAACCACAACACAGATCTTCCTTGCATCAAGTGCCCTGGATATTTTTGCGTACCTTTTCCTTAGAAAGAGATCCACTTCTTCCTTTATGCTTGTTAATTTCATTGAGTTGACGTCAAATATATAGACTTCCTTGTCCGTAGCCAGCTGGACGCCTATGGCGTGAAACATGCCCGTACTGACAACTATAAACGCATCTGCTTTGAGGGAGATAGAGTGCGCAGAGCTAAAATTGCATCCAAGAACCTGACCAGGATACTTCAACCTTTCGTCCTGTTTGCCCAGTATCGCATCAAAACTTTCTTCTTTAAGAATATCAAGGAGCTGGATGGCCTGATCCCTATATTGGACAGAAAACAGAACACCGATTGTTTTGTATCCCTTGGTCCTAAGGAGGGAAAGCTGCTCATATGGAATTTTTATCCTGGTGTCATAAGGGTATTCTATAAACATCATTGGCCTGGGATATTTTATATTCGGGATTTCAGAGTGCCCGAACTGCACTATGAAGTCAACATTAGCATAAGATTCAACATTGCCTACATCACATGCTCCGTAAAATGCATCAGAGCTCACAATAACGTTAAATTCCTTGGCAAACCTATTGAAGATATCGAATACTTTTGGCTTAAGGCCATCTGGGAGCTGCAGAAGAATACGCTTAGACCCAGCGGATTTTAATTTTATTATACATTCTTCTATTTTATCCAACCTGCGTTTATTACGATCATGGTTTTAACACTTGCTTGTCTTCTTTCATTATGCCGTACCTATAGTTCTTATGAAATAACATGATATTCTATGCTCACGGAATCGCAATCAGAAGGATGGAATTTACAAAATAGATTCAAAGGCGAAAATATGTGCTATCCACTTCTGTTGTTTTCTAAATATGGTAATCATTTTTGATTCTCGTTGGAAACAGCGATGGCTTATTGTTCTCTCACAAAAATTTAAGCCGGAATCATAATAGTTAACTATGGTTGGAACCCCGATAACCAGTTCCACTCTGGTCTTTGTTAGTAGTCAGGAATTGATAATTGATTACGTACTCTCGTTTGCCGTTGCGGCCTTCGTTTTCTTCTGGTGGTACCGATCGTACAGCAAGATGGGTATAACCATAGGAAAAATGTGGGATTATTTTCGCCACAATGTATGGAGAATGATCAAGCAGGCCTTGGTTTACGGTTTTTTCCACAAAAAGAATATCAAGAATAGATACGCAGGAACCATGCATTTTTTGATCTCATGGGGCATACTCGTGCTCTTCATTGCAACTGCCTTGATCATGCTTTCCCATGATATCCTCAAGCCTACTATACACCATGGAATACTGGTAGGGGAATTTTACCTTATTTTTGAAGTGTTTGCGAACTTGGGCGGGGTAATGTTGATCGCCGGTATTTTAATGGCCTTTTACAGGCGCCTGAGAAAAAGTGTATTGCTTGATACAAAAAATGAGGATTATGTTATACTCTTTGGCCTGCTTGTTATGGCTGCAGAGGGATTCTTCCTCGGAGCTTTGAAGATA
>JAKAYB010000113.1 GCA_021826925.1 Thermoplasmata archaeon | reverse complement strand
TAGCGATAATGTCAGCGTAATAAGTACCCTTTCTAACAAGGTTATAGCGACTATCAATGTGGGCGATGACCCTACAGCACTGAACTTCGATAACTTAACAAACATGCTTTATGTAGCCGATTCGAATGGGAATAGTTTGGCCTTGATAAACACCAGCACAAACATCTTCGTAAGAAGCATTTCGATCCCTTCACCTTCCAGTATCATTACATATTATAGGACAGGAAACTTATATGTTGCAAATTATGCTTCAAACACTATCACAATTCTGAACGGAACTACTTATGAAAAAGTAGGGACCATCGGTGTTTCTTTCGGTCCCGCGGGATTAACTTATGATCCATCAAACGGTTACATCTACTCTGTCGGTGAAAAATCAAATTCAGTTTCTATCATAAACCCAGAAGATTCTGAAGTTATATCTAATGTAGAGGTTGGGAAGACTCCATTTTTCGCTATTTTTAATCCTCTTAGTGATTCTATGTTCGTTTTAAATTACATCTCAAATAATGTCACTATAATAAACTCCTCTACGGATCAAACCGATGGAAGCATTGAGGTTGGGCTTAATCCATTTTCGGCTGCTTATGACCCTTCAAATAATGAAATGTACGTGGTTAATGAGTACTCCGGTAATCTTTCAGTAATAGATGCCAGTAATAATGACATAATTGGAAGCATTAGAATAGGAACCGGCCCACAAGGAATGGCATACGACCCATCCAATAAAGATATCTACGTAACGGATGCCCTGTCGAATTTTATCTATGTAATCAATTCAAGCGATAATAAGATTATTCAGAATATAACTGTTGGCGTAGGGCCTGCCGCTATTTCATACGATTCAGAGAATTCCCAGCTATATGTTGCAAATTATGATTCCAACAATATTTCTGCAATTGATCCAAACACAAACTACGTAGTCCAAAGTATAAAGGTAGGATTGGGTCCAGCAGGTATCACATTTGATCCTCAAAATGGTTTGTTGTATATAATAAACGAGATATCTAATAATGTCTCAGTTATTAATCCATGCGGTGGCACATCCGTTGCAAACATACGCGTTGGATTAAGTCCTTTTCAGGCTGCGTACGATCCCCAAAATAATAACATCTACGTTGTCAATTTCGCATCAAATAATGTCTCGGTAATAAATTCCATATCAAACGATGTTGTTTCTACTGTTACATCTGGATCTGGACCCCAGGGCGTTATATACGATCAGAAAAACTCGCTTGTGTATGTAATCAATTACAACTCCAACAGCGTAACTGTAATTAATCCTTTCACTGAGGCTGCCGTTCAGACAATAACTGTAGGCTCCGGTCCAGAAGGCATAGCATTCAATCCTGCAAACGGCTATATTTATGTGGTCAACGAAAACTCCAACAATGTTTATTTGATCAACTCTTCAACGAACGCGACCCTGGGGAGGATAGATACTGGGATCGGTCCATTCCGTGTTATCTATAATCCTTTCAATGAAGATATTTACATTACAAACCAAAATTCAGGAAGCCTTACAATTATAAACAGTTCCTTTTCTTTTAATCAATATAACGATTTGAAGGAATATCCAGTTAATTTTTTTTAACATGAAGTTTTCCGTTACTCTGATAGCAGCCCTTTTCTAAAAGTGAAAATATCTAAATGGTGATTGCATTAGCCCCTTGATTATAGTTGTCTGAAGAATCTAACATTAGAACCCTAATAATAACTGAAAAAGCAGACGCAGCAAGAAGAATTTCCTATATCTTGTCCGGTGGTTCGTCAAAACAGAAGAGAGATCGAGCAACAAATTATATTGAGTTTACTTCGGAGAAATTTGGTAATGTTGCAGTAGTACCACTTAGTGGCCATATTGTACAACTGGATTTTAAAAAGGAGATGCAGGACTGGAAAACCACAGATTTAGAATCTCTTGTAAACTCAGAAGTTATTAAGGAGGTAACAAACAAGACGGCTTTTAACACGCTGAGTAAATTAGGGCCCAAAGCCAGCGTTGTAGTAGTTGCAACTGACTATGATCGAGAAGGGGAGCTCATTGGTCTTGAATCCGTTGAACTTATTATGCAAAACTGCAAGACACTTAAATTGGGAAATATTAGAAGGGCCAAATTCAGTGCGCTGACTTCTGAAGAGGTGAATAGTGCATTTGAAAATCAGGAAATGTTGAGTGAGAACCTGGCAATGTCTGCAGCAGCAAGGGAAGAGATCGATCTTTACTGGGGAGCTGCTTTAACACGTTTCTTTTCCATAACCGCCGAAAGGCTCGGTAAGAACTTTATATCTATAGGCAGGGTCCAGACACCTACACTAGCTCTGATCGTCGAAAGAGAGCTCGAGATTATGAGCTTTAAACCAGAGCCGTTTTGGACGATAGACATCACATTCAATAAGAAGAGAGACTTTGTTGCCCATTATAAGGACCAACCAATAACCGAGAAAGAAAAGGCGGATAAGATCTACTCATCAGTAAAAGGTCAGAACGGTACAGTTACATCCTTTGAACGCAAGAATGAAAAGATCTATAAACCTATTCCGTTCAATACAACTGAATTTTTGCGGGAAGCATCTCGTATAGGCGTTGTTCCTGCCAAAGCCATGAATATTGCAGAATCGCTCTATAATCGTGGTCTGATCAGTTATCCAAGAACAGATAATACGGTTTACAATAAGTCTATAAACTTCAAGAATGTCCTTTCAAAGCTTCTGGATTCGGAATTTGGAGCAGAGGTAAAGAAGGTCCTGGAACAGGAAAAGATTATTCCCTCCAGGGGAAAAGTAGAAGCTACTGATCACCCACCGATATATCCTGTTTCAGCCCCCAAGAAGGGTACTCTTAAAGGGGATTTCCTTAAGGTCTATGAATTAATTTTTAGAAGATTTCTTGCAACACTCTATCGCGTTGGGGAGCGGGAAGTAACTGATGTTGAGCTAAACGTAAATTCATATCCTTTTGTTTCGAAAGGATCTAGGATCATTGACTATGGATGGCTCGAACTCTATCCTTACAGGAAGGTGGAGGAAGTAATAATACCAGATCTCGAAGTGGGTGAACTCGTTAGTGCAAAAGAGTGGAATTTGAATGAAGAGAAGACGAAACCGCCTTACAGGTATGATTACGCCTCCCTGATCAAGAAAATGGAAGACCTCAACCTGGGCACGAAAAGCACAAGGCATGACATAATCGAGAAATTGCAGGCCAGAGGCTTCATCGAGGGTAATCCCGTTAGGCCATCACATCTAGGAATGGGGCTTATAGAGGCTCTTCTCACTGTTAAGTCTGACATAACAAAGCCCGACATGACTGCTGAACTTGAGAAGGATATGGATGAAATTGCGGACGGAAAACAGCAAAAGGAAGCCGTGGTAGACGTATCGAAAAAGATGCTTCTTGATGTCCTACACCAATTTTATCAGAAGAAAGACCTCATTAAGAAAACAATCCAAGATTCGCTTAAAAAAGGGACTCCGATTGGTAAGTGCCCTATACACAATCTGGACATATCAGTGATAAAAGGTAGGGATTTTGTGCGGATAAAATGCGAGGACGAGACATGCAAGATTAATTTTCCTGCTCCTATGAGAGGAAAAATAGAGCTTCTTGACGAGAAGTGTCCTGTCTGTGGCCTTCCTGAAATTAAGGTAATAAGACAAGGACAATCCCCTGATATAAGGTGCATAGACCCTAAATGTTCTTTCAATTCTGATCGAGATTTCATCGGGAAGTGTCCAAAGGACGGGGGGAACCTCGTTATTAGACAGTCAAGATTTGGGAAAAGATTCCTCGGATGTTCAAATTATCCCAAGTGTGATGTAACTTATCCCCTTCCACAGATGGGGTACATAAAGAGTACAGGGGAGGTTTGTAAGTACTGTGGCGCACCAATACTCGTCGCAACGAGGAAAGGTGCATCATGGACATTCTGTCCCAAAATAGATTGTGAGTTCAATAAGGAGATGAGAGCTTCTCGTGCCAAACGCACTGCGAAACAGTCTGCCTGAGGTATCAAGCTTAGTAATTTTTATTTCCTCGTCACTTTTTGCAGTCTTTATTTCAACGATAGTTTTGTCCGTTGAGCCTTCTGTGGCTCCAAGCAGTTCCACAAGTGGTCTTCTGTACATAGCATACTATCTTGTCGCTGCGGTAGTTTTTTCTGCAGTGATAATCGTCCTTTCCAAAAGATTTAAGATGAATTTCCTTAAATGGATATTCATCGCGCTCATTGGATTCATGGTATTCTATGTCTGGAGTTATGTCGGTGCACTGATCGCCCAGACGTATCTTGAATATTACATAATGGTAATTGGGGCACCATTGATCGTCATGGCACTTTTAGTAGTAAAGAGAGAATGGTACGTTATTGATATAGCGGGTTTCTTTTTATGCGCCGGTCTTGCCTCTATTCTTGGAACGATTCTTGGTATATGGGCTGCTGTGATATTCCTGGCTGCCTTTGCGGTCTATGATTATATCTCAGTCTATAAGACCAAGCATATGGTCAGCTTGGCAAAAGTTGCGGTTGATGCAGACCTTCCTATGCTATTCATTTTTCCGAACAATGCTTCAGAGAAGCTGGGTAAAGTAGAACTGACAGATGAAGGCGTAGAAGGACACAAAGCCATGCTTCTTGGTTTCGGAGACATAGCTTTCCCCGGTATAATGGTTGTTGCGTCTGCTATTTATGGGTACTCTGTTGGTCATCCTCTTGAATTTATACTCCTACCGTTGCTTGGTGGTATTGCAGGTATGCTGCTTCTGGTTACAGGTAAGGTCAAGAAACCAGCACCGGGACTGCCATTCCTTAATACGGGCGTAATACTTGGATTTCTGGCCTGTTTTCTCTATTTTACCTTCGTTTTATAAGTTTGAAATTTATTACGATCCTTTTGAGCAAGAAAGCTCCGATCTTCAGGGAGATGAATTGCGGAATTTTTATATCTCGCAATGGCATTAATAAGATCGGAA
>JAKAYB010000112.1 GCA_021826925.1 Thermoplasmata archaeon | reverse complement strand
CCTAATGGTAAACCTGACTGAAACACTCACGATTACCCGGACAATTGTTCTGCTCTTGTGGCCTGCTACAATATCATGTTTTTTTGAGAAACGCTTGAACAAGTGCTACTAACTTTGAAACTAGGATTTTGAATTATCTGACAAATTATTCACGAATTTTATGGAAACAACTCTACTGGTTTAGCACAAAGCTGATTTGAAATGAGAATCTAAAATGTTCTGCATCCAAACTGAAATCCTGGGCACTATTTTACCACTTCATCCTTTATATGAATCTATAACTGAGCGTGCTATCACAAGTTTCCGTATTTCGGTAGTGCCAGCGGCGATTTCCCCTATCACGGAATCTCTCAAAAGTCTCTCTACCGGAAACTCCGTAGTGTAACCATAGCCTCCAAATATTTGTACTGCATCTTTTGCGATTTGAATTGCAGTCTCTGAAGCCAGCATTATAGAGGCAGCAGCATACTTTGGATCAGAAATCTTATCCTGAGCTAGAATCACAGCTTTGTAAGCGAGCAGTCTGGCCGCCTCAAGGCGAGTAAACATGTACGCTATTTTTTCTTGTATTAACTGGTATTCAGATATGGGTTTCCCGAATTGTTTGCGTTTTTTTGCGTAAGTTACCGCTTCATCCATCGCTCTTCTGGCGATTCCTAGAGGCAGAAATGCCATAGTGGCTCTTTCCGCGTTTAGGCCCTGGTATATTACTTTCTTTCCGCCTCCCTCTCCGCCAAGAAGTCTATCTTTCCCAATCTCGATATCATGAAAGACGACCTCGCCTGTTGGAGATCCGCGCATTCCCATCTTGTCTATCGATCCAGGTGTTTCAACTCCGTCCTCACGTTTCAAAATAAATGCAGAATAGTTTGAAGATTCTCTTGCATAAACAAGAAAGACATCTGCTATTGGAGCATTCGTTATGAACATCTTTGAGCCATTTATTATGAAACTGTTACCATTTTTCCTGTAACTTGTTGTCATTCCGCCAATTGCATCGGATCCAGCACCGGGTTCCGTTAAGCAGAGAGAACCAATCCATTCACCCTGTGCAAGTTTTCTTGCGAATTCTTCTCTTTGTTCTTCTGTGCCGTTTCTGTAAATGTTGTCGAGTACCAGGTTACTATGGCCGCCATAAGAAAGGGCCAGCGAAGCTGAATGGTATGCTATCTCCTCTACAATCACACCAAAGGTCAGGTAATCGAGACCTGAACCACCGAATCTTTCGGGAATGGTGATACCAAGAAGTCCAAGTTTTCCCATTTTGGATAGAATATCTTTGACCATGGCAGGTTCTCTTTCAATCTTTTCTGCATTTGGCTCAACCTCTCTCTTCGTAAATTCCTCGACAATCTCTTTAATAGACAACTGATCGCTTGACAAAGTAAAATCCATTATTTCCACCAGTTCTATTTGCAATTGAATGGGAGTAGTTCAAATTTTGTCTGCTGATCCCATGAGGAAAACATTTTTTTCTGAATTGAAATTCATTAAAAAGATTTAATTTTTTATGCCAATTTCGTACCATGAATTTCCAAGATTTTATTCTTTCCTACACCACATACTAAGAACGCTATTATTTCCTTATGCTTGAACTGAGTGGATAATTAAGCCAAATTAGAGGAGTTAAGTAAGGATTGTAAACTAAGAGGTGGCCATCAGATTTCTTAAAGAAGAATCATGAAAAGTTGTTTTGTGATGTTTTCATTTTTTTTGAGATATAACCTGTCATCTTTATCGTTTCACCTTCCTTTATACCTTTTAGCTTGAATTTTTCTGTTCTTCCAGTTGGAGTCTTTGGTAAGTTAGGAACAATCTTTATATAGTTTGGAATCCAGAAGCTAGGCATATTGTTGATGCAGTAATCAATAATATTCTCTGATGATAATTTGTCATCCATGGGCACTACAATCGCCAGAACTTCTTCATCACCACTTTCGAACTTCAGTGGGACGACAGCAACGTCTTTGATCTTTTCATACTTCAATAATGCCTGTTCAACCTCAAAAGAGGATATATTCTCTCCTTTCCGTCTTATTGCATCTTTGGCTCTGTCAACAAAGTAGATATTGCCGTTTTCGTCGTATCTTCCTAAGTCACCTGTATGGAACCACAGATCCCTAAAAGCCTCAAGTGTTTCCTCTTTCATCGCATAATATTCTTTGAAGGTAGCATAAGGGAGCCGGGAGCGAATCAAAATTTCACCGGTCTCGCCTATCTTGACTGGGAGGTCTCTCTTATCTACTATGGAGACTTCAAAAGGTGGCGCAGGTTTACCACAGCTGCCAGGAGGGTTTTTCCCGGAGAAAACATCACTAAACGGAGATGTTACCGGTATACCTGCCTCCGTTCCCCCGTATCCACCCGTGATCCGTATACTAAAACGATCCGATGCAGCGGTCCAGATCTCTTTGGAAGAGTATGCTATAGCTATGAGCGGCTTATGGTTCTTCTCTCTTTCTGATGGAGGCTCCTTTAGCAGAGCTTCCAATATAGGTCCCACAGCATGGAAATGCGTAACGCCGTACTTATTCACATCATTCCAGAATTCATGTGGATTAAATCTCTCAACTAGTACCATAGTTGAGTTTGCAAGCATGGATGATATTGCCGCAAGATCCAAAGCCATAATATGAAATAGTGGTAAATAGACATAAACTACGCTATTTGCATTGACCCCACCCGCATCTATCATGTCGAGGGCCGTGAGAAGGAACTCAGAATTAGTTTCGACCACGACTTTGGATCTGCCAGTAGTCCCGGATGTTAGTATCATTGCACACGAATCGCTCCACCCAGAACTAATTTCTGGAATATTTCCTGTTGAAGCAGCTATAAGCTTATCAAATTCAAGATACATCCCTCTTATTTTTTCTTCGTGCTTCTGTTCCACATTTCCAAATACTATAATTTTCTCAACAAGGTTCAGTTCGTCCATAATATCCACGTACTGTTGAAGAAGCCTAGCATCTACGAAGACATATCTAACTTCAGGTTGGACTAAATTATATATCAGTGAGTCTTTTATGAAAGCTGTATTAACAGTTACCGGGATACAACCGGCCTTCAGGATGGAGAAGTAAGCAATGATCCACTCAGGGGAATTAAAACCAAAAATCGCAATTCTGTCGCCATGGGAAACGCCAAGTCCGAGCAGAGAAGATGCCATTTTTTCTGTTATTTCGTTCATCATCTTGTAACTGTATCTGCTACCTTTCTCGAATACCAGCCAAATTTTATCTCCGTTTTCCTTTGCCTTTTCTCTTAGAAGATTCGCGACGGAACCATACCTCTCCAGGCATTCTCTGTAGATCTCCAAACTATAGAATCCTTCCTTTTTTGTCGAATCTGGTGGGAACATGTAAAAGACATCTTTTTGGCACTTAATAAAGTTGTTCGCTACTTTCATTTTTGTCTAAGATTTTTATAATCCCTCGTGAGCAATGCACCTTCTTTATTTAAATAATGGAAGATTCCGCGTGCATTGTTCGATCTATTTTACTTTCGCCTCTCCTTAAATACGCCACATATTGCTGGAACACAATTCAGATGGTTTAAAGGAATCTTCTGCTAAGTTGTGCTATTTCTAAACTTGGACAGCACACGATGGAATTTTATAATCGATCTATCCATATCCACCCTAAACTTTTTGAAAAATCTTGACTTCCTTATTCGCAGTTAAACAGATTCGCTTACACTTAATGAAAAAATCTAATACTTCTCTATGGCATATCTTATTATGCACGAAAAAGTATGGTTCAAAAACTGGAACGAAAATATCACGAAAACACTCGAGTACCCTGAGATCTCTGTGGACAAGATTTTCCAGAAATCTGCTGAGTGGTATCCAAGAAAGCCATTTATGATTTTTTATGGAAATAGGATTGATTATGGCTCATCTTGGAGACATATCCTTGGACTTTCTGCCTCTTTAAGGAGTTTAGGAATAAAGAAGGGGGATCGCGTTGGAATTTTCATGCAGAACTCACCCAACTGGGTCATATCATATTTTGGCATAATCAACTCAGGCGGTATTGTTGTCTTGTTAAATCCAATGCTAAAACCTGAGGAGTTCACACGTATTGCTGAAGACAGTGGATTGAAACTCGTTATCACAACAGATGATCTCCTGTCGAATGTCCAAGGCGCTGCATCCAGTCTTGGAATAACAGTAATGTCTGGCAGTGTTAATTCATTTCTGCCTAATTTGCCTTCCGTCCCGGTACCAGCACAAATAAACAAGAACTACGATAGGGGCAGCGCATTGTCCTGGAATGATGCAATAGAACATGAGATAGATACAAACCACGAAGAAATGTCATCAAGCGACGCCGCGATGATAGCGTATACCTCTGGCACAACTGCTGTCCCGAAAGGCTGCGTCCACACTCATCATTCAATAATTGCAAATGCGATGGCGTCTGCTTACTGGAGAGGTGTCACTCCGGCAACGGTAGAGCTCTCCGTTGCCCCTTTTTTCCACGTCACGGGCTTGTCATTCTCTGTGCTTGGCCCCATATATGAGAGTGCTACTATTGTTCCACTTTACAGGTGGGACAGAGTGGCTGCTGTGGAAAGCATTGAAAAATTTAAAGTGACACACTGGGTGACAGTTCCTACTATGATCGCAGATCTGCTTGCCATGCCAGATCTTGAGAACCACGATTTCTCGTCCCTGACATTTATTGGTGGAGGTGGAGCAGCAGTTCCTAAACCACTCCTTGAACGGCTCGAGAATCTTGTTCACCTCAATTTTGTTGAGGGATACGGGATGACAGAGATGATGGGCCAGACGCACGTAAATCCAACAAGAAATCGAAAACCTGGAAGCATTGGAATACCACAATTTGGCGTAGATGCGAAAATATTCGATCCTGATACGGGGAAAGTTCTTGATCCTGGCAAAATAGGGGAGATCGTATTTAACGGACCGCCCCAGTTTAAAGAATATTTCGGTAAGAGAAAAGAGACTGCGGAAGCTCTGATTGATATAGATGGAATCCCATATTTGCGTAGTGGTGACATAGGCTATATGGATGAGGA
>JAKAYB010000021.1 GCA_021826925.1 Thermoplasmata archaeon | reverse complement strand
CTCTGCCTGCTCCTGGCGCTGCCCAGAAGCTTCTGTAAACATCAGTGTATCTGAGATGGAAGATTTTACTTCAATTACAAAGGAAAAATCAGATCTTAGAGCTATTAAATCTGCTCCGAGAGAACCGGCAGAACGCGTCACATAGAACGGCTTTGATATTAGAGAACTTATGATCCCCCTCTCTGTTTCATCTAACTTCTTAGAAAATCTTTTTATCTGGTCTTCTCGACCAGCAAGCAGGGACGCCAACTCTCTTTCATAAATGCTACCGTTCAATTCTAACTATAATCCATAATCCCGTAAAATACTTACCGTTGGGAGATATTAGCACAACAGCGGCCGAGGCTATATACCGGGTGATCTTAAACAATTGAAAAAAATTTAACATATACGAGCGAGAAGTTTCATATCGCCATAGAGAGGAAAAGGAACGAAACTGTATTATTTTTGTATACATATCCATTGTACACTGGTAGACAGAAATAAAATAGATGGTATTACATATTGCTTCGTGCATGCCTATGCCCGTAAAACCGGCTAGATTAACATGAAGTACAAAGCACCTTTGGGCCGATGGGAATTCAAGCCGATCGAGATCCTGTCAGAACCTTTGATGTGAAAATCTCTCTAAGGAAACTGGGGGAGGAGTTTACTGTACCCCACCCTAACCATAGTATATTAAGATGGTTAGATCAAAGAAGAAGATTACAACAAGCAGGGAGCGATCCCATCTATAATGATAAAAGGATAATATAACATGCTGTTAAATACAAATAAAAATGTAAGGAAATGATGACAATGGTTGGAAACTCCAGTTTTGTGTATACACCTAAGAACCCGGAAAATACCAAAATAATGGCATTTGCAATAAAGAATGGGATCCATGATCTTAGGACTCTTTACGATCGTGCTGATAATGATCCTGAATGGTTTTGGAGAGCTGTAATCGATGACGTCGGGATAAGTTTTAAATCGCCATTTACTAAGCTCAAAGATGATTCAAAGGGGATTCCTTATACAAAGTGGTTTGTAGGCGGTAAAGTCAATATAGCCTACAATTGTGTCGAGAAGTACAAAGAAAGCCAGGCCGCAGCTATTAAGTTTGAATCTGAAGATGGCGAGAAAAGACATCTATCGTTTAGGGAACTCGATCTGGCTACCGGAAAACTTGCGGGAAGTCTACGCGATTTGGGCATAAGGAAAGGTGATCGGATAGGCATATATATGCCCTCAAATTCTGATGGTGTCATCTCCTTATACTCTATACTTCGCCTTGGTGCTGTTGCCGTTCCAGTTTTCTCCGGTTATGGAATAGAAGCTGTACAATCAAGAATGAAAGACGCCGGTGTGAAATTTCTTTTTTCACAGGAGAGATACAACAGAAAAGGAAAGAAAATTAGCACAAAAAGTATCCTGGATGAATTATCCGATGTAGAACTGATCCTTGCAAACGGGAAAGTTAATGGCAGTCTTGACTTTAATGAGTTAATCAAAAACGGAAGTTATGTGAATAGTGTTGCTACGGACAGCGAAGATCCCGCTATCATGCTCTACACTTCCGGAACTACAGGGAAACCAAAAGGAACAGTGCACGTTCAAGGTGGAACTTTGGTAAACATAGCGAAGGAAGTGAAGTACTACATGGATCTAGGCCCGGGTGATACACTATTCTGGATATCCGATCTAGGGTGGATGATGGGACCGTGGTCTATTATAGGGGCAAATGTCAATGGAGGGTCTATCTTTGAATATGACGGTGCAGTAGACTATCCTGATAGCCATCGCTTATGGGATATCCTGAAGAATCACAATGTAACACTGCTTGGGCTCAGCCCAACTCTTGTTAGGGCCCTTCGAGCTAAGAAAATATCAGGAAGGTTACCAAACGTCCGCGTTTTTGGTTCAACGGGTGAACCATGGGACGAAGAATCGTGGATGTACCTTTTTAATGAACTGGGCGGTGGAGAAGTTCCGATTGCAAACATCTCAGGAGGAACGGATATAATCGGCTGTTTTCTGGCTTCAACGCCTGCAATTCCATTGAAACCAAAATGTCTATACCGCGGTCTTGGCATGAATGTTTCTGTATTTGATGAAAATGGAAATGATGTGTATGATACTGTCGGGAATCTAGTTTCTAAAGCGCACTGCCCCTCAATGACAAGAGGAATATGGCATCAGGATGAAAAGTATATAGAAACATACTGGTCAATGTTCGCGAATATCTGGGTTCAGGGAGACTGGGCCTACATGGATCGTGATGGTTACTTTTATCTTTACGGGCGTTCGGATGACGTCATAAAGGTGGCGGGGAAAAGAGTTGGACCAAATGAGCTTGAGGATATAGCCATGACAGTGGACGGGGTAACCGAAGCTGCAGTTATAAGCATTCCCGATCAGGCAAAAGGGGAGGCTATTTGTGTTTTCTTCACGGGAGAGAACAAGGATAGCGTTGTCTCATCCATCTCAAAGAAAATAGAGAAAGACATGGGGAAATCTTTTCTCCCACGTTTCGTTATATGGCTTCCCGCCCTTCCGAAAACAAAGAATGGGAAAATAATGAGACGGCTTGTCAAGAGAGCTTTCATGGGTATGGATTATCAGGACACAACCAACCTTGACGATCTGTCAATAGTTGAATATATACGTGAGATCGGCGGGATATATCTGCCATGACATAGAGAATGTCAGTAAACTTGCCATTCCTGTAGTAAGTTTATCATTGCGCAACTATTGCCTGGTGCGCGATATCAAAATACTAGTTTACAATATACTTTGATTATGACAAGCGGAAGACCGGAAGTTCACCTTTTGTCTGATGGTAATTTTTCTCTTGATCCAGGTGCATATTTTGGCATAGTACCGAGGCCATTGTGGGAAAAACATTTTTCTCTTGACACAAGAGGGCGCGTACTTCTCTCCCTTAATGTTTTACTTGTCCGTGGAGAGAGATATAGTGCACTTGTAGATTCTGGGATTGGTCACATTGCCAATGAAAAACTATCTAACATATTTGAGGTAAACGAGAATCGTGGATTTGTTAAGGACCTTGAAAAATACGTAGAGCCGGATGCGATCGATTATATTTTGCAGTCTCATCTTCACTTTGATCATTCAGGGAATTCCTTCGTTAAGAACCAGGATGGAGAATTTTTGTTTAAAAATGCAAGGATAGTCGTGCAGAAAAAAGAGATGAATGCATTTCGTAAACCTGATGAGTTCACAAAAGGAAATTACATGTCTGAAAATTCAAAAGTGCCTGCTTCCAGAATGTTATACATTGAAGGATCAAAAAAAATCAATTCCGACTTGCGCGTGGTCCTCACCGGTGGCCATTCCCGAGGCCATCAGGTCATAATTATTGGTTCTCCTGGTAATGAATTCATATATTTTGGCGACCTGATTCCTTCGGCGTTTCACGTAAAACTGCCTTACGTTACGGCTATCGATATAGAGCCCCTTGAGACAATACGAATGAAGAAACTCTTAATCAGGAAGGCGATCCGTGATCATGCGATCTGCATATTCAATCATGACAGTGAAATGCCCGCCGCCTTTGTCTCAGGTGAGCTGGAAAACCCAAAGTTGGAAGCCGTATCTCTTCAATGATTTTAGAGAAATTTTGCAGATCATTCCTTTCCAATCGTTATCTCGTTTCTCTCACCAAGCAGGAGATCCATTGCCAGTTCGGCAATGTCTGTGGAATAAAGACCGATCCTGAGAATTTCTTCAGAAATTGAAGACACAACGTTCGATTGCTTTTCGCTCTTTGCTTCATTAACTAGTTTGTTTTTCATCTCTATAATATTCCCTTTCTTCTCGATTAACCCGTTCAAAACATTGAATTTACGGGAATAGAATGCTTCTACGGATTCATTGAATAACTCCAGAGATTCCTTAAGATAGTCAACAATACCGTTCGCATTGGACTTATCACTGGACGGCTTGGATTTCCAGATCTTGCATATATTTACAGTATGATCAGCTAATCTTTCCAAAATTCTTGAGAAAATAAGGTAATAAACTGCGTTATTGCCTTCTTCTGTACCCGCTCTAACCTCTCGGTAAAGATAATATAAATATCTATCAACCTCGTCATCTCTCTCTATGACGTTTTCCAATAATTTCACTTCGGAATTTTCTACACCAGTTATGGTATCGTTGATCATTGCCTCGACATTCAGAGACATCCTTCTGACGGCTTTGGACAGAGGGAAGGAAGATGAGTCAAGAACATTCTGCAGCGTTATCGAGTTTGATGATTCCTCAAATATCTCTATGCCCATAACGAGTCTTGAAAATCTCTTTATAACCTCTCTTAGTTCTTCGTTAAGGTATTCCTTACTACCAATCACTAAGGTATTGAAACCGGAAATGTATACTGAAATGAGAATTCTCTGGAATTCATTCACATCGATTTGATCATTGATCATTATCTTCTTTGAAATCTCAATTTTTTTCGGCTGGCCGCTAGATAACTGAAGAGAATCGTCGAGTTCTGATATGATTATCTCGCTCCCCCTTTGAAGATTATTACTCCTGATCCATTTTGACGGCAGTGAAATAATATATGTAGATCCGCCAGTTAACTGTAGCCTTCTTGTATATGTAACCATATAAATAGAATAGTTACAATCTATATATATTTTTCATATTACTAAATATACAACATATAACACGGAAGGGAGGATCAATACAGAACTTTTTTTGCATATCTCGTGAATGGTTTCAGTGTAATATTTTTCCAAGCAAAAACTCCGAATACGGTTTCCCTTCAAAGATGTAAGAATCTCTCTGATATCCTTCTATGGCGAATCCATTTTTTATTAATACTTTCAGTGAGGCCGGATTGTATTCTAGGACCTTTGTGTAAAGTCTGTTAAGACCGAGGCTGTCTCGGGAATACTCGCATATCAGGGACAATGCAGTGGTAGCTATTCCTCGATTCCTGAAGTCCTTCGAAACCCAATAGCCAACGTGTGCACCTCTGTTAACGGTATCGATATCACTGAGTCCAATCACACCAGCAAAGGTTCCTTCGTAGAATATCTTAAAATCTATGGAAAAAACTTCCTTACCTGATTCCCTCGTTTTCTCTATGAAGTTCAGGGCATCGCTCTCTGTGTATGGGAAAGGAAATGAATGCCCTCCTATATTCCTGTATATCTCATAATCGTCGGCATTTTTTGCAATAACTGGGGCGTCTTCTCTTTTTAGATCGTTTTTAAGTTCTACTGGTCCATATTTAAGTGACAGTATCTGCACACGGCTGAATTTAAAGTCTGTATATAGGATTATCTGGCTTCAATCTTGATTGATCAGGCCAGGGGTCTTCTCTGTAATTATCGTTTCGATCGATCTCTTTAATAAAGGAGCGTAAAAGATTAGGGCTATAAAGGCGATTACCACAACTTTTGCAGTAACATATAAAGGGAAAGAAAATCCGTATATCTGTGCTAGAAATCCCACCATTATCGGTGCTATTGCAGCTCCAGCCCATCTGAGAAAATTATAGGCAGCCGATGAAACTGATCTTGTAAATGGGAAAACTTCGATTGCGAGAGACGTGAAGGAAGCGTTAGAAATGCCGCAGAAAATACCAGAAACAACAATCGTTTGAAGCCTGAATGGCGGAAATTCCCCCAGTATGATGAATATTATTGCAAAAAGGATAAAGTTAATCTGAAGCAGTTTTAGTTTATCCATTTTATGTGCGATTCTTGGAACCAATACTATAGAAGAAAACGCCACCAGTATGACGTTCTTGAGATATTCTGCATTTCTCTAAAGCACGAGGCGCATATCTGATCTAGGTCAATATTTGAAGTACGTCACTGGTTGGAAGGCGGTTGCAAAGGTGGTGGGGAATACGGGGGCTGGTTCGTAGGTGGAGTCTGCTGCGGGGGAGTCCTGGATTTTGATATAGACCTCGCAAGGAATACCCCGACGGCGAATATGACGTAAAGGATCAGCACTGCTATAATATAGTCAGATACAACTACAAGAGCATAAATGGAATAAGGTGAAGCTGTCAATGGACCTTCAACTGGGGTAGTGTATATTACAGTAGTACTGTTCCTAATGCTGACATTGTAGACATAAATCCCGGCTGGGAAACTGGAGACACTGAAGGTGAACTCCTTCGCGTAATTTGATATATTCTTCATTGGAGACATCTCAGAATATGTTATGATTTTATACGGTGTCGAATTTCCGGAAGCCGTAATATTCACGGACAAGGTTGAAAAGTTCAAACTTGCAATATCACTTGAATTAATGATTATGTCATACTGGTAGGGTCCCTTCTGACTGGAAAAAGGAGAAACAGAAACTGTAGCGTTTGTGTTAGATTTAGATGAACCATGAACCATGTCGTAAGTTAAAACTGGATGAGCACTTACAGTTACGCCAGTCACGATGCCTCCAATGATAAGCATGAAGGCGACAAGCACAATGGCCCCGCCAAGCAGCCTTAATTTTATTCTCCACAAGCCAGTAAAATGGAAAACAAAAAATATTACTACTGGGATAAGAAAAATTAAATCTGATATAGTGTATAAGGACGCGTACCATACTCCAACGGACGCAAACGTTGCAATTATGGGAGCGGAAATCCTGTTATTCTTTACTATCCAGCTGTCTGGATTCATGCAACCTTAATCCCAATCACGCATATATAATGAATTCCATGGAGTGCTGCAGCACGAAATCGACATTTCAATCCATCTTATGTTTAACTAACATAAATATCGTTAAGTATTTACATAGAGTAATGCGAATAATTTTTATAATGGCTATAGATAGTGATCTGGTGGTTGAATGGCGCATCTAAGGGATCTTGAAAAGTATGAGGAAAACGCACTTGCCCAGTGCACAGATCCGATCTATAGAGAGAAATTAAGAAAATGGGTGCAAAAGAAAAATGCACCTATTAATGACTATGACCTGAAAAAGCTAAAAGACAAGATTGAAAAACATGCCAGGAATATGTGATCGGTCAAAGTGAAAGCTTCAATAATCACAATCGGAAATGAGATTCTTAAGGGAAAAACGATAAACACAAATTTTGCTTATATTGGGAACGCGTTGACAAACGCCGGGTATGACGTTTGGCGTGGAATCATTGTGCGTGATATCGCAGATGAAATTGGATTCGCGTTAAAGACTGCCCTTGACTCGAGCGATTTAATTGTCACGAGTGGTGGGCTCGGCCCGACCTATGATGATATGACACTGGCTAGCGTAGCCAGGGCGCTTGGCATGAATATCACGCTTAATGAAGACGCTCTTGAAATGATAAAGGCTAAATACAAAGATCTAAACATACCGATCACTGACCAAAGAAGAAAAATGGCTATGCTACCTGAGGGTTCTTATCCATTGCCTAACCCGGTTGGTACCGCCCCGGGTGTATTCATAAATTACAAAAACAAGATGATAGTTTGCCTTCCCGGTGTTCCGTCGGAGATGAAAGGCATCCTCGATCTAACGATAGATAAGCTCAAATCACCTGGAAAAAGTTATGTTGAAAAAACAGTGAGATTGCAGGGTATCATGGAAAGTGCCATCGCTCCTCTGATAGAGGAAGAAATGAAACTGTGGGGAAACAGAGTTTATATCAAAAGCCATCCAGGTTCTATAGAAGTATCTAATCCTTACATAGATATAGAAGTCTCGTCACATCTTGATTCCAGAGAAGAGGCTGAGAAGGACGTAGATTCTGTGCTGAATGAGATAATGGCTAAATATAAATCGTATATAGGAAAATAAAGCCTTGTAGTCCGCCGACTTCCTCTAGACAGACTTTCTAAGAACTAAACACATCGGACTTTGATTATTGGTTAAAAAAATGCAATCTCGCAATTTCCTGATGGATTCACCTTAACTTGATACCTTTTGCGCAACCAAATGCAAATTAATGCGCACCCGGTGGGAAAACTACGTTGTCAAAGTCCCTGTATCTCTTGTCTTCGAATCGAAGATAATCCGGATTTATTCTGCGGTCCAATGCCATATAGTAGGCTAAATAATACATTTTTACCATATATGCAAATGGAAAATATGCAGCCACGGGAACCTCATCTGTTTCCAGAGAATAGCTGCCCTCTCCATTAACGACGAGAGTCCGTGTGTCTGTATATTCGCAAGCGGTGACTATTTCGGATGCTCTTTTCTTGTCGACTCCAGAATCAATTATTATGACGAGAGAATTTTTATCTATTACCGACGTGCAGCCATGATTGAACTCTTCTAGTTCTATACCCTCTGCATGTAGATGTGTGGCCTCTTTCAGTTTTTGTGCGGTCTCTCTGGCAGCAATGAGGTTCGGACCAGAACCAAGGACAAAAACATCTTTGACATCCCTTAGATTTTTTGATATTTCTACAATCTCCTTCTCGCTTGAGTTAACTTGCCGTTCCACAATACTGTATAATTCTTTCCAATCATACTCAATTCCTCCAAACGCACTAGCTATCTCCAAAGAAGCAAATGCATTATCAAAAAAGGCTTTTGTATTGCAAAGGGAGAGATCAGGAGAGTTTATGATTATTGAATTTTCCGCTGCTTTTGCTAGAGGAGTTTCTTCAAAGTGCGTGATCGCAACTGTTCTAACTTGATCTCTGTATTTTTTCACAGCATCTACCGTTGATTTTGTTTTTCCTGTATGAGAAAACGCTGCGAGGGTTCCTCTTGGTGGGTAAAAGTGTTCCATTTCATAAGCTTGAATCGATTTCCATTTTTTGTCTGTCTCGCAGAGTACCTGTGCACCAATTGCTGCTGAGTGAAACGCAGTTCCGTTCCCGGTAAAATACAGTTCATCGCTCAAAAAATTGAGATCCGTTTTTTGCAATACCGACATTGTCGCCTGAATTCCCTTTGGAATCTCTTTTATCATGTCGTACATTACGTAAGGCGGCTTGTCTCTATGTTCGGGAAGATCATCGGTCATAATACGTTAAGATTAATATGTGATTTAACACTTACGTGAAACGAGACTACAAGAATCGCACACCATCGAAACCTGGGATGGATTGAAGAGAGCAGGATAAGACGATCTCAGGATTCAGCTCTTGGCTCTGGTCTCTTTCCTGGCGTATCATCTTCGGTTCCGGGCAGGGGAGTTATCATGTTTATTACAACTGATTCCACATCGCTTCTCAGTTTCATTAATTGCTCTATGGAAATTTCTCGTCTGTTTGCCTCCTCGCAAATGGCTTTCGCATCATCACCCTCAATAATTTCCCTATTTTCACCAGCATACCTTCCTGGGCCCACTGATTTATGATTTACTGTTATCCTGTTGATTTTTGAGCAGTCATACATATCTGGGAAATGTCAAGATTGCTTATTTCTATTTCGATAGTGCTTCCCTACTTAATTGCTATATGTGAGATTACGTGGGGATAAAATTCCATCATTCAGTTGATCGGATACCCAAAAGAAGAGTTTGGAAATAATAATTAATATGAAAAGTGATGACTCTTACGGATAAACATGAATATATTAAAGAACAAGAAAGGGAATAGAAGTGTCACAGTAATCGAGAAGGACGGCGTGTTTCATGACCTCAATGATCCAAAAATCGCATCCGAATCAACAATACAACTCATAGAAGAAGGGGAGGCTATCGGTTCCCTGATGGGCGAGAAAGTCAAAGGAGAAATAAGGTATGATCTGCCAATAATTCCCAGAAAGATGTTCCTTCCGGCACTCAACTTCAAGAGTCATGTATCCGAATCAAATTCTACGAGGTCTGCCAATCCATACTTTTTCACAAAGTTTCAGAACTCCCTTGTTCCGAATGGCGGATATGTTGTCAAGCCAAGGGGGGTTTCCCGTTTAGATTACGAGGGTGAGATAGGCGTAATCATAGGAAAGAGGGGAAAATACATAAGTCCAAAAGAGGCTCAGGAATATGTTTTTGGATACACAATTGTGGATGACGTAAGCATCAGAGATTACCAGTTGAACATCGATCCATCATTTGGAAAAGATTTTGTCATGGGGAAATGTGCAGACACAGCCCTCCCCATAGGTCCATGGATCACAACTGTTGATAGCATAGATTTCGACAAATGCGTGATCACGACATATGTTAATGGCGAGATCAGACAGAACGGATCTGTAAATGATATGATCTTTTCTGTAGGTGAACTTATTTCAAGAATTTCACAAATCGTAACACTTGAACCTGGCGATCTTATTTCCACCGGAACTCCCGCCGGTGTGGCTGAGCACTCCACAAGACGTTTTCTTTCTCCTGGAGACGTTGTTGAAATTGAGGTGAAAGGCATTGGCTCACTGAAACATAAAATAATTGACGATACATATACCAGGTAATGAACTATCGTCATGACAGAATAATATCATACTCTCCCGATTTTTTATTCTCAGATTCTGGTATACACTTAGGCCACTCAGTTACCGGAAAAGATGTTTTTCTGAGTCCAGACGCATTGAAAAGGCATCTCGTAGTTCTAGGAAAAACTGGTACCGGTAAATCGAACATCCTGAAGAGGATCGTTAGTGAAATTATTGACAAGAATCTGGGATCAGTTGTTATCCTTGATCCTCACGGGAACATGGCCAGAAGCCTTGCGTGCAGGTATTCGGTTTCTACCATGGTGCTCTCACCGAGATCTGTGTTTTTCGGAAACAAAGAGAAATCGATAACTCTTAACCCCCTTCAAATTAATGGGAAACAAAAAGATCCGTCCGTAATTGGTGGCTGGGTAAGAGATGCATTTTCCTCTGAAAGCACGCTTTCGCAGGGTACTTGGGGTCCAAGGTTGGAGCTTATATTCACTTCCGTGATGAACGAGCTTATCCTCTCGAAGGACAATGCAAACCTTGGGGATCTCCTGGATCTCCTCGCAAACCCTTCTAAAATGAGACTTTTTTTGAAGGACATAAAGAATGACAACCTTAGACAATTTCTCAGGTCTCAGATGGCTGACTGGCGGGGTTGGAATCAATATGTCGCAAGTTCGATAAACAAATTGCTGCCAATAATTGCAGACAGTGGTCTCAAAAATATTGCTTCAGGAAGATCGGATTCGACAGACTTGCTCGAGTTCTTACAGCTCGGTTCGAAGATTCTTGTTCCCGAAATATGGAAGGATGTTACCTCTGAGGAAAATTATAGAATTATTTCGGTGCTTCTTATACTCAAACTCTGGACTTCAAGGATCTACGAAGCAAAAGAGGGTATTCCGATATACATAGTAATAGATGAAGCGCAACTTCTCTCAGAGAACGTACTCGACCGATTGCTGAGAGAGGGCAGGAAATTCGGTTTTCACATTATAATGGCAACACAATTCATAGGGAAAACCAATGACAGGATCATGGAAACCGTAAAGGGCAACACCTCTAATTTTATTTCCTTTACAGTATCAGATGATGAGGCCAGGACAGTTTCAAGGAATTTCTTTTCGGAACCTGTTTCGACGCAACTCTTCCATGTTCTTACGTCACAATCGATTCATAAATGCGTTATCTGGTCCCAGAGGGAAACAGGAATTTCAGGTCCATTATCCGTTATACCCGAACTATGCGATATAAGCGACGATTTAGACTCCTTCAATCGTTTGCGTGAAGAAAGTATTGAGAAATATGGGATCAATGTGGAACGCGATGACGAGTCTCTCGTAGATCTTCATGAGCATATTCTTGACCAGTTTGAAAAATTTCTGAAGGATCACAAGATTCAGATGGAGCGTGGCATAAAGATTAACGGTCTCATCCCGGATGGCATTTTTTATTATCGAGGTACAAGGTTTATCGCTGAAGTAGAAGTTTCTGACATAGTGAACAAGAGTCGGATTCGGGAAAAACTGTACAATTATTATGATCATAGGATTGTGTTTCTTGTTCCTTCAGGTTTTCATTCAAATATTTTGGAGACACTTTTGTCTGAAAAGGGCATTGATTTTCTAATCAGAAGAAAAGGGAAAATTGCGCTATCTGCAATCATGAATTTTTCTATTGTTGAAGTCAATGATACTTTTTCAATTTTTGGATTAAATTTTCAGAAGAGTCTAGAACTTGAGGATCTTCTTAATGGCTCTGTGTCGCTGACTGTTAGTAACCTTACTTTCCCGGAGATTAGGAAGTTCCTACTCAGCGAATTGATCGCATATAACAGAAATGCAATAGAATATCCGTTAAATAAAATAATAGAAATATTTGGAGAGCAAAACGCGATGTTATTCAGGGAGAGATGCGTCAGGAACAACAACACAATTAATATTGAAGAAATACTTGTTGACTAGGTGTCACAATTTGCATCTCGGTTCCTTTAGAGATTTGGATGAAATTAAATTACCGTTTCCGCGTGTTGAACCAGTTGATATGGTACCATCTAGTATCTCTTTCAGACCCGAAGGTACCCGGTGGTGCAGCATCCGTTTCACGGTAGAGTATAATGGGGTCGAATACAGAATCAAGGAATTCTTCCTTGACTGGTTCTTTCTTGGATTTCCAAAGCCATTGATGAAAAATTTTGTAGAAACGTACTCAAAAATAATTGATCAAGAGATCAACGACTTCATAGTCTTCATCGGGAACGACTATAAGGGCATGTATGCTCTGAGTTCTTTTGTACATGGGACACAAGTTGAGATTGAAACGAGACAAAACAACCCTAAAGATATTTCCGAACTGTTTTCAAATCTCAGGGTTAATGGATCGGATTTGCAGAGACTCAATGGTTTACAGTACGTCGATCGCTCTTTTTTCGCCAGAGGAAGACATGGTGATTGGTTTGAGGACGAAAGGATAAGTAGGGTTCACTGGCAAAGATCGGAAAATAAGCCGTTGGCGATCAACGGCAAGATATTATCTCCAAGTGGTCTTGGAATACTGTCTACTGGCGGTAAGGAGCAGCGTATTCTGGTTTTGGAGGAAGATAATTTCCATAGGTGTGTCTGGATAGAAACCACGGATAGTGGAATAGACATTCCTTATGCTTTTTATAAACTCAGACCAGGGAAGTATCTATATGATGATTTTACCGAGGGGGGAGATGCCAAAAAGATGACAAAACTTTCCAGGAAAAAAAGCGGACCAAGTGTAGTTCAGTTTGAATATAATGGCAAGATAGTTACAATTGGTTTTTCTGCAGGATTCAGTGAGAATGATGTGTTCTCGTTCCTCGATAAAACCGATATGCTAATTGGTGCAGCGTTACTATGAATCCAAGTTTGCGTACCTCTTGGCTTTTCTTATTATCTCTGTGAATTCTTCCTTTGTTATTTTCCCGGTATTTACGTTCCTCGGGCTTGGATGGTAAAGGCAGTATGCCCTGATTTTTCCATAAGAGTAGAATTTTCCATTTTTAAACTCATTCTTATTTTTACTGCTGCTTTGGCTTCTATAAAGTCTGTCAACAGCTTCAAATGCGATTTTTCCAAGACATACTATGGATCTCAAGTTTTTCATGAGTCGAACCTCGTTATCCAAATATCTGGAGCAATTATTGATCTCTTCGTTCGTTGGTTTATTCTCTGGAGGTACGCATTTTACGGCAGCTGTGATGAACATCCCGTTGTAAACCAAGCCATCGTCCCTTGATACTGACAAGGGTTTGTTTGAGAGCTTTAGTGAATAGAGACATGAAAATAGGAAGTCTGAGCTCTTATCCCCAGTAAAGACTCTTCCCGTTCTATTTCCTCCGCTGGCAGCAGGAGCGAGACCAACAATGAGCATTTTTCCATTTATATCTCCGTAGCCAGGAACTGGTTTTCTCCAGAACTCGACTCCCTCATATTTCTTGTTATTCAATAGGCACGTTTCCCTATAAGACACAAGCCTGGGGCAGAGTCTGCAGGATATTACCTTTTTCTCAAGGTCATCAATATTTGAGTATAGCTGCATAATTCACTCCGCCAATCACTTGCTTCAGTATGTAATTTGCCCTTGAAACCGTTCCTTTACGTAGAGTTTAGAAGAAATATCTATCTAAGGGACAATCTAGGTCATTGAGTTATCTTTTAGAGAACAGAGAAAAATAATAAGGGTACAGGGTCCTGTGCATCGCTAAAATAAATATTTGCAAATACTGAGAGATACGCTCTATCACGGTATTTCCAATAATTATTATACCCGTTTGTGATATTTATAATGCGGTTTGTATGAATCTTATAAATCAAATCCTTACTGGCAAAGCCGGAGAACGTTTATTTTTATTAGGTAATGAGGCAATTTCAAGAGGGTTGCTTGAGGCTGGTGTCAAGGTCGCGACAACTTATCCCGGCACACCGTCCAGTGAAATAGGTGATGTACTTTCTCAGATTGCGAAACGGGCAGGCATGTATTTTGAATTTTCCGTAAACGAGAAAGTTGCGATAGAGATGGCATTTTCTGGGAGCGTCTCTGGTCTTAGATCTTTTGTGTTTATGAAGCATGTCGGTTTGAACGTTGCCTCTGACAGCTTTATGAGCACGGTATATTCCGGAGCAAAGGCAGGTTTTGTAATAATGTCCGCCGATGATCCATCAATGTTTTCATCCCAGAACGAACAGGATAACAGGGAGTACTCAAAGCTTGCCCATGTTCCAATGATAGAGCCTTCAAATCCACAGGAAGCTAAAGATTTCCTGAAGACTGCTTACGAGATATCCGAGAAATTCAGTATCCCTGTTCTTTTCCGGACAACGACGAGAGTGAGCCACCAGAGATCGACAGTGGAGCTGTCAGGAATACCAGACACTTCCGGAATGAAGGGTATGTTTGTTTACGATAAAGGATCCTATGTTGATCTCCCCTCAAATTCATATTCACTCAAAGAGAGACTAGTTAAAAAGATGCGAGAAATAGAGAAATTCTCCAATACTTTAGGTATAAATAAACTAATAGAGAATGGCGCTAACGATGTCGGAATAATAACTTCCGGAGAAGCTTACAATACACTTATGGATTCACTTAATGAAAACAATCTAAGGGCAGACGTATTCAAAATAGGAATGACAAATCCGCTCCCATCTTCCGTGTTGTTTAATTTTTTGAATTCACATGAAAGAATTATTGTTGTTGAGGAACTAGACGATTTTCTTGAGGAAAGTGTAAGGGCACTTGCACAGGAAAATGGGCTCTCCAAAAATATTAATGGAAAAATGGACGGGTATTTCCCCTACAGCCACGAGTATAATTCCGATGTAGTATCACTGGGTCTTTCCAAAATCCTAGGTTTTGACTTTAAAATTCCACAGCCTATGGTTGAGATTTCCGATCTTCCAAAGCGTCTCCCTGTCTTATGTCCCGGCTGTCCTCATAGGGCCACATTCTACGCAGTCAAGAGGGCTGTAAAGATGGCGAAGCTTGAGAATGTTATTTATCCATCTGATATCGGGTGTTATTCACTGGGTTCATATCCTCCTTTTGAAATGGCTGACACCATGCTTGCTATGGGAGCTTCTGTTGGCGTCGCAACCGGACTTGCAAAAACGACGGATCAGCGTATAATATCCTTCATAGGTGATTCAACATTCTTTCATTCTGGCATTCCAGCCATAATTGATGCGGTCAGAAACAAATCAGTAATGACACTTATTGTGCTGGATAACAGAACTACTGCAATGACCGGTCAGCAACCAAATCCCGGCGTCCCCATAGATGGAGTAGGAGAATTATCCTATGAGGAGTCCATAGAAAATATTGTGAGGTCGCTTGGCGTTGAAAATGTTGTAACTGTTGACCCGTATGATCTGAAGAGCACTCTGCTTGCAGTATCTTCGGCATTGAGGTACGAAGGCATATCTGTTGTGATTGCAAAGAGAGAATGCGCGATACTAAGAGACAATCGAATGAGAAGGGAGAAGACGTGGAAGACATTCGAAATCGACCAGGATAAGTGTACAAAATGCATGCGATGCGTGACTACTTTTTCGTGTCCTGCAATTTACATGGATGAGGGATCAGTGAAAATTAATCCTACACTCTGTGATGGTTGTGGTGTCTGTGCAGAACCTTACGTTTGTCCTTATAGGGCGATCAAGGAGGTTGTTCCAGTTGCAGACTAATATCATTATCTCTGGAGTTGGTGGGCAAGGTGTCATAACCGCAGGATATTTGATAGCTGACACATTATCAAGCAAGGGTCAAAATGTTGTCATGTCAGAAATTCATGGACTGGCCCAACGTGGTGGTTCAGTTACTGTTGAGCTCAGAATTGGAGATGTTTACAGTCCAATTATTCCGCAGGGCAAAGTGGACATAGTCATTGGTTTCGAACCTATTGAAGCTGTGAGGGCGGCATTTAGGGGCCATAAGGACACATACGTGCTGATAAATTCTGAAAAGCAGGTTCCTGTGTCCCTAAGTATGAATGCTATGGAGTATCCATCCGACGATTTTATTTTTCACAAACTTCAGGGTTTTAAACATGTGGTGTTTCTCGATGCCTCATCTATGGCCATCAAAGCAGGGAATGTTCGGGCAGTGAATACGGTGATGATAGGGGCTGCTATGGCTTCATCTGTTCTCCCAATTTCCTTGGAAGATCTGGAGACTTCACTTTCAAAAAGATTCGAAGGAAAACTCCTTGATATAAACAAAAGGGCTCTTCAGTCAGGAATAGATTATGCTAGAAATAAACTTCGAGAAAACATTGGGACCCTACAGTATCCTTAGAAACAGCGCGCCCCAATCATATCTAGGATTGAATTTTTACGGTCGTTTGAAGGACTACTTTATCACAAATTGTAGATCGGTGCAGTAAGTATCAGCGCGTGATAACTGACCATTGATATCCCTAATATAAGACCAACTATGAATATTATCACAAATGTAACTACTACTACGAGAATAGCAATGAGGAATCCTCCAAGGATTCCCGTCCTGAAGATAGAACCATAGAGGGCACTCAAAACCAATATTGATATTATAATGGCAATGAAGTTTCCCAGAACCGGACCAATTAGGAAGAATAATCCAACGGCGAATATGAAATAGAAAATCTCGAATACTATTGGGCCAAGCAGAGCTGCTAAAAGCGCTCTTCCAAATGTCGCCCTCTTACCAGTTACAATCTTTGCCGCAATCCAAATGAAAAAGGCGGACAGTATCCATGCTACTACTAAGCCAACAAGTAACAGCAAAATTCCGAAAACCGAAACCTCCGCACCAACCTTAGAGGTAAGAAATGATACTGAATCGTTAGTAAGAAAGATTGGAATCCCATGAAATGAAAGCACGGCATCTACCTTAAAATTGCAATTCATCGACTGAATATAAATATATCGCATTATTGTTCTTTTTGGTAAGTAGAGCAAACTCGGGTATTATTCTGATGTTAAATCAGAACCAACTTTAATTTTTATAGGGAAAAAATTTAGCACAAATTAATTGATCCAAAGAATTAATATTCTCCTAGGCTAAAAATCATTATAAATAAAAAAATAGAAATATATTAAATATTAATCCGAACTTTCTGTCATTGCGATGCTCCTATCAATGGATTTAGCAACGTCATAATTCTTCACAGACGTCCTTAATGCCCATGTGTAGAATAGTATGGCCGCCACAATGTCAATGAACCAATCAACTGGAATTGTCGGATAACCCGGTATCGCTAATCTGTTGACTGGACCATATTCTCCGAAGTAGAGCAAAACAAGATTAAAGACAATGAAAGTCATGACCCATGCTCCAGACTTAAGATCATCTCCGAAATTTCTCCCTTTTGCGTATCCATATAATAAAATTCCGGCAAGTATGATGATCAACAGAATGTAACCGCCGTACGGATCCGCACTAGTTATCAGACTTCCAGCACCCCAATAGACCATAAGAGCTGAGACTATGAATGCCACAGGCGCGATAATACCATAGGCTGGAAGCTTAAATGGACGATTTAGGTTTGGGTGTGCCTTCCTGAAAGTAGCCAGAGCTATTGGACCTATTATGTAAGAAAATACCCCCGTGGTAGTTACAATTGAAGTTAACGCAGACCACGCGCCTCCGACAGATGATACTAAGTATCCAATGCCGGCTAGTAAGAGTAGTATGATGGTAACTATGAGCGTAACAATAATCCCAAAGGCAGGGACCCTGTACTTTGTGTGAACGGCAAAGAAATTCTTAGTAAGATATCCTTCCTTCGCAGTGCCGTAAAGAACCCTTGCAGTAGAGCCCATATATTGGCTGAGTGTTCCGGTTGGGCTGACTGCACCGTCTATTATTAATAAGATACCTAGCAAACCCATTCCCAGGCCTACGGCTTCGAAAAAGAAAGGAAAAGATGACATTGTTACACTCGTTGTTAATCCAGCCCAGTCTCCAGGTAGTACTCCAGCTGTTCCAAAAGCAGCGCTGTTCCACTTTATGCCCCCTATAAAAGCTATCTGAAGCAAGGTATACATTCCTATCCCCGTGAGAGTTACCGCAATTAAAGCCCTCCATATGTCCTTTCCAGGGGACTTTGCCTCTGCAGCCATTTCAACTGGCTGACGGAATCCTAAATAAGCGAATACCACACCAGTAGCAGGAATAGCGGTAAAAACTGGATCTATACCGTATGGCATGAATCCGCCAGACAAATGCGTGAAATTAGTACCAAATCCGTGTGAAAGGCCAACTACGAGGAGCAATGCAATAGCTAAAGGAGGTATTATTAACTTCCAGATAGTCATTCCAAAGTTCGTTTTTATTAGTCCTCTCAGGCCAATATAGTTCACGTAGAAAAATACTGCAGACAAAGCCACAGCTATTCCCACACCAAGAAATGATGGTATCCCCGACGAGTTCATAAGCACTATTGTACTGGTTGGATAGTAATAACTTATTGCACCTTGAAGAATTGACACCACGGCAACTGCTTCTACAGCTGGAACCGCTATGTAGGTCAGTATAGTACTCCATGCAATTATCGATGCAGCTACCCCTCCATGAGTGAAATTAGCATATCTTGCAGCCCCTCCAGCAATTGGGACAGCAGTCGCAATCTCTGACCACACAAGGGCGATGATCAAAATGAATATGCCACCTATTATCCACGATAATATGGATGCTGGACCCGCCGCTCCCGATGTCAGGTAACTTCCGAATAGCCAACCAGATCCTATAACTGCAGTTATTCCCGCAAAATACAGGTCTCTGAAACGCATTCCTCTTTTCAATTTATTTGATTCTGGTTCTGTCGCTACATATTCCTTGGGCAATTTATTGCTCACCTTGAGATGTGTTACCGATTATCATTATTTAAATTTTTCCTAAAATTTTTCGACTCTAATAATAGATTATAGTTTATTACCTACATGTTTATACTTTTATTCATGAACTTGAGGATCCAACTTTTTGCAAATGTCAGGCTGGATGACAGTTTCTCAAATGCATCCTTAATCCTGCTTTTCAGATCATTTTCAGAATTTATTGTAGCGATCGATACAAC
>JAKAYB010000111.1 GCA_021826925.1 Thermoplasmata archaeon | reverse complement strand
CGCAGAACTGAAGAAACTATCGAGGATACCGTCGCCTCTGAGTCGTTCGGAAGTGGCACTCTCTGGAAAGTAACTCCATCTTGAGCGAGCCTTCCTTTCAGGTCTATATCAAGATCATAGAGTACTTCAAGGTGATCATAAATGAAGCCTATGGGTATCGCAATTACATTTTTTATCGAGTTCTTGCGGCAGTAACGGCGGAGATATTCAAAGTCTGGACCAAGCCAGCTTTTTCCAAACGGACCCCTACTGTGATATACGAGAAAAGGCGCGTTTATACCGGTAGCCGAGCAGATAGAAGAAGCAAGATCGTTAATATTTTTTGGGTAAGGGTCATAGCCGTTTATAGGTACACTGTGGCTTGTGAAAATGAAAAGGCTGTTTCTGTCTTTTACGTCGAAATTTTCCTTTATATAACTTATGAAATGTTGCTGGAACGGCTTATTTGAAGAGATATCGCTTACTCTAATATTTCGTTTTGAGCTAACAGAGCTCTCAAACGGTCCAAAGTAAGATGAGAATATGAAGCTGGAGTATATAGGAAACAATGGAACTTCAACAGAAATTTCAGGGTTTTCAATTATTTCTTTTGCCTCATTTATTGAGGGTTTGACATGCTTTGCGAGAAGAACTACCTTATAATCTGGCAGAGCCTTATTCAGAGAATTTTCAACCTTGTCCCTGATTGCGCGGACTATCTTTACCGAAGGTGATGTACCACCAAGCATAGCTATCTTCCTTTCATTTTCCCTTATGATAAATTCCGGTGGCTCTTTCCCTTTAAAAATGTCTCTTAGATAATCCATCAGGCCATCAGGATTTTGTGGAAACCCATAATACATCAGAACTACATACTTCGATGACATTTGAACTGCCTCACTCTGTCTGAAATTTCAATAATCTTTTTCACGTCTGTATAAGGTGGAATCCCATGCCCCAGGTTAAAGATATGCCCCGGGAATCTTCTCCCCTCCTCAAGTATGCGATCCGTCTCCTTGACCAGCAATTCTGTGCTGGACGACAACAGATACGGATCCAGATTACCCTGAACAGGTCTGTCAGGATCTATCTTTGAAAACTGGTCAAGCGTGAGCCTCCAGTCTATTGATATACAATCATAACTCAATTCAATAATCTGGTCATAGAGGTGTGATGCCCCCTCGGCAAAAAAAATAACAGGCCTGCCAAGCCTCTTTATTTCATCTACGAAGTCTTTTTCTACCTCGTCAAGGTACTTTCTGGAAAGGTTGGAAGAGAGCGACCCAATCCAGCTGTCGAAGATCTGTATTGCATCGGCACCTGCATCAACCTGCACTTTTGCATAATCAAGGATAGCGTTGATTACAGGCTCCAACTGGTCCTTCATGGAACCTTCTTCCAGGATCCTCTTCGTCTCGGGATACCCAGTTTTCCTTCCGTCAAAAATGTAGGAGGCTACAGTAAAAGGACCACCTACAAATCCAATAACCGTTTTCTCCGTCTGTCTGAGTTTGTTCAGCGCCTTTGATGTCGATCTGCTGATACGATCATAAAGATTCTTAGCCGTGTAATCTTCCGATATCCTGAGATTTTCATCGTAATGTATCATTCTTCCGGTTTTCAAGAGCGGAACAAGCAGATCGGTGAAAATTATTATTCCATCCGGATCGTAATACTTTAACGGAAGGCTACTCACAGATACCATGGTCTCGAAATTAACAAGCATGTTCAGGAAACCATCTTTGCGAAATTCAGCAAATTCGGGGAGATACCTGCCAGCCTGTCTCATGTACCAAAATGGTACTCCTTCTGTTTCCTCTCCCTTTAAAGCCTGAAGTAAGATTTTCACTCACCACAAATCATAGAATGAGTAAATAACTTTGCCAGTGTCAGGCATCGAAGCTTTGGATAATACAACGCTTCAACTTTCTTCCTGTCAACAGAAGAGGATGAAAAATGGAGGCCAATATCGACTTCACGGTGTCTTGAGCCCTGCAGATTGTCAGAAATTAATGTTTCGCAACAATACAGACAAATAGTTTTTACGGTGTTTAAAATAAAGGAGTTAGATGCAAAATATCCGGATAATAACTAGAGGAAGCGAACTGGCGCTCAGGCAGACAGACGAGATTTCCGGGATTCTTAAAAGTGCATCCTTCACCGTTGATGTGTTAACAACGAAATCCATCGGTGACATCAACGATTCTTCTCCCATTTCTGACATAGGCAGTGATGGTGTCTTTGTTTCATCGCTCAACAAAGCTCTTCTAGGGGAGGAAGCTGATATTGCCGTCCATTCGGCAAAGGATATGCCGTCATTTCTTGATCCCGATCTAAGCGTTGTCTTTTTTTCCCAGAGAGGAGATCCGCGTGATTTCTTTGTTTCCAATATTCCATTGAACAAATTCACAGGTACAATAGGGACTAGCTCCGTCAGGAGGAAATCCTACATATCTCTGTTAACAAAAGGTGTAAAATTTTCGGTGATAAGGGGGAATATAAATACCAGAATAAATAAGTGCCTCAGCGGTGAATATGACGCCACTGTTGTCGCAAAGGTCGCGCTTGATCGCTTGGGCCTGAACCCGCCGGGTTTCGTTTTCTCGGAGCATGATATTCCCCCTGATCCAAACCAGGGTTTCATTGCGGTAGTAGCTCGTAAGGGAGATCCCATTGCTGGTTTCTTTGAGAAAATTCAGGATCCAATTTCACTTTGGGAGGCTTCATCGGAGAGACGTGTTTTAATGGAGCTTGGTCTTGGATGCAATTCACCGGTTTCCCTTCGAGGCAAATTCCCGGAAAAGAAAGTGTACTTCTCTACAGTAATAGATGATTCAAGGTTTGATATGGTTTTAGATTTTTCAGAAGAATCTAAGATTAAAGCTTCAATAAAGAAAATTGGTGATCTGCTTGGCAAATAACGAGATCGCTTATGTTGGAGCATTACCTGAATCGAGGCTTACAGGTATTCTATATGTCCCAGTTCTCGATATTGAATACGTCAAGATTCCAGACATATCTGTGTTAACAGGCAATATAGTGATAATGTCAAAACGTGGGGTAAATTCCCTAAAGATGTCTGGAATCAGAATCGAGAATGCAAGTGCTATTTGCATAGGCAGCAAGACTGCTGAATCCCTTTTGGAAAAATACGGTATTCACTCGGTTTACCCTGAAAACATGAATTCACGCGGACTCCTTGAACTTATAATCGCCAAAGGGTGGAAAAGCCTGGAACTTATAGGGAGCGATAGTACATCACAATGGTTTCTGGACAGTTTGAAGGAAAGAAATATACTTGTTAACTATATTAAAGCTTACAGGATCGTTCCCTCGAAAAGTACGGTCGCAATGGATGAACTCTCAAGGGTGAAGTCCATTCTTTTTGGTTCTTCTCTCTCTTTCAAATATTTCATAGAGAAGTATGGCACACAAGTGCTGGGAGACAAGAAATTATTTGCCATTGGGGAGAGAAGTGCAGAAACTATGCGGCGGTATGGATTCGCTCCCTACAACAGGGAGACACGCCCTGACATAAATGCAATCCTGGAACAAATGGAATCGGAGATTTAGCATTTTTTAAATCATTCAAATATAAATCTGAAGTTCACTTGAAGAATGTAAATAGAATCCACTTCGGTATCTGAGCAGCATCCTAAGTCTTCCACGATAGAAGTCATACTGATAAAGTTATCAGATCGATTGTTATGTGGATATTGCCAGTGTATTTAGTTTAATAAACACTGCTGGTTGTGGTGATTTATGTCAATATATCCCGAGATGAGAATGCGACGCTTGCGAAGAACCGAGAATTTGAGGAAAATTCTCTCTGAAAATGTTGTAAGAAAGGAGAGCTTGATAATGCCAATGTTTTTTGACGAGACCATAAAGGATCAAGAGGAAATTAGCACAATGCCTGGGATATATCATTACTCCCTTGATTCCGGTATAGAAAAGGCAAAGGAATACGAAAATATTGGAATTAGCTCAGTACTCTTGTTCGGAATACCGAAAATAAAGGATTCTTCTGGAAGCCAATCCTATGCTTCAGACGGTATAGTCCAAAGGGCAATACGGGAATTGAAGAAAAAAACCTTTCTTAACATTTTTGCGGATCTCTGCATGTGCGAGTATACAGATCATGGGCATTGTGGTATCCTGTCTAATGATTATGTTGATAATGATAAAACCTTGGTAGAATACAGAAAAATTGCTCACTCTTATGCTGAAGCAGGTGTAGATGTTGTCGCTCCTTCAGGCATGATGGACGGTCAGGTAAAGGCAATTCGTGAGGAACTCGACGATTATGGTTTCAAAAACACCCTAATAATGGGGTATAGTGCAAAGTTCGCAAGTTTCATGTACGCACCTTTCAGGGAGGCAGCGCATTCTGCACCTTCGTTTGGGGATCGCAGATCGTATCAGATGGATTTTGCAAATTCCCGTGAAGCGATGCGTGAAATAGAGGAGGATATTGCCGAGGGCGCTGACATAATTATGGTAAAGCCGGCCATGTTCTACCTGGATCTTGTTCACGAGGCGAGGAAAAGATTCCCGCTTCCTCTAGCCGTATACAACGTTAGCGGCGAGTATTCAATGATAGCAAGTGCTGCAAAATCTGGTTTGATTGACATGAAAGGAGTTGTCAAGGAACTGCTAACTTCAATAAAAAGAGCCGGTGCAGACTTGATTATAAGCTATTTTTCGGAGTATGCAATAAAGGAAGGAATCGCCAGATAGATCGATTGTTAATCTTGGGCAATTACGAAAGCCTAAATGCAGGGGGAGGGATTTGAACCCTCGTATCCCTACGGAACCAGACCCTCAATCTGGCGCCTTTGACCAATCTCGACAACCCCTGCTGGAATTGTGTGATTGAGATACTCTTTATTAAATTTCCGAGTTCAATCAGATCTTTGAGTCATTTTGGGCAAAATTAAAAGGTGCTCTGATACTTCACAGACTAGTATTTAAGCTCAGATCTATAAAAATCGATTTCGCAATAACCGCATTCCGTTGCACCGAATTTATTTTTTCCCTGCTGTTAAACTAAAGCTTCAGTATATGGTTGCTATATCATCATAGAGCGATTTTATCAATTTTCCTTCGCGAAATCTACGCATGTTGAATGGTCT
>JAKAYB010000110.1 GCA_021826925.1 Thermoplasmata archaeon | reverse complement strand
TTTCGTCTACTGGGAATTTGGAGTTACACTTTTTGTCTTTGGTTCAGGTATGGGGTTGTTTGCCGCACCTAACATTGCCGCAATAATGAACTCACTTCCTCCGCATGATCGTGGAACCGGATCTGGAATGAGGACAACACTTCAGAACACGGGCCAAACAACAAGCATGGGAATATTCTTCACTATAGTCTTACTTGTTCTGGCCACCACAATGGCAGGATCGTTCAGATCCGCATTGACTTCAGTCGGTGCCCAAGTTCTAGTTCCAGTATTTGATAAAATTCCGCCAACCTCAGCTCTCTTCTCAGCTTTCCTTGGTTATAACCCAATGAAGACGATAGCCTCTTCTCTCCCTCCTGCATTCCTTTCCAACATTGCCCCAGGTACTCTCACGACTCTATACGGTAAATACTGGTTCCCACATGCTTTGGCACCCGCGTTCATGGGTGCCTTGCGAATGTCCTTTTATGTTGGAGCTGGCATACTTGTTTTGGCCGCAATACTATCTGCTATAAGAGGAAAGAGATATGTTCACGGTGAAAACAACGAAGATGTTTTTGAAACAAATGAGGATCTAAAGAAAAACAGTACTACAATGGCAACTCCAAGCACCATCACTGAAGCTAAGATTCCTAACGCAGATCCTCAGATGGCAACGGATTCTGGTAATGATGAAAGAGCTGATCGATCCGTCGTGAATATATATGCAAAGGACCACAATGTTATCATTGATGACCCGCCAAGCGGCATGGGCGTTGTAAAAGAGTCACGAAAGACAAAGACGAGAACCTCCACATCCAAGAGCAGAAATAAGCGCAAAGTTCAGAAAACGAGTTCAAATAAAAGGAGCAGCAAAAAAAGTGCATCCAGGGGTAAAAAATGAACAGAGATCATAATGACGAATTCATGGAAATATGGACACTTATTTCCGGGGTCACTAAAAATGTTAAAAGAATAATAAAACAAGAAACGAACAACTTTGCGCTCAAGTCCTTTGAGATAAGGATACTTGGGATCCTTAAGGATCTTGGAAACGCACCTATAAACGTGATCGCTGAGGAGCTGGACGTGTCCGGTGCATGGATAACCGGGGTAGTGGCTGAAATGGAAAGCAGAGGCTACGTTATGAAGAAAAAGAGCACTAATGACAAGAGGATAGTTATGGTTTCCATTACTCAGAAAGGAAAAAAGGCTGTTGAGGAAGGAAACAAACTTTTCAGACAGATACTTGAAAAATCTCTAAGTGACTTAAGCGAAGAAGAGCTCTCGCAGATGAAAAGGATCTTGGAAAAAATAAACCGTTCATCCGAAGAAATGAGTGTCGGCCGGAATGCAGTACCCCAGACTTTCAATAAACTGAAAGCCGTAAAAAGATGAAATCGGGGGTACTATTGCGAAATTGCGAATTTTATCCTCGCGACGATCATGTTTTTATCAAGATGCGAAAGAAAGTAGCCGAGACGCGGCCCCTTCTCCTTGCCTATTAGAACCCTGTAAAAGAGTGCAAAGCCATATTTAGGATCATAATTACGGCTCTTTATCGCTTCGTGCAACAAATTGTGCAATGTGTCTGCATCCCATGATGCGCCATCAAGTTTCGAAAGAAATTCCTCAAGTAGTTTTTTCTCACCTTCGTTCAAAACTAAGGGAGAGGTTTCTTTCAGAACATTAAATTTCACCTCTTCCGGAGCATAATTTTGCAACCAATTTTTGGCGGTATTGACCATTTTATGGAATGATGCTCCAATTTTATCCGTATCAATGCCACTTCTCTTGAGAGCATCACGGAGATTCGACTCCTCGGGATATATCTGCAAGAGTGTTATCAGGTGTCTGAAACTAATGAATTCTGCTTCATTTTCTGGTCTGACCCTGCTTAACTCATAAATCCTGGATGCATCTGGGTTGTTGCTCTTCTCTTTCCCGAAGTATACTTCCCTGTACTTCTCATATTCGTCAGCAAGATTGAGTATTCCAAGACCTGGATCAAAATCTATGTGCCTGGCGGGCTGGATACGTGCTATGAGAAATCTGAGCAATTCTGGAGGAGCTGATTCAACGAGGTCCCTTGCCGGGATCGCAATGCCCGTCGAGGAATGCATAGCGCCCTTGCCTTTTAACATGATCCTCTCATAAACAAGAGGTTTCGGAGGGTTTATGCGATATATAAGTGTCGCAATTTCCTTTCCTGTATCATAAGAACCGCCAGGCGCACCGTGATCTTTGCCGAACGGCTCGGCTGTAACTGAAAGAGCGTACCATTTTGCGGGCCACTCTATCCTCCATGGAAGTTTTCCCTGATCTCTCCCTATGTCTGCCGTGCCAGAATAACCGCATTTGCAGGTATATTCGACGTAAGGATATTTGTAGGAAACCATCGTTGTTGTATTGATACGCCCACAGGACGCACAGATAGCATTGTATGGAGCCCAGGATGGTTCGAGTTCCCTGCCCGAGATTTCCTTCAGAATCCTAGCTATTCTCTCACTATTATTGAGAGCTATGTCAATAGCCTTCATCAGAATACCATCCCTGTAAAGTTCCGATGATCTTATGACTCTGGGATGAACATTTATAATGTCCAGGGTTTCAATAAAAGGCCTCAGAAAGTAATCGGAATAGCTACCGTTACCATCTGGAGCTGGTATCCTATATAACGGCATCCCGACATATCTTGAATATGATTGATCAAGGAAAGGGTATACCTTTCTTAGTGGATCCATATCATCGCAAAGATAGAGAAGCTCCGATTTCATGCCTGCATCTTCAGCAGCCTGAAAAATAAACGCCCCCGTCAGAATCTCCCGCATGTTTCCTACGTGAATTGGCCCTGAAGGAGATATCCCGGTTGAGATAACCTGATCTCCAGGATAAAGATCTTTGGTAAATGCGTCAGCCCAATGCATTGTGTTAACCCGCTTAACCTATGAGATTCGTTCTTATGAGTGATCTTACTCTTACGTCTGAGACCTCATCGCTCTGTAATTTAGACGCAAGGACCACACAGAGTGATGGTTTGCCACCCTCATTTTTAACATCGAGTATTGCCCTCTTAAGAGTCTCACCTGTGCTCACGACATCATCAAGTATCACAACTGATTTTCCACGCACACTTGCAAAATTACTGCTGAAGAACCCTTCCTTCCTGGACGGATGTGGCCTGTAGACTATCAATTCCTTGTCCATGAAATAAGAGACCATTGTAGCATATGGGATACCATTTATCGTAATGCCAAGGATTGCATCGACTTCAAAGTTATTCTTTTTTGATTCTTCCTCTATAATGTCCGTAATGACTTCTGAAACCGCACTTATCCTGTTGCCGGTGACGCCGACAGATCTCCAGCCAATCTTCACATCCTTAACTTTCGTTTCTTTGAAAAACTCCTTGCTAAGGAGCCAAGTCACAGTCCCTACAGAAAGATGCAGTTCCGTAGATATCTCCTTATCCGACATGCCCTTATTTTTCATGTCAAGAGCTCTCGAATATAATTCTTCTATACTTTTCATAATTTAATCTCCAGTTTTTTCTATTTCCTTGAATCACAATATTATTCTATCATTTTAATTTTGGTATAGTTTTATCTGAATTACCAATCTCAGCTTTTATTCTTTCTGCAATCTCATCCAATTCATCATCAGAGGCAGAATTCCTGGCTCTCCACCCGATTTCTCTGCCACAGAATCGTGGAATCAGGTGGACATGATAATGAAATACCTTTTGATTTGCGCAGGTGCCATTGTTTTGGCCAACGTTAATCGCATCAGCGTGTAGTGCCCTAATCACTGGGAGACACAATAACTTGGACACCCTGTGGACCTCAAGATAAAGATCGTAATCAATATCCAATATGTTTTCGTAATGGCTTTTGGGAATCACGAGAACATGGCCTGGCTCGACAGGAAATTTGTCCATAAATGCCAGTACGTTTTCATTCTCATAAATTACAAACGCATCCCTTTTCTTTATTACGTTCTGGCAGAACACACAGTCTTCGCTAAGCATGACCAGTTATGATACGGTTAAATAAATTACTTCACAAAAAATACCTTTCGGAGGACAGTTTGATCAAAGATAACAGCTCAGTCTCCAAGTTCTTTTATTTCCTTTTTGGAGAATAGTGTCTCTTTGAGCTCCTTGTCCAAGGCAGGATCATGTCTTCTCAGCCACTCTAACAACAACACTGCGTGCTCCTTCTCGTCGTCCCGGTTATGTTCCATGACATGCTTCAGATCGCTATCCTTTGTGGCATCAGATCTTTCGTCGTAAAACATCATTGCCTCTATCTCTTCAATGAGAGATTGCCTCGCCCTGCTTAAATCCCTTATTTTTTCGCTTAAATCTTCCGCTACTTCGTATCTTGGCATTTTATCACCGTATGTATAGTTTAACTTAAGTTATAAATCCATGTCCTAACTCATTTGTAAACTTCTAATTGGTTGTTGCCCCTTCCTCTGCATAGATAGCATTGTGCGTCATGGAACATAAATGAGAGAGAGCAGAGGTAATGAAGGGAAATTCTGATAATCTGCGATATAATCTAAACCGTTTCACAAATCATGCACTAGAGTCTTCACACCTCCTTACAAAGACGATGCTTGATTGGGACAAAATTCTGCAGATATATAGAAATAATGACCTGGTTCAGAAGGCCTTGATAGGTTCCAAATATTTCATGGTATCTCTACTTACATATACCGCGGTAGGAAAGATACATGTAAGGGCGTTTCTCTCTATTCTCGGGTATGCGATCATAGTCGTGATAGCCAGCAGATTCGGCCTGACGTACATCCAAGCTGTGTTAGCGATAATTCTGTTAACATTGTTCAATAAATAGAAAATGTCAGGAAAATGTAAACATGTAGACATCTCTTATTCATACTAACTCGGATAATACTACAACTTCGTTATTGGCATCATAGAATATAATGAAGTTAAACTTTCCTAGGGTAATTAGAACATCTTTTCCATTAACACCGTTAATATTCACAGGAATTGATCATCCTGGATTAAAAATCATACCTTCAATATAAGTGTGTTGCACAATTCAATAAGCATATGTCATCCCCCTAAGAATGTTGTAATACTGCACCTTTAAGGCAATCTCCTGTGCAATGTAATCAAGCCTGTTGGCCTTGATTAC
>JAKAYB010000109.1 GCA_021826925.1 Thermoplasmata archaeon | reverse complement strand
CTTTACATTCTTTTCATCCATGCTACTCATATGACAGAATTGTACTTAAGATGGAAAGTTAAAAAAAGTTAACCAGTGAATTGGGCAGGATATCTATCCGTGAAGTAATTATTGTTCAGGATCTCAGATCACGTGATAAGCATATTCTTGGGGGCACTACCAATATAGGTAATTGCATGAGAGTTAAATCCAACGAAACGATTCCATTCGATTCACGTTGCAGAATAATTTGAGGCGCAACCTGATTGTGCTTTTAGATGTAATAACTCTCTATCTTTCGATAGAATTTCTTATAGGTATGTATATTAATGTTTATATAACTATAACGCCAGGAGCAGGTGATGTAACCGAACCATTCCTTTTTGCACATATTTTCTTCGGTATTCTGCTCTTTGTTTTTTCTGGATTTACCACAGCATATGCTTATTTTAAGAAGGCTCCAAAACAGGTAACTTTCATGATCTTCATTGGAACTTTGCTAATCTTAATTACAGGAATATTTGGAATGCTTTTCATATTTACTCTTCGGCCCTTATATACCTACTTAATGGCAGCATTTTTCCTGTTTATATTTGCCCCGATAGGATTTGCAACTTCAGGCGTAAGATCACTTCCTAGACGGGTCGTGGAAGCAGAGAAAGCAAAAACATGAAATGATTATTACCAACTGTTAAAATTCTTAGAGCAATGACGAGCCGAAAGATTTGATCATGGGGATAAACGGCGTTCTTGAAAATCTGTACAAAGCTTCGTATGCACCTGTAATGGCAACTGGAATAATGTCAATTTCATTGTTTGCTCACGGATTCTTCGCCCTCTCCCTGGTCACACTCGCAATTTGCATACTGTTCTTTTTACTTATACTCTCTTTATCTGTGTTTAATGTCGTCAGGTCCCACAGCCTGGCGTTTATGGATCCTAAGAAAGAGAGATTCAATAATTTCACGTTTCTAGCAGGTTTGTCGCTCGTCGTAATGAGGATTTCCTTCATCTTCGATCCATTTTCACTCTTCATTATAGGAACGATCCTCTTTTTTGTGGTGCTTTTATACACTATAGCTTTTATTGCCTCTTTTGCGGCACGAAAGCGATGTTCGGTATCCGAAGCCTCTGCTTTATGGTTGGTGTCAGGAATACCGCTCTTATCCACATCGATATTGCTCTCTTGGCTCGGCCACGTGGATAGGGATGTTTCAGGTTTGATGGTTATGTTCATTCTTATCTCTTATTTTATGGCAGTGCTGTTCTACGCTCTGGTGCTTATAATGAATTTATTGAGATGGCTGGGAAATGGCATCGAGGTGGAAAAGATATCCGGAATAACATGGATAACAATGGGTTTTGGTGCGTTGATCAGCATCGCAAGCTATTATCTCATTTCATACGATGCTTTGAATTTCCAGGTACACCGATTAGTCTATATGATTATGATATCATCTTTTATTGTATCTTCATTTCTATTGTCGATAGTTGCTTATCTAAGCATAATTAAATTGAAATCTTCTAAGCATTTCGGATACAACGCTTCGCTCTGGTCTTCTCTGTTTCCCATATCTGTATATTCCATGGCCTCTTTTATCTTCTCAAAAATCTATCATAGCTCCGTAATCTATAGCTACTCGCTCATCTTTGAATTTCTTTCCCTTGTATTGCTTGTTCTGTACATTCTGCTCCTTTTTTTACCAAATGGAATAAAGCAAAGGAACAAAATTAGAGATGAGAAGATCCCGAAATGGTGATCCGGCATCAAATGATACGTCACCATGTAAAAAATAAAACTATATTAATGAAAACATTAACTGTACGAATGTAGAATGGAAAATAACGAGAAAAAATATAATGTCAGTATAAGCCTAAATGAATTCAAGGTTTTGAAATATATATATGAACATTCTAATGATGCGAGGAGGCTGGCTGAATCCGAGGTGTCTATACCGGATATGGAAAAGATTCAGATAGGAAGCTCCATTTCATGGTTGGAAAGCAAGAATCTCATATCCGTCTACCGGAAAGAAGAATCTTATTTCTCACTGAGTGAAGAGGGCTCGGAATTTCTAAAGGCTGGATTGCCTGAGGAAAAGATCTATGAGCACTGTGCATCCAAAGGGTCGTTTCTCATAGGAGAGCTTGCGGAACACTTTGGCGAAAAGGATCTCCGTGTTGCTCTGGCACAATTGTCTAAGTACGGAATTAAGCCTGATCATGGTAAGATTGCTTTTGAAAGAAACGAAGATATCGAAAAGGACATCTTAAATAAGAAGATATTCCTGGAAAATCTCTCGAAAGGAAACGAGGTCCGTGACAAGGAAATGCTCGAACGCTTCAAGAAACGAAGTGGAGTAATTATCGAGAAGAAGAGAACGGTCAGAGAAATTTCCATTACCCCTTCTGGAGTAGAAGCGCTATCCCAATATAGTGAATCTGGCCAGATCGAGGAGATCACATCTGGGATAATTTCATCGGGAGTATGGAAGGAGAAGAAATTCAGGGATTATGATCTCACATCGCAGGTTGAATCAAGGACAGGTAGCTTCCTGCATCCACTTACACTGCTCACATCAGAAATCAAGAAGATATTTGTTGGCATGGGTTTCACTGAAATGCCAGGTCATTACATAGAGTACTCTGGATGGAATATGGACGCGCTTTTTATTCCTCAGGATCATCCGGCTAGGGATATGCAGGACACTTTTTTCCTCAAAAGCCAAAAAAAGCCTGTTTTCGAGCATCCGGAGGTTCTAAAGATATTGAAAAAAGTGCATGAGAGCGGTATAAAGGGATATCGAGGCTGGGAATATGAATGGTCAGAGGCAAAAGCTATGGATCTGTTGCTGAGAACGCATACGACAGTGAGCACAATACGGTACCTCTACGAACATCCGGAACCACCAGTAGCAGTATTCTCAGTGGACAAGGTATTCCGGCACGAAAGCGTAGATTGGAAGCATCTCGCGGAACTGAATCAAATAGAAGGAGCATATTACGGAAAAGATGCCAATCTATCAACACTTAAATGGCTCATGACTGAATTTTACGGTAGGTTGGGATTCAGCAAATTGAAATTCATCCCCTCCTATTATCCCTATACCGAGCCAAGCATGGATGTAGTCGCCTATCTCGATGGCAAAGAAGTGGAGTTAGGTGGCTCAGGTGTTTTCAGACCAGAGGTCACGGAACCTCTTGGCCTAAAGGGAAGGGTAATCGCGTGGGGACTTGGTCTGGAAAGGCTAGCCATGCTCTATTACGGCCTAGATGACGTCAGAAAAATCTATCAGAGTGACATCGAATGGCTGAGAACATATTCTGTGGTGAATCACTGAGTCTTCCCGCCATGCCTTTTCATGCATGATGTGCAGATACCGAGACCAGTAAGATGTTCTGCACATGTAGATTCATGGCACATAGAACAAATACTTTGGGCCGGCTTTCCGCATATATGACATAGACCTGGAATGGACATTCTTTTCACTAGGAGTTACGCGACTAAGTTTTTTAACCTTTTCAACATGCAACAGCATTGATACGACAAGCTACAGATGAAGACTGGGATCAAATAAGCGAAGTTTCTAAACGCTCTGGCTACGAGGATTATATAAATCATGAAGGGAAATCATATCTGAAGTGGGGCGAAGTCTTAGTATACGAGGATAGAACGATAGGTGGTTTTTCAAAAATCGAATACCTCGACGACGGTTCTGCATGGCTGAGCGGATTAAGAGTGCATCCAGCATACTGGAGAAGAGGCATTGGAACAAAGCTTACAGAAGCATCAATAGAGCTGGCGTTAGAACACAACTGTACTTCAGCTAGAATGCTAATCAACGACGAAAATGAAGCGTCACTGAACCTCTCTCTAAAACTTGGATTTCGTATAATTGAAAGTTTCTATTTTCTCGATGGTATCCCAGTTTTAGATCGCTTTAAGACCAGTGAAACAAATTACTATGGACTCCTTAATCGTGGATGGAAATTTACAAAGAATAAAGGTCCCGTACTGTCATCTGTAAGGGGCGACACAAATGCGAGGTGGGCGGTGTACAGGGGCGATTCCGATACCGCTCAAATACTACAAAAGTCTGATGAGCCGCTTGAGTTCACAGGAAGCGGATACACGTGTATCTCCTCAAGTATAAATTTAAACACAATACTCGAGAAACACCTTGATCTTGAGTTTACGTTCGCTCATGTCCTTGAAAAGAAAATAAAGTGATAGATTTCTTTTGTGCTTTCCCCGATCGATGGTCTTAGTTGTTTACCTTCGGCACGATCTTCAACTTTAATATTGTAATAACATATTCGGCGTGACTCCAGACCAACGGAGAAACGGATAATGCGCTTCCGTCATAAGGGTTAACCTGTTCAGGCAATATGCCAGATTTCTGGCTCTGTTTGTTCACCCATGTAATCAGATCAAAAGCCTCCTTCGTTTTGCCTATTGCTGTATAATACTGCGCAAGCCACAGTGTTGTGATTATCCATGGATTTCCTGGAACCTCTCTATCGGGTTTGATCCTCTGGTAATAGTCGTTCTCATATCTGGCTATGCCTCCGATAGGCTTCACCCAGAGACGGGAGGTTATCGCATCAATAGAGTTTACCACTTTAGGATCCCTCGGGTCTTTCATGCCATAAAGAAATGTGGACATGATCGCGGAATCCACTGTAAAATCTGGTTTATCATCTATGAAAGCTCTTGCATAATATTTCTTTTCATCTGAATAAAAGAGTCTATCAAAGTCGTCTCTCATGCTGTTTGCTGCCTTAAGATAATCCTCAGCGTAATTTTCGTCCCCAAGGGTGCGTGAGAAGTTAGATGCTGCCATGAGTGCAGCATAACAGGTTGCAATCGTGTATGTATGAACACCAAATCTCTCTTCCCACAGGTCAAAAGACGGCTTTGGAAGATTACCATCTCGGTAGTCAAGGATGAAATTCGCACTTTTCCTTATCACGCTTTCATAAAATGTACCTACATATTCTATATCTTTGGCCATTGAGAAGTGATTCCACATTGCCCAGAGAACAAGCGCGGTTTCGTCTTCCTGGATTGGCAATATGTTTTTCTTGCCCATGACCATTGGAAGCCAGCTGCTTGCAATTCTCGCATCAGGTGTATATTTATGGTAAAAGAAACCTTTGGGGGAGATCACACTCTTTGCAAA
>JAKAYB010000108.1 GCA_021826925.1 Thermoplasmata archaeon | reverse complement strand
TGCAACAGTACCCTCGGTCTTCAAATCATAGTCGAAGTCTATGCTTTTGAAGTACTTCCTTGAGTCCTCTCTTACTTCCAGTGTAACGTTTCTGTCAGATACTTTGAGATCAATATTTTCCTTTGAGACCCCCGGGAGTTCATATGTGATGTACACCTTGTTCTGGTCCTCGTTTATGTCCGTTATCGGCTCTCTAACGTCCTTTTCCGTCACGGGGAAGTATCGTGAGGCCCTTGATTCAGGAACATTACCGAACTCTTCGAACTGAGGTTTTCCATCAGGTCCAACTTTGTAGGTAAACCCATAAACATATGGGCCATAAGTCTTCACGTCAGGATCTTTGAGTAGTCTCCCCCAGATTCTTTTCATTCTTTCTTCAAAACGATCAAAGTCAAATCCCCACTCGTCGAAGAAATCGTCAAAGTCATCATTCCAGTCTGATCCGTAATCCTTGTCTTTTCTTTTTCCAACCATTCTTTTCACCTGTTGTCAACCAATTGTTGACAACTGTATATTACTAACTGGTATTTTAATCTTTTCAATAGCGATCACCACGTACCAAAGATTGGATCGAAGGCACATAAAATCAGGATACCACTGCTTTTTAGTCTTTGCTAAAAACCCACATGAAGGTGTTAATGTTGCAGATTAAACAAAAGAAATATTGGGAGACTATCAGGGCTGATCATTAAGTCATTGTATCTATTCCTCATCAAAAAATCATAAGCAGTTTACAAACTTTACTCGTTATGCATAAGATTACAAAGCTATAAAAACGAACGAAATATCTTTCGAAAAGACCGTTATTTTACATATGGCGGTAAAACGTTAGGCACAATAAAGGAACGAAAAAAACTTTATTTGTCGCTGATATTCTCACTCGTGATTTTACTTGGACACAATTAAAGAGGATGTGATTATTCTAGGGGGCGGCATGGCAGGTCTGAGGGCTGCCGTTGCGGCGGCTGAATATGACTCGAAAATTACCATCGGCCTGGTTTCTAAACTTTATCCATTGCGATCGCATTCAGTGGCAGCTGAAGGTGGAACCAGCGCAGTATTGAACGCTAAGGATAGTTTCGATCTGCATGCATATGACACAATCAAGGGCAGCGATTATTTGGGTGATCAGGATGCTATAGAGGAGTTTGTTAGGCTTGTTCCAGAGCAAATTTACACTACGGATCACTGGGGTTGCCCATGGAGCAGAAACGAGGATGGAACTATAGCGCAGAGAGACTTTGGAGCCCTCAGTTTTCCGAGAGCTGTATTTGCGGCAGATAAGACTGGTTTTCACGTTATGCAAACTCTTTATAGCAGAGCTCTCATGTATCCAAATATACATTTTTACAATGAATATTTTGCCACCAAGCTTGTTGTTGAAAATAACTTATTTAACGCTATTACCACTATAAACATAAAAACCGGGGACTTTGTAGTTTTTCAGGGGAAGTCTATAGTATTTGCCGCTGGCGGAGCCGGGAGGCTCTATCAGTTCAGTACAAACGCGCATTTTGTGACTGGCGATGGCGACGGTATAGCTTACAGAGCAGGAATTCCACTTAAGGATATGGAATTCATGCAGTTTCATCCAACCGGGCTCGTCCCCTCAGGAATCCTCATTACCGAAGCAGCTAGGGCAGAAGGTGGTATTCTCCTCAATAACGAGAAGAAAAGATTCATGTCAACATATGCTCCAAACAAGCTTGAGAAGGCATCTAGAGACGTTGTTTCAAGAGCCATAATGTGGGAAATTGAAGCCGGCAGGGGCATCAAAGGCGAATATGGCGATATGGAATACGTGTACCTGGATTTAACTGGTATATCAAATCTCCTTGATGAAAGGTTGCCAATGATTACAGAAATTGCGAAGAAGTTTAATGGAATAGATGCTCACACTGAGCCAATACCGATTCATCCTGCCGCACATTATACTATGGGTGGGATAGACAGCAACGTTAAGACTACAACACTTTATCCAAATGTCTTCGCTGTTGGTGAAAATGCATGTGTGAGCATCCACGGAGCAAACAGGCTTGGCTCGAACTCTACAAACGAATGTCTTGCGTTGGGAAACGTTGCAGGAAAAGTGGCCGCAGAATGGGCTAAATCGCACGATTTTGCGAGTGTCAGTATTTCATCAGTTAATGATGAGGAGAAGAGGATATGGGAAGACCTCCTTAAACGTAACGGAGGAGAAAACGTGGCAAAGATCCGGGACGATCTCAGGATCAATCTCGATAAAAATGTTGGAGTATTTCGAACGGAAGATCTTTTACAACAAGGCCTTAAAAATATCAAATCATACCAGGAAAGATACAACAGAATTACAATAGAGGATAAATCATCCAAATTTAATATGGAACTGCAATGGGCACTTGAACTCGGATTCATGCTTGATCTAGCAGAGATCATTAATGTTGGTGCAATAATGAGAAAGGAAAGTAGAGGCGCACACTACAGAAGAGATTTCCCAGATAGGGATGACAAGAATTTCATGAAACATACAATAGCATCTTACTCGGTTAATGGTCCGCAGATTTCTTATAAACCAGTTGTTAAGACGAAATGGGAGCCGACAGTCAGGTCTTACTAAGGTGTTTTAAATGGATGAATATACTGTTGAAATAAAAAGAACGGATGTGGATGGGAAAACAAGAATGCAGACGTTTAAGGTTCCAAAGGACAAGGTTTCTACGGTCTTGGAAACTCTCTTGTATATTAAAGGCTATCTTGATCAGACCTTGACCTTTAGATACTCGTGTGGTATGGAAATATGTGGCAGTTGTGGTATGGAAATAAATGGAAAACCACATATGGCTTGTTCATTCGTGCTTGACAATTTTAAGGGGGACAAGATACTCATAGAACCTCTGAAACACTTTAAGATCCTGCGTGATCTGGCTGTTGACATAGATCCCTTCTTTGACAAGTATAAGGCTGTTAAGCCTTACGTAATAAGAAACGATGATGGAAATTATCAGAAAGAACTGCTGCAGACACCTAAGCAATTCGATGAATACATTGATTATTCTATGTGTATAAAGTGTGGTCTCTGCATGGCAGCGTGCCCAATTGAAGGTTCTGATGAGAACTATTTGGGTCCTGCACCTTTAACTGCTGCGTGGAGATTTATCGCCGACAATAGGGATCAGGGTAAGAAAATGAGGCTCGAAATCGTCAGCGGCGCTGAAGGAGCCTCAAGATGCCACTTTGCTGGAGAGTGTACGGAAGTTTGTCCAAAAGGTGTCAATCCCTCCTTTGCGATACAGAAATTGCGCAGTTCGATGATAGGTCTCGAATTCCAAAAGTTATTTGGGGGAAAATAAAATGGATGAAAGTGTTAGAAACCTGAATGAAGGCGTTATGGGTTGGGCGAAGTTTTATAGAAAAGGATGGAACTATTTTGCTTTTGCAATGCACAGATTCAGTGGACTGGTGATTGTTTTCTACCTTTACCTGCATCTCTTTGTTCTATCCCATCTTCTCAGTGGACCTGTAACTTATAACGAATTGGTAAAAACTGTGACCTTTGGGCCTTTTGACTCGTTCCTTGTTCTCGATGTTTTGTTAGCGCTTGTAATCTTTTATCACGGTGCAAATGGAACCAGATTGGCATTAAATGAATTTGGCATTGGACTTCAAAAGAATAAGGCTATGTTCATAGTCTTTGAAGCTATAGCAATGGTCATTCTCGGTGTGTTCCTTTATTATGCGTACATGTTTATAGGGGCGAGTTAAATGGAAAATGAAAATAAATATGGCATAACTAAAAGACCAATGGGCTCAATATCAAGGATGTTTCAGGCTGGATCGGGTCTTTTCCTTATATTTTTCTTAGGAGTTCATCTTTATGTTGCTCATATTGACTTTGGTCATCCGGTTCAGTTTTTTAATCAGGTAATTCAAAATCTCCGGAATCCATGGTGGCTCCTCTTCTTCATAGTCTTCGTATGGATCATAACTTACCATGCCCTTAATGGCGTCGGAAACATAGTCAAAGACACGAACATAGGCGAAAAAGGACGCAGCTATCTAAACATTGCACTCATTGTGATCTACTTCGCTACCTCGATATACGGAACCATTTTATCAATAGTGGTTGCGGGTATGGCAATCTGAGTCCTTACATTCTTATAATATATATTTTATTCAATAATTTATTTAAAAAAAATTTTAGTCGCTACCTGGAACATTGGCGTAAAAATCACCAAGCATGGCTTTTACCTCATTTTCCGGCAACTCGAAGCGACGCAATTTCAAATTGCTTTCTAACAGCATTAACTCAGCGAGTTCATCAGGGTAACCCTGCGCATATACAACTTCCTGTATCTTTGCATTCATGAGCATCTTCGAGCATACGACGCAAGGGTGGGTTGTAATGTATATTGTTCCACCAGCTATGCTGACACCATGCACTGCTGCCTGGATTATTGCGTTCTGTTCTGCATGAAGTCCGCGGCAGAGTTCATGTCGCTCCCCAGAAGGTACGTTTAGGTCATCTCGGATACATCCAACGACATCGCAGTGCACTGTGCCAGAGGGTGGGCCGTTATAACCGGTGGATAGTACATTTCGATCTTTAACGATCACTGCACCGACCTTTCTTCTCGTGCAGTTTGATCTCGAGGCTGCGAGGAAGGCCATTCTCATAAAGTACTGGTCCCAAGTGGGTTTGATATTCTCCATGGTGTCTATAACCTCATCGCGAATAAAATGTTTTCCTGTTTGAGCTAAAGAACTTCCTGTAGAAAGTCAAGAATTAGTAGAAGCAATACTCAGGTCATTATTTTCTGAGATACCGATTGAGATATACAATTAGTAAGATTTAAGTATAAAATTTTGATATACTAATGACGGTTAGTATATAACTGTTGGAGAGTAAAAAATGGAGAGAAAAGCGATAATTGCTATAATTGTCATTGTTGTGGCCGTTGCTGCTATAGCAGGGGGCATAGAATACCATAGTTTGACCTCCAAGCCCGCAAAACCGTCTATTGTTTTTTCAGGATGGGTTTCCAGTGGCGAAGAGTACACCTTTGACGTGCAGATGGTTAACGACTTCAATGCCATGCACACAAACGTATCTATAAAGTTTGTTCCAATAACAAGCAACTATTACGGTACCCTTGAAACCGAACTCTCTTCTAATTCGGGACCAGGTGTCTTCTACATGGAGAATGATGTCCTACCCGAAT
>JAKAYB010000020.1 GCA_021826925.1 Thermoplasmata archaeon | reverse complement strand
AATTTTTATTATTGTCTATTGGACAGATTAAACTTCATTCATACGGATTCTCAGTCTGGCGGAAATTCAGAAATTATTGTTATGCTGATAGCGTAATCTGCACCTAATTCCGACACCAAGAACAAGGCGGAAAACAAACATTGATGAATAATTGAACAAAATTGCAATGAGGACCCTCAGAACGGGGAAAAAATGGTCACATCCCACATATATACATAAGTCTACGACCTTTAAGGTCCGTTATGTACCGATTGTAACTGCACCGAAGAGCATCACCATGGTTGTTGATGCAGCAAGGAGACCATAGCCAAGAGCTGTATTCACGTAGGAGAAACCGGAAACAACCTTGAGCACTGGGGGCGTTGTGCCAATAGCCGATATGTCAAAGCTATCGAGAAAAATGCCGATGGTAGATAGCAGTGCTATTTCGTATAGGATCTCTCTGGATTTCGCTATATCGAAAGCCCAGAACGAAGATCCCTGTGTTTCAGTTTCTATCGCGTAAAAAAATCAAGTGAGAACCGCTGATAGAACTTTAGAATATAGAAAACCGTCTTATTTTCTAAGCTTGCGATCCCTGTATGTATATCTCAAGGTTATGTCGCTGATTATATCCATAGCATCCACAAACCTATCGGTAACCTCTTCAAGATCTTCGTATATCTCTTTATACTTTATTATCTCCTTAATGTTTCTTCTGTGCATTACTGCCTTGAGGGCCCTTCGTAATATGTCGTCTGCAATGTTTTCGCTTCTGGAGCATTCCTTGTAAAGTCCCATAATTTGTTCACGTATTTCCATAACCGCTTCTGTGTTCGCATCCTGCAGATCATTAAGTTTATTCACCGCGTCTCTTACAAATCTTACCTCGTCAAGTATGGTATTAGTGAGATCTCTTATGTAGGAATCGCTTCTGTTTATCTCATAAAGGAATATCCTTGAACTTGCCATTTCTTCAGTATCTATTATGTCATCGAGCCGCTTCGCAAGATGTGATATGTCCATGTATGCTATGGTGTTTGACCGTATATTCACAATGTAATCAAGGATATCATGAACGTATCGATCCGCATTATGTTCATAGTTTTTTATTTTCTTGAACAGCGCCTCAGGATCTTCTATGCTTTGCTCTTTCAAGATTTCATTCATTGATAGCGAGGCCTTTTCTATGTAGTCGAGAAGATTCTCAAATTCATCGGCCAGAGTGGTCGTGACCAAACCAAGTTCGATCTCGCCCGACGTTAAGGCGAGTGATCTCCTCTTTGTTTCGGGCAGCAGAGCCAGAGTTATTGCGAAACCTGCAATGGAGAATACTCCGAGTATTCCGATCAGGTCGAACTTACCTATGTCCACAAGAAGTATTGGAAACAGGAGTGCGGATATGGCAGCACCGAGCTTTCCGCTCATAGAAGCAATTCCGTGCCCCCTGGCGCGAAATGCCGTCGGATAGAGTTCTACAGGATAGACATAGGTCGTTGTATTTGCGCCATAATTCGTGAAGAAGAATGTTAATGCATAAACAGCAAAGAACATTAATGTCGAGACCGCGAGTATCCTGGCGCCTAACAAAGCAAGTGTGAGGAAAGCCGCACCAGTAATCAAAAATCCTATGTACTGCATTGATTTCCTTCCCTGTCTATCTATGAGTGCGACTGCAACCCAGTACCCGGGAACAGAAGCTACAATCAAAAGAAGTGCAGTAGCATCCGTCGGTGCGAGAAGACCTTTCAGGCCGAGGAGCCGGGTCATGTAGGGAGTGAAAATTGTTGTGCCATAATAGGATGAATCCATGAGGAACCAAGTTGCAGAAGTTGCAAAAGCAATCTTCCAGTGTTTTCTCAAAAAAGTCCAGATATCTTTTTCAGAGCCACTAGATTTTCCATTTTCTTTTCTCTCACCTTTTGCTGAGTTTAAGTCCGTCGGATCTTTGTATGAATCATTTGTGTTTTCCTTGTTTCTTATGCTTTGCCTGTACCATGGTGTTTCCTTCAGCGTGACCCGGTAATATAGGACTATAGCCACAGGCACTGCACCAACGCCGAGAAGAAGTCTCCACACAATATCAGGAGCCACATGGAAGGTCAAAAGCCCCACTGCCATGACTATACCGGCTATTATCCCAAAGCCCTGCATTGCAAATGTAGAGGAAATAAGTTTTCCTCGATCCCTGATATTTGCATACTCTGCAACTATCGTTGAACTCAAGGGATAATCTCCTCCAATACCAACGCCCAGGAGGAATCTCCAGAACAGGAGCATGTAGAGATTTATCGATAGTGCCGAGCCGATGGCCCCGATAATTAGGAGGGTTACAGTGATCCAGAACGCGTTTTTTCTTCCAAATTTATCTCCGATGTACCCGAATATTATTGGCCCTATGACCGCGCCAAAGAGAGCTATGCTTGCAAGTATCCCCAGTTCTGCATTGCTAACGTTGAATATGGGTTCAAGAATAAGCAGGACAATCCCTATGACAAAAAGGTCATATGCATCCGTGAAAAAACTCATTCCAGAGATAAGCATTATGCGAATCTGAGCTCTTGAAAGCTTTGATGTCTCCATATGAGAGAGACTAATCTCAGAATTATCCGGTTCAAGCAACTACATCACTCACAGATTCATGATCAACGACATGAGACTTATATCTTGGAGTTATAAACCGAAAGAGAATATAAATGTCGTGCATAACAGTGCCAGCTTCACCTTTTACCCGACTGCAGAGAAAATTTCGGAACTGTGTATCTCCTGCGAGAAGAGAATGGACGAAAATAGTGCCCGTTGCCCTCGTAGAATTTTGAGAAGAATTCTACGTAAATTAACCTCGCGCCCTGTATACCCGGCTCCAGAATTGCGATCAACAGAATGAATGTCTGACCGACCAAAAGTATGAGTATCCCGACAACTGCGTAAAGCGGAGATTTCACAAGTCCTTTGAGAAATATGAAATCAACTATATAAGAAAGGATCACGGATGCAAGCAGAATACCCAGAATTCTCGTGTACGAAAGTATATGGCTGATCATGGATGGCAACTCAACTGCCCCTTCACCGCCGAGTGCGATAAGTACCAAGGCAATTCCAGCTATAATCAATGCGAGAGTAACTGTGTATATTATGGAAGCAGTCGATGTGAAGCCCAGCGAGAAGGTCGATGTGTGGATCAGATTGAGACCAAACATGGATATACCCCAGGCAAATGCAAGCCATCCAACTTTGCCGAAAACGCCCTTCTTTTTTTTCTTAGCAGCTTCATTGAATACGCCCAGGATAAGGCCAAAAGAGACAACTGCTAAACCTATATAACCGCTTATCAACAATAGTTTTGGAAGTGTAACAGTGCTTGGCACAAGCACGACGGGGGTTGGAGGGAATGCACCGATATGAGCTGTAAATGGCTGGAGTGTGGAAAACACTGTCACAGGAAGGAGAGGAAAGCCGAAGAAGCTGTTAAAAAGAAGACCGGCAGCAATTGCAGCTATGGAAGCGGGAATGAGCGCCCTGGAAAGCACAAGCAAGGCGTTTGCGCCAAACATCTTTAATACAAACTGCCTGAGGAATTTTGGAACCAAAGATTTACCGGATGGCTTAAGGATCCTCTTCTTCATCCATAACGCAATGGCGAGTATAGCGACTCCATAACCCCAGTCACCGACCATTATTCCGAAGAATACAGGGAATATTATTGCAAAAATGAGTGTTGGATCGATCTCGTATTCCTTTGGAAGTGAATAGAAGCGAATGAAAAATTCAAATAATTTGAACCTCATTGGATTGTCAAACAGCGTTGGCGGATCCTCGTCCGAGTTTACCTTGCTCAGGATCACTTTTTCCTCCGATGCGTCATTCAACAGCGCTTCTACACCCTCGTAGTACTTTTCAGGTATCCATCCCTCGAGTGCAAATGCATCCTTTGTTGATGCAAGTTTCTCTGAAACTTCAAGTTTGCTGTTCTCTATTTCCAGCTGCTCTGTAATCTGTGCTATGCGTTCAAAATACTTCCCTGAAAGCTTAGCCAGCTGTTCATTTATTTTATCAAGCTTATCCTGGATATCCTTATTCTTAGAGAGCAGAGCTTCGCGGTACTGTGCTGGTGTGCCGGACATCGGAGGGATGTGGGTTATGTTAAAACCGTTATCGTTTGCGATCTTTGCAAGATCGGAATCCAACTTTTCCGGAATGGTTACCACACACTTTTCTTCTGAAAGAACAATCACGGTAGCTTCATTAAGATGTTCTTTCAAGATTCCCTTTATGATGCTTGAAGGTTTTCCGGAGGACAGATATGAGATCAAGTAGGAACCAGAGAAAATTGAGAGGTCGTAATTTATATTGATAAAGCTATCAACAATTTCCAATCTGCGGTTGTTTTCCTTCTGTTCAGCCATGATATCTGATTCAGATGATTTCAATGTCTTTATCTCATCATCGAGGTTTATCGATTCAGCTTCTTTCAAAAGGTCTTCGAGAGAAGAAAAATTTCTCTTATCCTTCACCCTTATAGCCGGGAGAACGCTCTCATATCCGCGAAATTTCTGAAGATACTGGTTGACCTTTTTGTAAATGTCCGATGACCTGGGCTGAGAAAGAAGCTTTGAAACCTCAGGATCGACGTTCTCAAGCTGTATAATGCCAACATCGTGAAGCGCAGATATGATATCCTCCTTTCTTGAGTTAGATCCGATGATCCTGATTCTAACCATCTTCTCTGGCTTCAGAACCATTATAATGACCCCAGGAATTCAGAAACAGAATCGTTTACATACTTTTCTATGTCCTCATCTGAGATTTTTATCTTCATGTTATTTGCCTTTGCTCTGCTTTCCTCAACGATGATATCTGCTTTTTTCTGGGTCTCTTCCCTGACCTGTTCAATGTCACTCTGGAATTTATTCTTGAGGCGTTCTTCGGCAGCTGCAAGTTCTTCTGAAAGTGAAGACTTGAGCTCATCCAGTTTTTTCTCGTACTCACGCCTGAGTTCCTCTATCTCCTTGGTAATGGAGTCTTCCCTTCCCTTTATCGCCTTTAAGGCCTCAAGATCTTCCACTTTATATCACCCCAAAAGCAACAAGCACCAGCAGGATCGCTGCAATTGTCGGATTAAGAATAAAGACCACTGCCCTTATTTTTATGAAACGCTTGAGATTCGTGTTCTCTTCAAGGTCCTTGCTTGTTATTTTATAATCTGAGTATTTCAGGTAAGGTTTCATCCACGGTTTGATCATGTTGCTTCACCATTTTTCATAAGTTTTTTCTTTATCATCTTAAGATTTGTGAATGTGTCACGCTCTATCTCGTCCAATCTACCTCGTATGTACCTGGCAACCGAGCTCAATTCAGGGATAAGAATATTTTCTATAGCATTAGATCTTCTCTTGGTCTTGTCGATCTCTATAAGCAATTTTCTCATTGAGTTTTCTTTTTCTGCAATTTCCAGTATTTGCCTATAAACGATCTCAAACATACCGATGGCGTCGTTTATGGGCGTCGGTACGGAAGTAGATCGATAAAGGTTGGAAAGAATCGTCGGGCTATACTCACTGTTGAGCTCTGGTATTTTGACACCCATCACATTCTTCAATCCAACTTCAACCGTAGAATCTGCAGACATATAGGCTATGCGTTCAAGTTCCATCGTTCCGGAAATTATTTCTGCAGACTTAAGCGTACTTAGTGCGTTTCCAACATCGCCTCTGAGATTCTCCCTCATTCCACTCACCTGCTTGCTTATGGTGAAGAATTCCATTACAAGGGATGAACGTTTCATCTTCAGGAGGTGAAGACCCCTTGTCGCTAGCTTAATCCTTTTTTTAATCTGGATAAGCTCGATTCTTGTGGGCTTAACTTCAAGTCGTGGCATCTTTCTTTCCCCATTTCCCGTACTTGTCGATGAACTCTTTCTTAACTCTCTTCATATCCGCTTCCGGAAGATCAGAAAGCAGATCCCATCCGATAGAGAGAGTTTCTTCTATCGTCCGATCCTCATAGAAATCCTGATTTACATATTTTCTCTCAAAGTTCTCGGCGAATTTGAGATATTTCCTGTCATTCGCTCCGAGTGCCTCTTCGCCGACTATTGCACTCAATGATCTCAGGTCCTTTCCATTGGCATAAGCGGAATAAAGCTGGTCCGCTACACCCCTGTGATCCTCCCTTGTTCTCCCCTTGCCTATTCCCTGATTCATGAGCCTTGATAGAGATGGGAGAACATCTATCGGTGGGTAAATTGATTTCCTTTCCAGTTCCCTGCTCACCACAATCTGGCCCTCGGTTATATAGCCTGTAAGATCTGGGATAGGATTCGTTATATCATCTCCTGGCATTGTGAGTATAGGTATCTGAGTTATTGACCCATTCTTGCCCTTAATCTTTCCTGCCCGCTCATATATCGTGCTCAGATCGGTGTACATGTAACCCGGGTATCCACGCCGTCCCGGAACTTCTTCACGCGCTGACGATATTTCTCTCAGTGCCTCACAGTAATTTGTCATGTCTGTAAGGATGACCAGGATATGCATCTCCCTTTCATATGCGAGGTACTCAGCAGTTGTAAGCGCAACCTTCGGGAGTATGATACGCTCCATACTCGGATCGGATGAAAGATTGAGGAAAAGGACAGACCTTGATATGGCTCCGGTCCTGGTGAATTCGCTTATGAAGTAATTAGCTTCCTCGCTGGTAATACCCATGGCGCCGAAAACAACTGCGAAACTCTCGCCTCCGCTAAGAACCTTGGCCTGTCTCGCTATCTGAGCTGCGAGCATATTGTGAGGCAAACCGGAACCAGAAAATATAGGAAGCTTCTGCCCTCGAACAAGCGTGTTCATTCCATCTATCGTGGATATCCCTGTCTCTATGAACTCTGATGGTTCTTCACGCGAATACGGGTTTATTGCGTTTCCTACAATTTCTACCTTCTCCTTACTGAGTATGCCAGGCATGTTGTCTATAGGTTCTCCTAGACCATTGAATACCCTGCCAAGCATCTCATCAGATACGGATACCTTGGCGGATGATCCAAGGAACTTAACCTTCGTGTTGTTAACATCGAGACCTGTCGTTGAGCCAAATATCTGCACCACTGCCAGATTTGAGCTTGTATCCAGAACCTGCCCCATTCTTTTTTCTCCGTTTTCAAGCTCTATCTCAACCATTTCATTGTAAGCGGCATCCTTCACCTTTTCAACAAAAACAAGTGGGCCTGATATCTGGTTAACCGTTTTATAACTTATAAGCGACATTATTTAGCCTCCACCAATGAATCAATTTCCTTCTTTATTTCGCCCTGAATATTCTCATAGTAAGAATCTATTTCCGAATCTCTAACTTCCTTCATTCTTGAGATCATGGACCTCACTGGTGCTTCCTGAAGGCTTGCTATAGGTACACCACTTTCGATGGTACGAGATTGAGCATCCCCAAGTGACAATATAGATTTAAGCATAAGATACTGCTTCTTCAGAGAGCAGTACTGATCGACCTCGTCAAACGCACTTTGCTGAAGAAAATCTTCCCGTATCATTCTTGCTATATCCAGGGTGTTTTTCTCCCTATCGGGAAGGGAATCATAACCCACCAGCTGGGCAACTTCCTGGAGTTCCGCCTCCTTTTGAAGTAGCTCCATCGCGCTGTTAAATTGCTTCGTGAAATCCTCTGCCACATTCTTGTCAAACCATGTCGTCAGATCTTTGTGATATAGAGAGTAGCTATTCAACCAGTTTATAGATGGGAAATGCCTCCTCGAAGCAAGTGACGCATCGAGCGCCCAGAAAGCGCGAGTGACTCTCAGAGTGTTCTGAGAAACTGGCTCGGATATATCTCCACCCGGAGGGGAAACGGCCCCAACTATCGTTACTGACCCGTGCCTTGAATCGTCTGAAAGAACGATTGAGTTTCCAGAACGTTCGTAGAACTCAGCGAGCCTCCTGCCCAGATACGCAGGATAACCTTCCTCCCCTGGCATTTCCTCAAGCCTTCCTGATATTTCCCTCAAAGCTTCTGCCCACCGGGATGTACTGTCTGCCATAAGCGCAACATCATATCCCATGTCCCGGTAATACTCCGCTATGGTTATTCCAGTGTAGATACTGGCTTCCCTTGCAGCAACCGGCATGTTTGACGTGTTTGCAATCAGAACAGTCCTTTCCATTAATGGTTTTCCTGACCTTGGATCAACGAGTTCAGGGAAAGTTGAGAGTATTTCGGTCATCTCATTTCCGCGTTCGCCACATCCAACGTAGACGACTATATCGCTATCGGCCCATTTTGAAAGTTGATGCTGAACAACTGTATTGTGCAGAACTATGCCCCCGTGGCCACCAATAAAGTTGAAATTATGATCGGGAAGTGAGAAATCATAGACATCGAACTCTCCATTTTCGACAGATATTTTGACGATTTCGTCTGCAAATACGCTGCTTTCCTCGGTAATCGCGCCAGGTTCTTCGGAAAGGATTTGTGATGAGAGCAATCCAGAACTCGAGTTTACGGATATACTCTCAGCTAAATTGTTCTCCACATGAAGCGAGAATGAATCATTTCCATAAGACAATGTGTGGAATAGACCGAGACGAGCAAGGAGGTATGAAAATTGATCCAGAGATTCGGAATTTTCAAAATTCACTTCTCCATCCGAAGAGGTTTTGAGAATAGTGTTCACGAACGAACTGACGGAAGCATCGGACGAAGTCATTATAGATTCTGGAATGATCTTCCTGCCCTCCTGATCCAGAGATATGCTTCTCACAAAATTTAAAATTGCGGGGCCATATATAAAAATCTCATCTTCTGTTGGTTCCTCGATTATAACCGTTGGTCCGAATAGGTGATCTACCAGGTTTGACAGAAATCTTTCACCCGGGTGAGACTTCAGCGATAATTTATTGCCATTGATTCTCCCGGAACGGAAGAATATTGCAAGAAAAATTGCAAGGTCGGAATTCATCCTTCTAGGGATAGCATGTCCCCCGTCGGTGGGAGAAAAATTGATAGTCTGGTCTTCTGCATCTATGGCTATTTTTCTAACAGACAAAATCTTGTCCCCTTCCTTGAGATCTTTGGCCATGATTTCAGATATGTTTGAATCGCTTCGAACGGAGAAAAGTTTGTGCACTGGAGTTATCCTCACTCTTCTTCCGGACCTTGTCTCGATAGATATCATAGAATTGCTCTTTCCGTGGTATATTATCGAAGAGTGGCTTTTAATTACGCGCGAATCCTTGAAGGAAAACAGGTCGACGCCTTCCGGTATATCTATGATTTTCTCGTTGCCAGGTATAATGCCACCGTCGTAATTCCTGAAAATTTCCTCTATTTTCCTGATACTACCGTCCTGCATGATTACCGGAGTGTCTCCAGAAACGCATTTTCCGGAGCCAAATGGACCCGGCACTGCAACGGTTCCACCTTTCGCCACAGGAAAGAATGTATCTATGACACGCTGCCCGGTCACAAGTGGAATTTCCGGAGGCAGCTTCCTCAGCACGCGCCTTGCAATCCTTACGGGCCATTCCTGTTTCATCTTTATTTCAAATTTGTCTTTACCACTAGTGATCTCTGCTACCGTATCGTTTATTGTCATCTTTCCTTCAGATATCTTTGTGATCTTGCCTGAAACGTTTGGGGGGACCATTATCTTGTGCTCTATTATACCTGTCTCCTGCACCGTTCCAATAATCTTTCCTGGAACAACCTCATCGCCCTTCTTTACGATTGGCTTGAAATCCCAAGTTTTGTTGGGATCGAGAGAAGGCGCGGTTATACCTCGCCCTATGAAATTTCCACTCTTTTCCCTAATAACATCAAGAGGTCTCTGTATCCCATCGTAGATGGATTTCAAAAGTCCAGGACCGAGTTCAACAGAAAGTGGCCTGCCAGTGTTCTGCACATCCTCACCGGGACGTATGCCACTCGTATCTTCATACACCTGTATTGTGGATCGATTCCCAACAATTTTTATAATCTCCCCTACGAGTTTCAGCTTTCCAACACGTACGACATCGAACATCTTTGCATTCTCTACATCTTCGGCAATCACGACAGGTCCAGAAATTCTTACAATTATTCCCATTGTTTATCCCCTTATTTCAATTCCAAGCACGCGCTTGGCCAAATCCGATACGGATTCGATATCCTTTCCACCAGGCAAAGGTACGAAGACAACCAGCGGATCCGTGGACATATCCACCAAGCTTGCTGTCTTGCTGTCAAGGTATTCCTTCAGGCTTTCGGAAGCCATGATCAGTGAATACTTCTTTTCTTTAACTAGTTCCATAAGTTTGGAGGCCCCTTCTTCCTTATCTGCTATGAATGAACTGTTTATACCAAGGAGCCTGAAACCCAAGACAAGTTCTCTTTCGCCTATAACCGCAACACTACCTACCTTAAGATTTTTGGATTTATTTTTTGGCTCAACTGGATCAGACATAGATATTACCTCCCAGACTATGGTTTCCGAAGTGCAAATTACCTGAAGGGCTATATGGTAATCGAAAACCATCGCTATTAAACATCCGTTCGCCTAAAGATAAATTCATCTTTAAATTTTCATTAATCATACCTGGATTATCTCCTTCTAAGGCATTGCCATTCGGCTTATTGTTTTTTCATCAAGCGTATAGAACTTCCCCATTGCAATGGAGCGTATACGCTCACGCTCAAGTTCGGATTTTATTATGAAAGCAAAGGTAAATGATACAGATAGTGCCTGTTCGGAAAAGATCGATATATATTTCCTCAGCATCTGCACCCTAAGGCTAAATTCTATGTCTCCCAGCTTAGTGCCAGATTCTAGAATTGACCCAGTAATCTCCTGATTGCCTGTGATCATTGAAACAGCCTGCTTGATATTTCCGGTACGATGAGCATCCTGAAGCTTTGAAATAGGAACTGTCCCGTACGGGATAAGTGATTCCTTGATTCTATCAAATTCAACATTCAACGATATTGCCTTGAGGATAATCATCGTATTTCGCAGATCTACCGTATCCGAAAAAAAGGATCTAATCGGTCCCTCGTCTCCGTTGAAGAACTTCAACGATTCGAAAATATGGACGTAATAATAATTGTCCAGGGCAAAAAGGAGTATCCCCACATCCCCTGATTTCCTGTACCTTTCCATGTATTGGAGCATGAACTGACCATATCCAAAATTTGAAAGATAATTAACAATATCTTCTATTGTATCCTTGGACAACATCACCTTGAAATCATCGTGCGTAAGATTTCCCCCGAATAGCCCGAGAGGAATATCGCGGAAACTTATCAGAAAATTCTCGGTGTCCTTTATTCCATAGCCCATATATTTTGCAGATATTATTGCCTTAATATTCTCGACATCCCACTTTGAAAGGTAGGATCTTATTATGTCTCTTGCAGGCGTAGGAGCAGCAAACAGAGCAATCCTGTTTCTCATTATAAGCCGGTGATTCAGTGAGAGCTCAATGAGATCAAGACCTTTGTTGATCGCCGAGAATATATCCATATCGCTTCTGTAGAGCGTGGAATAGAGCTTTGTTGAGAGATCTTCGACATTCTTTGCCTGAAGCAAGTCCTTGAATGTTTCCTCACTCAGGAATTCGGAACTGTATGCCCTTATCCTTCCATAGGCCCCGGTGTACGAAGCGTTCAAATTAATCACCTATGTGATCCGAAATCTTTGCAGCGATGGAATCTGAGATGCTTGCAAAAACTGTTGGAAAAGAAAGATCGAGCTCCATAGATCCATCTTTTGAGTGTGCTATGATTCCTCCTTGCAGATCATCCTTTGTGTAGTTGAAATGTAGTTTCGTTCTATTCTTCACAAGAGAAGCGTCCTTTTTGGATATTGTTAAAACACAGTCCTGACCAAGTGATTCAACTGCAATCCCAACCATTTTATTAAGGATCTCAGAGTATTCTTTCTTTCTATCAACAAGATCAAAGAAGTACATCTGTGCTCTCGCTAGTGCCTCGTCTACAAGATCGCTTTTCTTTGTCCTCACTATTTTGAAGCTGTCCATCTCGGCTGAACTGAGTATCGATCGTTCCACGACCCTCTTCTCATCTGCAAATTTCTTCTCATACTCCTCCGTAAGAGCAGCTATCTGCTGGTCATGCCTCTTTTTTAGGACACTAAACTGATCTTCATAATATCGGATTATCTTTTCACGTTCTTCCAGGCCCTTCTGTTCAACGTCCTTCAAGATTTCTTCCAGTGCCATAATAACCTTAAAGGATGTTCTTGAGGAGTATAAAACCTAGAGCAAACCCAATTACCCATAGCGTCTCGGGAATAACGAAGAAGAATATAACCTGACCAAATTTTTCAGGCTTCTCAGCTATTATTCCCATCCCCGCTGCACCTATTCCCTGCTGAGCCATACCAGTACCTATAAGACCACCAGCAATAGCAATAGCAGCAGCTACCGCGAGTATAGCAGTTTCTAAACTAACAGCCATAAAATACTTGCACCGCTTGGAATATGACTATAGGATATATAAAACTCGATGTTAATTTGTCAATTGATTACAGTTGCTTGTTAAGAAGAAGTTCTATTGAAACATATCGACCTTGATGAGCGTATCTCGTTCGAGAGATCAAACGTTTTCAAAATTAAATGTGTCGATATCCTTGGCTTTCGGTTTATATTCATCATGGTTTATACGCCTGAAAAGCATTATCAGAAGCAATATTGCAGGCACGGCTGGTATCCACATCATCAGTGGATAAACTATATTGTTGTTGGATGGGCCCGAAAGGACTATCTCCACTGATTCAAATGTGCCAGCAATGGCAAGTTCGAGCACTATAAAGAGATACATGTAAAGTATCTTTCTGGCACGTTCGGCTAAAAACTTCCTTCCTTTGATCAGGGAGTAGAAAAGATATATGCTGGTGCTGAAGGCTATGGCGTATGATGGGAGTTCTATCCACGTGTCCGGCAAAAGGGCGAGAGAAAGGAATATCAAAATGCCAGAATGATACAGCGCATAACCCTCCGCTGCTATGACAAGTGATGTGGTAACCGTTGAAAGCGCGAAAAATATCCAACCAATAACGGGGATAAATTCGATAGTAGCTACCATCAGATTATGTGGAAAGATTTCGAATATCATGCCAACTAGGCCCATGGAGTATATGGACTTCCGCTCAGTAGTTAGTGAACCGAGGAGAACACTGTTATGGAAATTAAGTGAAGATATACTGATGTAAAGTACTATCTCGACAATGAAGGTAACGAGAAAGACACGGCGAAGCATAAGAACACCATCCTTGTAAAAGAAGTCCTTCAAATTCATGCTTGTACATATTAATATCATGTAATTAATACATTTCCTTCTCGAGAATTGAACACTACTGATGGCCAGATTATTTGGTAAACAGAATCGCATCATGAATTATTATAACATGTCAAAATACCTCCACAATGCAAAATCTGACCTATGTTGTGCTTACTGAAGTACTGATGACGCCCTTTATTGTGTGGCTGATAGGCTTCATCATCAAAAATGCCCACACACTGACCAACAGGAATTATTCCCTTGAACTTATCTTGTTGACAATGATGGGAAGCATGCTTGATGCCCTTGTATACTATCTCGTCACTCCTCCATCTTTCTTTAGCGTTGTTTTGGCAGTAAGTATCGCTATGCTAGCTATGACCGCAGTAATTGTTTACGCACTCTGGGAAATTACGATTAAACCTATAGCCAAGAATCTTAGTAGACCAAAGATAATAGCGTTCTCCCTTATTCTTGTCTGGAACGAGGTATCTATGGGTGTATTTCTCAGGGTTCTAGCCTTCCCGTTTTCTGGCACTGCCGATCTTGTTAATTTTTTATCTTATTTCGGGGATGCAATTACAAGTTATCTTTTCCTTGCACCCATGATTGTGGAAATGCTTTTTTTCCTCATGTTTTCTCTTAACAAGGTGATCGAAAAAAGGGTTGCTTTCTCGATTTTTCTTATGCAGATCGCTGACCCGGCTATGTTAGGGAAATCCTCCGAATTAATTCCTCTATTGATAGCCTACTCGATAATCATGCTGTTTGTCATCATATTTGCATTCAGCTATATGTACAGGAAAAGAGTATCGTTCAAAAAGAGCGACTGGAGACTCTTCTCTCTGTTAATATTAATAATAATCATATCCGCCATCGGTTTAGTAATGCCAGCCATAGTAGTCAGGCCTTTCGGATTGTCATGGTTTGTCTTCGCTTTATCTATGATGGTATCCATGTTCATATATTTCGAGATTGTCTTGGGGCTATTTTCCCTGCCTGCAGGACACCCGAAAAGAGGACAAAATGTAGATTCACTTATTTCTAACTGACATTTTTTCCTTTATCCAGTGCCTTACGTCGTAATAGAATATATTGTCATAGGGACACGCATTTACACAATCACCAATACCTATGCATCTACCATCTCTGTATTCGCCTTTTGATATGAAGCTGCCGGGCTGACCATAGTTGCCGACCGGGCACGCCTGAGCGCAATCCTTAGTCTTACATGTGACGCATTGATTCGTATCCTTTACTTTGAGCCTGAAAAATCCAAATTTTGATATGAAACGGTTGAAATTCCCCCAGTGGCAATATCCTGTATTGACACACCCGTACGAACCAACAAATGGCATTGTTATGAAAACAACATACCATAGTATGTCGAAGTATAATATGTAAAGGAAATATTCAGGATCCACACCAAAAATATAGAGACTTATTTTGCCTATAGAATCCAGGTATGATATAACAGCAGTACCGATAATGGAGGCATATACAGTAAGGGAAACTACGCGATATATTCGGCTTCCAGTCTTATTGAATGATGTTACGGATTTTGCACCATTTGATGATCTGTTAAATTTCTTCATAGAATCATAGAACGTCCCCTGGTACATCAAAGGGGCTGTGCAGAATACTGAGCACAACTGTCTGGAACCGAAAAGAAATGAAAGTATACCGCTGATGACATAAGTAAGAACCATGGGAAGGATCAGAAGCGGTGACACAGGCCCACCCGATCCTATTCCCATGCTCCAGCCTAGAAATGGATAATTGCTCACGGTGTTTGGTATTATGAAACTTGGTATGAGAACACTGTAGGTTGCATAGGCGACTATCAGAAGGCCTAATCTCACCTTGGTTTCCAGATCTCTTGTTACCTTGATCTTGAATACAACAAGGGAGCCCATTTCTATGCCCATCATGACAAGAAACCAAACAGATCCGGTTATTCCTCCTACAAACGCAACAAAGTCGTAAAGAAAGGCTGAAATAACGGTCTGAAAACTTCCAGAGAGTGTAGCAAGATTCAAGCTGGAGATGAAGGAACTTCCAAAGAACTGCATGTCGAATGTCCCACCCATGAAAAATTCTGCTATGAAAACCGTAAGGAGAAATGAAAATGACCATCTCTTATCTGCCAGCCAGTACGTCTTACTCCCTTTGTCGAAGTGGTCTTTCTCTGTTATACTACGCAGATATATGGCCATCTCGAACACCAAACTGAGTGAAAACAGGTACAGGCTGCGATCTATCTGCCAAATGAAGATACCGGCCATCATCAGCAAATAGGCGCACATGAGAAGTATGACGTAGTTGGATTCAGTTCTCATTAAGGACTGTTTTCTATAGAGCGTTTCAAATATATATATGAAGAATGCCGTCATCACTGCTCCGGCCAGATAGATGGTAAATTCATTCCATAAAGTGGCGTTTATTGCCGGTGGTGAAAGGAACATTATCGCCGACTGGAAAACAAAAACTACGAAGATTGTCTTCCTCAGAGATTGCCTGGAAAACACAGCGGTCAGTACCATCTCGAGGGACATTGGAAAGATGAACCAGTAGCTTGAAACGGAGGAGGCAATAAATCCGACTGTTTGAGATGTTAACAAATGAATAGCAGTCGGATTAAGGATTACCCTGAAATCCATGCTCATCAACAACTCACTCAGTATTGCAAAAACTAGAACGTAATATCTCATGAACGAGGTGGGTCTTGGTGCATTGCTGGTCGAAACATCCCTGAAGAAAATAAGCAGGAATGGAATGATCTCTATGAACATAGCAAATACTGTTATTTCAGCTCCTGCGTATATTGTAATGGCTCCTGGAAAAATTAGGTACACGAGGACGCCTACAAACATTCCGTTCATCATTCCAACAAGAAGGTATACAACAAGCCGTTGCAAGGCATTTATGGCATTGCGAGCGTAGAATATTATGTACGCAAACGAAACGCCCATGAGGATCATAAAGATCCACAACATGTAGGTGAGTGCTGAGGTACCCATTTCTGTTCCCTAAATTCAAACTTTGTTAATCTTGATTATGTAGCGATCGTGTTATCAGAAAGAATAACAACGATCATAGAGTTCGTATCTCTAAGGATGCTTTTCTTCTACCGCGCGGGAACTTGCTATCTTACTTTTTCCGAGAGGATCGTCCACTATGATGGTGAAAGCATGATTATCCCCTGCAAGAATTCCTTTGATGGTCCCCCGGAGAAGATCGAGCTTTTCATATTCGTCATCCGGAGTCACGAAAAGATCAAGTTTGTCCAGTATGTCCTGTAAAACGCCCTCAACCGTGGTTATACTTCCCTGCGAATTCTCTCCAGGATCGATGGTTATGCCAAATTCAGGGAGTTCAAGGCGTGCCTCCTGTGATCTGTACAATATAGTCCTGAGGTCGTCACGCTTGCTGACTAGAAACGAGATTTTTTTCTCTTCAAGCAAATCCAGAGGGATCGTCCTTGTAGATTTATAAAGGCAATTTTTACAGAAATATGTCTCTATCTCGATCGCGTTTTCGTAGCTTATGGTCGTACGGTAAAAAATGAAATACAGATCTTTTCCGCATGAAGGACAGGGCGTTTCCGTCTTGAACTCAACTGGCATATCGTCAGAATTACTATTCATAAATCTTCAACCATGAACCTAATGGCTCTGTGACAAAATACTTTACCTTTTTTAATTTTTTAATATTATCGCTCCTGGTAAGAAACATTGCAATTTTAAGATCCCGCAATATATAGGATATCTCGTCAATTATCTCATCGGCCGTCGTGTCCGCTGATTTAAGCAGAGATCTTGCAAAACCGCCTGCAACAGCGCCAAAAGCTATAGCCTTTGCAAGATCCTGACCATTTCTTAATCCACCGCTCCCTATTACAGGGAGTCCCACGTCGCAAAATCTTATTGATGCAGGTGATGGAATACCCCAGTTCCAAAAAGATATCCCGGACCTCATCTTCTCGGTATCGGAAGATTTCTTTGCCCGGTAATATTCTATCGCTGCAAACGATGTCCCTCCTGATCCACCTACATCTATAGCCTTGACTCCAGCATCCTTAAGATCGATGGCAGCTTCATGGGAAAAGCCGTTCCCTGTTTCCTTTGCTATGACTGGATAACTCGCTGCAAGCTCCTTCAGTCTTTTTAATACGCCCTTTGCGTTGTGATCGCCTTCAGGTTGTACCATTTCCTGAAGATAATTAAAATGTACAATCAGATAATTTGCTTCTATGAGGTTAAACAGCTTTTCAATGTCGCTGTCAAGGAATGGTTTCTTTGATTGCTGAATGAGTTGGGGAGCTCCAATATTCGCAAGCCTCACAGGTACCTTTCTTTCCAGTATCACCGAAAATGTCGCAGAAAGTTCCGGCTTTTCGATTGCGGCACGCATACTGCCGACGCCCATTGGTATGTTGAATTTTTCCGCAGCAACGGCTAGATTATAATTAATCTTCTTTGCCTTGTCTGTACCACCGGTCATCGAAGATATGATCATAGGTGCTCCGATGTTATGTAGGATAAATTTCGTTTTTGTATCGATCTTATCAAAATCTATCTCCGGAACGGCCTGGTGTATCAACTTTATGTCGTCCCAGTAGTTGTGTTCCATCGAAACGTTATTGTTTTCAGCTATCGTTATGTGTTCTTCCTTTCTGTTTTCTATCAACCTATCACTGTCCCTATGAATTCGCTCGATTCAAGTTCCTTAACGCGATCGGGAAAATTGCCATTAATCATGTATACCTTTGATCCTGAACGTGCTATCTTCATTGCTGAGGCTACCTTAGCCCTCATCCCGCCAGTAACATCTGTTTCAGTTATTTCAAACGTTGCATCATCGGATAAGGTTCTCAACAACCTTGCATCTTTGTGTATCTTTGGATTCTTGTCATAAACGCCATCAACATCGCTGAAAAATATTACTTTCTCTGGCGACAGTTCTGCCGATAGCCTCACAGCGAGTTCGTCCCCTGATATTATCCCGATTTTATCACCCGCTACATATGTATCTCCAAAAGTTACTGGAACAAATCCAAGGCGAGAATAATACCCAAAAGCGGACAGTGACATTTCACCATTCATATAGATTACCGCAGGTGGCAATGATATAGACGGGATTTCGAGATCATTAAGTATGGAAATGACCCTCTGATTAAGATCTACCATGTCAGCATGAACCTCAGAAAAACCAAGTAAACTCTCTTTTTTCAGACTACCAGGAAGTCCAAATTTATTTGCCTTTATATGACCAAACGAGCCACCACCATGAATTAGAATAAATTCAGTATCAAGGGATTTGACCGATTTAATAATATTGTAACAACTGTCTGATCGGAATGATTTGTACCTCGACTTGTTCGTTATTATACTCCCACCCATCTTAATTATGATCATTCTACATATGGTAAAGGCTTATCAAAATATAAATTAAAGCGCTTTCAAAAAATGGAAAATTATCATGAATTGTAATATCTTACATAATCGACACGAATAAATCATGGGAGTTTCTGCTTCATTGACAGTGCACCTTTCATTTGATCCGGGGGCCTTACTCAATCCCTCACTATCCTTTTCGGGTAGCTTATCAAGCTTAAAATCCTTGATGTCTTGCGGTACTTTCTTAAATATTAGAGCTTTAGCAATTCATAGCATGCTTAAAATCATGGTATTCTTGCTCGAATCTTGGTAAATAGAGCAGCTTTAATTGATTTTCATCCATTTTTAAGGTGAAAATTCACAAGCATCTGAATTAAAACAAATAACTTAATTTAATGGGAAAACAATCTCTGTTCATGGGAGATAGAATAACCGACTACTTCGATGCGAATTATCTGAAGTATGATCGGTGGTACGAAACACACAGAAATGAGTACAACGAGCAGATTGAATTCCTAAGAACAATCATACCAGAAGGAAATGGTATAGAAATAGGTGTTGGAACAGGCAGAATTGCTGGCCCGTTACACATACGGTTTGGACTCGACGGATCTCCGGAAATGCTGAAATTGGCTCAGAGGAGAGGCGTGAAAACATTCCTTGGGGATGCATATGATACAAAGCTCCCAGACAAGGGATTTGACTATTCTCTTTTTTATGTGACATTGTGTTTTCTTAAACGGCCCGATGAAGCCATTAAAGAAGCCTATCGTATCTCAAAGAAGGTAATTTCAGTTATACTCGACAGAAAATGCGCATATGTCCAGGATATAATGAGAGATCCAACAGGATTTTACTCTTTTGCAAATTTCTACACCGGAAGGGAAATCATCTACTTTTACAAAAATGCGGGTCTGAAAGTGACAGGAAGCGTAGAAAAAGATCTGAAAATGTCAAACGGTGTTCCTTATAGACTGATAGCAATCATCGGATCTTAGAGATCTATTTTTACAGTTTCTTCACTATAACCGTCAACCCATCCAGAGCAACGACCTGAATTCTTTCATTCTTCTCTATATTAGATCCATCGGTACTTCTCGCTTTCCAGAGCATACCGTTCACCATAGCCCAGCCCTCCGGCGTGAGAGCCTCTCTGACAGTACCGATTGAACCAACAAGGTTTTCTCTACCCGTATACTTTTTTGTTGTTTGCGATTTGATCAAACCAAATATCAGCATTATTACGAGAACAGCCAGCATGCCTATGACTAAACCTACTACAGTGCCAGTGAATCCTCCGCCCCCAAGAAAATAGCCTATTAGAAAGATAACTACGAAAGCTGGGATTGAAACTAATATACCTTTAGTTGTATTCTTCATAAATGATAAATGATGTGTTAGGTTTTTAATCTTTCGAATTATCCGGACATGAAAATAGTCCTAACAGGATCGAATCGCAATGAAAATTTAATACGACCTGTTACGTATTTTTCATCATGGGCCGGTAGATCAGCGGTAGATCGCCTGCTTTGCAAGCAGGAGGTCTCGGGTTCAAATCCCGACCGGTCCATTTAATCTATTAATCGAATACTATTTATCTGACTACGCATTATGTAATCATGACC
>JAKAYB010000107.1 GCA_021826925.1 Thermoplasmata archaeon | reverse complement strand
TGCAATAGCCAGAATACTTATCGAGATGATATACACAATGCTGAAGAAAGACGAGGATTTCGTTGACGAGATCGATGCCTTGACAGAGAGGAAGATGAACTCCATGCGTGTAAGGGCAGAGAATCCCTCTCTGATAAAGAAACTCGATGAGGTGATAAACTTTGTAAAGAAGAAAATGATAAGGGACTGGCCTAACGAACTTTTTTCATAGAAGTGCTATACGTAGAGACGCTTTAATTCATGGCTCTTGACAAATGGAATCAAAAATTAAACATTTACTTATAGTTTGGTTCTTCAAATTTTGTCTATGATCGAGATTAGCTCCTCTTCATACTTCTTAGCAACCGATTCGTCTGCGCCTAGATAGTCCTTTGATTGTTGTGATACGCGTGCCATCATAATTTTTGTTCCGGATGGTCCCTCGGCAAGGACGATCTTACATGGAAGGAAGAGACCGTATTCGATATTGATTCCTACCATTTCCTTGGCAGCAGAAGGTTTGCAAACCTCAAGTATGTAATATGGAAGAAAATTCTCTGAAAAATTTTTCTTGAGTATTTCCTGCATGTCAACATAAGAGAGCAAAACGAAACCATACTCTTTCAGAGAAGAGGATATTTTTGCGAAACACTTATCTGCTGAAAGCTCAACTTTCCGCTCATATTTATACATTTAATATCACCAACTGGATTTCCAATAGATCTTCAAATAAAATAAATATTGTTTCTCATTTCCCAAAAGATTCAATTGCATCTTTGAGAATCTGCATGTGCATTAATGCTGGTGCTCCCGCCATTAGAACTGCTACGAACGATGCCTCGATTATCTCTTCCTCCGTAGCTCCGCTGTCAAGAGCCATTTTCACGTGATAGGTTATGCACCATTCACACGTACTTGCCAGTGACAGGGCAATTGCAATGAGTTCCTTTGTTTTGTTGTCCAAATTTCCTGTAGACATTACCGTCTTGTTGAAATTTTGAAAAGAATCGAAGATAGCTGGAGCTTTCTCACCTGTATACCCCATTGTGTTCATTACTTGCCTTAATAGTTCTTCTGAAGACATTCCGATTCATAACCTCATCTATGGCTGAGATATAGTGATTGTGATAGGTGCAATAACGCACAGGATTTTTAACAATCCAGCGGAAAAACATACTCTTAATACCATGATTTTCCTGCTTATCTTTAAATTCATATAAAATCTCCAGGTTCTATCCTTTATGAGGCATACGGATATTGCAACTATGCTAGGTAAGATAACAAAGGGAAATGCTGTCGACGTTCTTTCGATGTTACCAGACAACTCTGTAGACTTGATTTTCGCAGACCCGCCTTACAACCTGCAGTTACAGAACGAATTATGGAGACCGAACCAGACCCGCGTAAATGGAGTAGACGACAGCTGGGATAAATTCGCAAGTTTTGAAGAGTATGATAATTTTACTATCAAGTGGCTGACTGAATGCAAGAGGATTCTTAAAGACACGGGCGGCATCTGGGTCATAGGTACATACCACAATATTTTCAGATTGGGTAAGGCGATTCAGGATCTTGGTTTCTGGATAATAAACGATGTTGTGTGGATCAAGTCGAATCCAATGCCAAATTTCAAGGGAACAAGATTTACAAATGCTCATGAAACTCTAATCTTTTCAGTGAAAGATAAACATTCCAGATACACGTTTCATTACAAATCCATGAAGGCCTATAACGATGATCTTCAGATGCGAAGCGACTGGACAATCCCGATATGCAGTGGAAAGGAGAGGATAAGAATTGATGGTGAACGGGCTCATTCAACACAAAAGCCAGAAGAACTCCTGAGGCGAGTGATTCTTTCAACATCCAATCCGGGTGACATAATTCTGGATCCGTTCGTGGGAAGTGGAACTACAGGTGTAGTTGCAAAGAACCTTGGAAGAAGATTTATTGGCATCGAAATGGAAGAAAAGTACATCTCCGTGGCCATGGAACGTATATGCAAAACTAAGCCCGTCCCGAGCGAATATCTCTCTTATCCCCTGGAAGTCAGGAAACCTAGGGTCCCATTTGGTGATCTTGTCGCTTCTGGCTTGATTATGGATGGCGAGACCTTATACTCCGAATCAAAGGAATTCCAAGCTACTGTGCTAACTAATGGAACTGTGGTCTCCAGGGATATCCAAGGATCTATACATTCTGTCAGTGCGAGGATTCTTGGAAAACCTGCTAACAACGGATGGAAATTCTGGTACGTCCTCAGGGATAAAAATATGGTATGCATAGATGACCTTAGAAATGAATTAATAAAAAAGTATCACACGGAATCTAATGAAAGTTGAGAAATTCAAAAAAAGGAGAAGTAGTAGTCAAGGACATTTTTGGTATGCAGGTGCCGGGATTTGGACCCGGGTCGAAAGCTTGGAAGGCTTCCGTGCTAGGCCAGACTACACTACACCTGCCTTCACGCCAGAATGACCAAAGTGGATAATTTATTTTCGATCGTATAGTAACTATGCAATCATTTCAAGGATCAGAAGTCCATGTAAAAGTAGATCGGGGCTGATTGATTGACTCCATGATTTTCCCAGTACATTCTGAAATTATAGTCCGTATTGACACTGCCGGAAAATGTGAAAACGATTTTGTGAACAGAAACCTGGCTAAAACTTTCACCTGTCCAGGTGGTACTACTAGTTGGCCTATACTGGAGACCAATTATAGTAATGTTATTCCTGTAAATGAAGCTTAAGTTATAAGTGGAATTCCCAATTAGTGAGGATGGCACAGTAAATACGTTTCCGCCAGAAAGAGAAACGGAAGTCCAACTATTTGTATGAACAGGTGCACCTTGCATACCTGTCAACTCTGGAGCAGAAACTGAATGAATCGGAACATTCAGAACAACAATCCAGAATAAAAGCCAGCTAAAAAAATAAATGGCACCATTCAGAAATTTATGAGATGCTTTCGCAGAAGTTTTAACTCGCAGGAATCTTAGTATTTTCCCTAGAAACACAAGAAATAGCAGCATTATAAGGACTGCAATGTACCAGTAACCTGCAAGTTGCAAATACCCAGCTGCAGCTCCTGTCCCCGCACCTAAGAAGAAAACAAATATTATCCCCTTCGCTCTCTGCATTTCTGACATTAAGTATTCTTTTTCGTCAAACTTCGGCTCTTCGAATAATGGTTGTTCACCTGGCTTTGGCATTATGATCTTCCTTTGTACTATTTATCATGGAGTTGAATTCATGAGTAAATACTTTATTCTCGACTGAGGGTTAATACGTAACTTCTTTTTCCTTTTTTCTACTGCGGTATGATTTAGAGATTCCTTAATCTAGATTCCAGTGAAGAGAGGTTATCTCGATTCAATGTATCCATCGACCCTAATTCCTCGCACTGATGAGGAAGAAAGACACTGATGGAATTACACGCAATACTACATCCTTTACGTATTTCCCCTGTCAGATTGGGCGTTATCTATGAAGCATTAATAAGGTTTCGCTAGAAATCTTAAGACCTCAAGAGTCAATGCCTATTAGTGATTTTAAAGCCTGTAAAGGAGAATCAGAAAGAACGATGCCTGATGCGATCAATACACCGCCCGCTCCTAATTTAAGAGAATTATGGTAATCCTTATGACTCTTTATTCCCGCTCCAACAAGAATCAGTGATCTGCTTCCACTGTATTCATTAACTACGTCCCTTATGACGTTCGGATTTGATGTAGATACAGAAATATTGCCGCCAATTAACTCAGGAGGCTCGTACGCGACGAAATCTGTTTCAAATTTCTTAAAATCTCGTGCTTCAGAGTAATTCTCGCAGCACAATACTGTTTCGAGTCCTGCATCCTTCGCCAGTTGGACAGTAGATTCAATTTTATCCTTTTGAACACGCTTTTCTGAATGATTTAATAATGACCCTTTGATTCCGAAATCCATTAGCACCTGAGAACTTATTTGGCCAGTGTATGGTCCATAATTGACTGGGTCTATATGCTGCGCGTAAAATTCCATCTCTGGAAATTGCCCGGCTAATCGTATATCAATTGGATGAAGAGCAAATATGAGTCGAATATCATAAGAATCAACAAATGGAACAAATTTCAACAGGAATCTTTCAGATTCAGGCCCTGACGAAACCCTATAATGTTTCAGATTCACTATAATCACAGGTTTAACCATGGAAGGGAAATGAAACACACAGTTATGATTTTTGCTGATTGTAAGAGATTCAGCTTCCCAGCGATAGGCTTATTGGTACCTTTCAATGAAGGAAAACAATGACAGATAGAGTAAAAGTTACAGGTTTTGGAGGAAGTTTGAGAAAGAAATCGTTCAACAGGGCACTGCTCTACGAATGCCCCGCATTAATGCCTGAGAATTCGGAGCTTACTATCTTTGACATTTCAGAGATTCCGATATACAATCAGGATAATGAAATCGATCTTCCGAAACCCGTAAAGGATTTTAAGGATGCAATAAGGTCTTCTGATGCGCTTCTGGTCGTGACGCCGGAGTACAACTATTCAATACCGGGATTCCTGAAAAATGCCATAGATTACGCTTCTAGACCTGCGGACGATAATGTGTTTAAACACAAGCCCGTTGCTCTGATGAGCGCATCCGTTTCAATTCTCGGTGGATCGAGGGCACAGTACCATCTTAGACAGGTTTTCGTTTTCTTGGATTCCTACGTAATAAATAAGCCGGAAGTTTTTGTAACTCTTGCTAACACAAAATTTGACGAAAATCTAAGACTGGTTGATGAAACGGCAAAGGGATTTATGAAGCAGTTGTTGCAGAACCTAGTTTCCTTTGCCAACGATCTTAAGAAACTGGAAAAGAAGTGATCAACAGCACCCGTACCCATTTCCTACTTCGCCTGTGCCGTCGCAATCTTCGCATTCCTTAACAATATCTTTTGCCCATACAAAACCAGAGCCACCACAGTTTCTGCATTTCATAACTAGATATATATTGAACCCTTAAATGCCTATTCATGTTCCTGAGCACCAAGAGGGACTCTCTATAAATGCAATACGACACCATAATTCTGGTATATTATGTATATCGCTACAACGATCACGATTATTGCGAATATCTGTGTCAGTCTCCTCTTTGGTACCCTGCTCGCATATCTCGCACCTATCCATCCGCCCAGGACACCACCCAGGATGAATAGTACAGATATGATTATGTTGAGATCGCCACTGATGGCATACCTTGCTGCTGTTACGACACCGAATGTTCCAACAGCCATAAGGGATGTCCCGACAGCCTGAA
>JAKAYB010000019.1 GCA_021826925.1 Thermoplasmata archaeon | reverse complement strand
CATCGCATTTTGTATTTCTGAACACGATGATAATAATCATCTGGGGTGGGCTCATTTTTACTGTAAATTCATTACGCCATCACGCATTACGTAAGAGGGGAGCACAAGGGTATTTTCTGGGATAGAACTAATAAATAATTTTTTTACATTTTCAATTACTGCGATTCTCTCTGCAGTTATTTACTTAGGTGATTACTTTGCTCTTTTTATATTCCTTTTCTTCATCGAAGTTATGGATGGTATCGTCATCTATAAAAATCCTCAGAGAAGTAAAAATTCGAGAAAATAGCAAGAAAAATACATAAGCAAGTGGCTAATTGCATTTGGTGTGACAATTAGTATTTTTGTTTCCAGAACCAAATCATGCCAACGTCGATACATTTATTTTATTTGTTACATTGGTTTTACAATTATAATTTCATAAGAGACATTTTATCGATTCCGTTTAAATATTTACGCCCGATTTTTTGAGTTTTAAGCTGGTTTATCCATAATCCGTATGATTCTGTGGTACTTTTTCACATGTCCAAGGAAGAGTCTGGTTGGTGTCTGACATAGACATGACCGTTTAATTTATATCTTAATAAATGTTTACTCTGTACTATGATGACAGAAGTGACTGAACTATTTGGCCTGCCTGTTTATACGGACAAAGGTATTTTAGTAGGGGATGTTTCCGATTTAATATTGGATCTGGAGCAACAAAACATTTATGGCCTTTATGTCGAATCTCCAAATCCTCAGCTCGTTGAAGGTGGGTCCGCAATAAGTATACCATACAGGTGGATAAGGGCAGTTGGGGAAATAGTTATATTAAGAAAATTCCCAAGTTTTCTCAAAGCACCTGAATAAGCACGGTTTCTTATTTCCAATCCGTGCCCATTATAGCTGGACATCTTTTTAAGCTTAGATGGCATATTCTGTTATGACGAAATATCAATGCAAATGTTCAGATCTGGGCTATAAATGCTCTTATGTTCTAGAAGAGGGAAGAGCGGAGGACATACTTCCGATGTTCAAAATTCATTTGAGGTATGCGCACAATGTTTGGGATTTTACTGATGAAATGGCCGAAAAAGTTAAAAATGCCACTAAGGAAATATCATAGTTTATGCCAGCGTTTTCGAGAATCCCAACTGTGCTAAAGCCACAAGAAATAATAGACAAAGCTTTACTCAAGTCCTCTAAGGTCTCAGAGCCCTATTTCCCTGACTTTATTAAAAAAATCAGGAGCGAAGTTATAGACAAGATATCAACAGTGGAAAGTGTTTCTACGGTATATCTTAGAAAGCTTATCAACAAATTTCCCAGCCTGAACAGCCTTTATCCGTTCTACAGGGGGATGATAGGGCTTATGGTTGACCTCGATCAATATCGGATCAGCCTAAGCCACGTTCAGTGGGCATCGGATAAGATTGTTGAACTTGCAAACCTTAAGATTAAAAGCTCAAAGAAAGGAAGAACCGTACAGGAGCTCAACAAGAATCTTAAGGAATTCTACGGAAGATTTGCTTCCATAATTAAGGACTTAGACAAAGATCTGACATTCCTGGCAGAATGCCGGGCTAAAATCAAAGAAATACCAGACATTAAAATGGATTACCCGACATTCATAATAGCCGGATTGCCAAATGTTGGCAAAACATCCCTCCTTTCTAAACTAACGGGAAGCTCGCCGATAATAGCGCCTTACCCTTTCACAACCCAGAGTCTGTTCATAGGATACACGAATATTGGAAACCGAGGGGTACAGATCATTGATACGCCAGGAATTCTTGACAGACCAATGAAATCTAGAAATGAGATGGAGAGGAAATCCATATTGTGCCTTCAGGATCTGGAGGGCATACTCATCTTTCTCTTTGATCACTCTGGCTCATCGGGATACAGCAGCCAGGAACAGGAAAATGTTTACAACGAAATAAAAAGTAACTTTAAGATCCCAGTAATCCGAGTACAGAGCAAATCCGACATTATACAGGAAAAGAAAGAAGATATTCAAATATCATGTTTAACCGGAGAAGGCCTCGAAAAATTGAAGGAGATTATGCTTGAAAAGATAAACAGTGATTCAAGATGGATCTAGATGATGAGATCAGGAAATACGCTTTAAAAAACGCATACCAGCATAATGGAAAAGCGGAAGCAGGGGCGGTGATCGGTAAGATACTTGCTGAGTATCCTGAACTCAGAAAGGACACGAAAGATGTCGCTTCGAAAGTCTCTGAAATAGTCAGAGAGATCAATTCCTTTTCATTGGACCAGATCAAGACGATCATTCAGGATCATTATCCGGAATTCATTGTAAAAGAAAAGAGAATACAGGAACACCGCCTTCCAGATCTTGAAAATGTTCATGGAAAGGTGGTCATGCGAATGGCCCCCTCCCCTTCTGGACCACTTCACATAGGTCATTCCAGAATGGCAATTCTAAACGATGAGTACGTGAAGCGCTACGGTGGCTCGCTCATATTGAGAATAGAAGACACAAATCCGGAAAACATCGACCCCATCGCGTATGATCAGATACCCAAGGATCTCGAGTGGCTTGACGTAAACTTCGATAAGATTGTTATACAGTCGGACAGGTTTGACCTTTATTATGCAGAAGCCAGAAAACTCCTGAAGGAAGAGCATGCGTACATCTGCACATGCGAACAGAGTGATTTTAAGGCTAAACTTCTGAAGTCTATTGCGTGTCCTCACAGGAATACCAATGCGAATGAAAACCTGGAACTCTTTGACAAAATACTGTCTGGGAAATTCAAAAAGGGAGAGGCGGTTCTTGTCATTAAGACCGATCTCAATCATCCTAATCCAGCTATAAGGGACTGGATAGCTTTCAGGATCGTTCAGACATCGCATCCAAGAGTTGGAAAGGATTTCGTTTTCTATCCAACAATGAATTTTTCTGTTGCCGTGGATGACCATTTGTTAGGCCTAACTCATGTGATAAGGGGGAAGGATCATCTCAATAACACCTACAGGCAGCTGTACATATTCAACTATAATTCCTGGAAAATTCCAGAATACTATCACTATGGGCTTGTCAAGTTTCCAGGGTTTGTTTTAAAGACATCGATCATTAAAAAAGGGATAAAAAGCGGCATTTATTCGGGATGGGATGACATAAAACTCGCAACTATTATGACATTTAAAAAACGCGGCTTCAAACCAGAAACCTTCAGGAGGTACTGGATAGAATCAGGCATGAGGGAGATAGATTCTGAGTTTTCCATAGAAATATTTAATTCTATGAATAAAAACATTGCAGATTATGAGACTCCAAGACTGTTTTTTGTGCCAAACCCTTTAAAACTACATTTAAGCAATATGGAGGAAATAACCACAAGGATACCAAATCATCCATCCAACAAATCTCTCGGAGTTAGAGAATACACGATTCCTCAAAATTCAGATGTTTATGTTCCCTCATTTGATTGGAAAACTGTAGGCGAATCCTCCATCGTTAGGCTCAAGGACCTCTGCAACGTGAAAAAAGAGAGTGAAAATGCTGTTTATGTTGGAAACGATCCAATAAAGAACGCCAAAATATTGCAGTGGTCACCGGAAGATGGCGTACCGTTTGAAGTCCTCAAACCTGACGGTACAAGGGACCGCGGGATTATGGAACCTCATGGAAAAGCCTTTCTTGGCTTTTGCCAACTTGAGAGGTACGGATACGTTAACGTTGTTTCACCGGGGATCGCCTACTTCACGCACTCGTAAGTGAAGTTCCATTGTTTTTATCTAAAAGAGAGACATTCTCAAACTCTTTATTTCTGTAATACATTATGAAATCATGATCGTTGAGGATCAGAGGAATATTTCTTGTGGCGGCGATCCTTTCAATTACCTCAAAAGTGTGATGAAAGGCCTATCTATATCCCTGGATCCTGGGCAGGATGCAGAGATATTGGTAATGAAGGACAAATTTCCATATTCAAGGGATATATTCGAGAGCCTCGCGCGTGGTACCAAGCTTTTACTCACCGACCTTAGGGAAAGTTCAGATGAATTCAACATCTATGTTAGAAAACCAATATCGTGACATTTAACGCATTTTTGTATCAGAACGATGAGTTTGCCATTTCGATGCTTTCTTTCAAAATTGACCCATCAGAAACATTTTTTTCCAGTTATAATAAGAAAATTCTTATGCGATCTTGCATAAGGAATTAGGCAAGTTAAGGTAATTTTGAATGGTTAGAGAAATGGAAAACTATGATTCGTCCCAGATTCAGATTCTGGAAGGACTAAAGGCTGTAAGAAAAGTTCCGGGAATGTACATCGGATCGACCGACCAAAGAGGCCTCCATCACCTCGTATACGAGGTCGTGGATAACAGTGTTGATGAGGGAAATGCGGGATTCGCAAATTCAATTTACGTAACGATATATAAAGATGGAACTATAAGTATAGAGGATAATGGAAGAGGCATACCGGTGGATACGCATCCGAGATACGGGAGGCCTGGCCTCGAAATCGTTCTAACAGAACTACATAGCGGTGCAAAATTCGACAAGAAGGTTTACAGGATTACCGGAGGGCTTCACGGCGTAGGTGTCCATGTCGTTAACGCATTATCTTCAGAATTGACCGCAATAGTAAAAAAGGAAGGAAAACTCTATTACGAGAAATTCCGACAGGGTATACCATCCGGTTCACTGGTCTCGATTCCTGCATCGGAAAAGGATTCTAACGAAGACATTCGTGACGTAAATATAAGCTATCCGGAAAGTGGAACTATAATCTGGTTCAAGCCAGACAAGGAAATATTTGAAACCGTAGAATTCTCCTACTCAATTATACTTGAACGCCTCCGGGAGCTTGCATTCCTCAATCCAAATCTTACGTTTGTTATTGAAGACCGGAGAACTAACGATTCCATAACACTTCACTTCGGTGGCGGATTAACGGAATTTGTACAATACCTTGGAGAGGGATATACGTTTGTCCACAAAGATCCTATCGCACACCTCGAACAGGCAGAAGATTATGTGGTTGAGTTTGCACTACAGTATAACACAAGCGTATCGGAAACCATGGAGAGCTTTGTAAATAACATCAACACAATAGAAGGGGGAACCCACGTCACTGGTTTCAGGGCTGGCCTTTCCAGGGCCATACAGGAGTACGCGAAGAAGAAGGACATGATCAAGGGGGTAGAATCCATCACAGGAGATGATACACGGGAAGGTTTAGTTGCAGTTCTGCACCTGAAGATCTTGGAACCTCAATTTGAGGGGCAGACAAAATCAAAATTAGGAAACAGTGAAGCACGGGGTATTGTTCAATCGGTTGTAGACAATTTTGTCAGTTATTACTTTGAGAAGTTTCCTGGAACCGCAGACATAATTGTAAAGAGAGTTTTAGCTGCAGCGGCCGCCAGGGAAGCCTCCAGGAAGGCACGTGATCTTGTGCGAAGAAAAACGGCACTTGAAGGTGGAGGATTGCCAGGCAAGCTGGCAGATTGCTCGTCCAGCGATCCTTCGAAGACTGAGTTATACCTTGTTGAGGGAGATTCAGCAGGCGGCTCGGCAAAGCAGGCAAGGAACAGGGATTTCCAGGCCATTCTACCCCTGAGAGGTAAGATACTTAACGTGGAAAAATCCTCGGACTTAAAGATCCTTGAGAACCAGATTATAAAGGATCTCATAACTGCCATTGGTTCCGGAATAAAGGAAGATCTTGATCTAAAAAAGCTCAGATATGGAAAGATAATAATAATGACTGATGCAGATGTTGACGGGGCACATATAAGGACCCTACTTCTTACATTTCTCTACAGGTATGCACGCGAACTAATTCTGAACGGAAATGTTTTCTTTGCACAGCCACCTCTTTTCAGGGTGCAGAAAGGAGACAGAGTTGCCTATGTTTATTCTGAATCTGAAAAGGATGAGGTTACAGGCAGATTTGGAGGCAATTGCATAATACAGAGATTCAAGGGTCTTGGAGAAATGAATCCAACACAACTGTGGGAAACGACCATGAACCCTGAAACAAGAAAACTTGTCGAAGTTACTGTGGAAGATGGTGCCCTTGCAGACAGGCTTTTCTCAATTTTGATGGGAGATAAAGTTGAACCAAGGAGAAAATTCATAGAAGAGAACGCAAAGTATGTGACGAATATCGATCTGTGAGCTGATAAAAATGGAAAAGAAACCTGTTGAAGAAGAAATAAAAACATCTTACCTCGAATATGCTATGAGCGTCATAGTAAACCGTGCCATACCCGATGTCAGGGATGGTTTGAAGCCAGTCCAGAGAAGAATTCTTTATTCTATGAGCGAGCTCAATCTAACACATGATAAGCCATACAAAAAATGCGCAAGAATCGTTGGAGAAACCATGGGTAAGTACCACCCTCATGGAGATGCTGCGATATATGACGCTCTTGCCCGAATGGCACAGGATTTCTCCCTGAGGTATCCTCTAGTAGATGGGCAAGGAAATTTTGGATCAATAGACGGAGACTCCCCGGCTGCGATGAGATACACAGAGGCGAGACTTTCGCCCATTTCAGAGGAAATGCTTGCCGATATTGAAAAGGACACTGTACCATCAAGGCTAAATTTTGATGGAACACTAAGCGAACCCGAGTACTTCCCTTCTAAAGTTCCGAACCTTCTACTGAATGGCGCATCTGGTATAGCAGTGGGGATGGCGACAAACATGGTCCCGCACAACCTCAATGAAGTTTGCGATGCAATAGACTATCAACTTGACAACCAAAATTGTACTGTAGAGGAACTTCTTAGATTTGTAAAAGGCCCCGATTTCCCTGGTGGGGGTGTATTATTTCAGTCACAGAGTCTCATCGACGCTTATCTCACCGGACGTGGTAAGGTTGTTTGCCAGGGTGAGGTGGACCTTTCGAAGGAAAAGATGATAGAGATTAAATCCCTGCCATATACGGTAAACAAATCCATCTTTATTCAGGGCATAGCAGAGCTCGTTAAAAACGAGGTAATTAGAGGGATCACCGATATAAAGGATGAAAGTGACAGGAATGGCATGCACATAATCGTTAAGGTAAGAGATAATGATATGAGGCCGCTGATCCTGAACCAGCTCTACGAACACACAGATCTTGAACTTTCCATAAGTATAAACAATCTTGTCCTGGTCAACAACGAACCAAAAACGCTGAATCTGAAAGAAATGATTCAGAATTTTATAGATCACCGACTAGATATCATAACAAAGAGATCAAGATATGACCTTAACAAACTTAGGGAGAGGGAACACATACTCCTTGGTCTATCATCAGCCCTTTCTAGGATCGATCAGGTAATAGAGGCAATAAGGAAATCAAAAGATGCTGGGGAGGCAAGGGCGGCCCTCCAGTCACTCCTGGATATAGACCAGGTACAGGCGAATGCAATTCTGGACATGAAGCTCCAAAGACTCACTTCACTCGAGACCTCAAAGCTTCAGGATGAGCTGGCAACAGTGAGACAGAAGATTCAGGATCTGGATGTGCTTCTAAGCGACGAGGTGAAGAGGAGGCTGGTTGTCAAGGAAGAGATCCAGGCTCTGAAAACAAAATTTGGAGATGAACGCCGTACGAATGTCATGTTCCGCTCGGCTGGAGGAAGGACGATAGAAGATCTTATTCCAAATGAAAGTGACATCATCGTTTTGAGCGAAACTGGGTTTCTTAAGAGAGTATCGCTTAACGAGTACCGCGCCCAGAAAAGAGGCGGGAAGGGCATAATCACATCTACAGTAAGAGAAGATACTGTTAAGAGCATAGTTCCGTGCAGTTCGCACGATGACCTGTTCCTTTTTACCAACTCGGGTCGAGTCCTAAAAATAAAGGCATATGAAATCGACAAGAAATCAAGGACTTCTGTAAGCGTTACCGCTTCTTATTATGTTAAGCTGGGCGAAGGAGAGAGTGTGCAGCAGGTCATGAAAGCCTCTGGAAATGAGGACGATTACTTAATGATCATAACCAAGGGTGGATTTGTGAAAAAGACTTCCATGAAGTCTCTCTTGAACATGAGGTCCTCGGGATTAAGAATTATTACACTAAATGAAGATGATGAGGTAGCTTCAGTTGAGAACATAGGCAAAAAGAATGTAGTATTCACGATTTCCAGCGCAGGAAAAGCTTCGGCTTTTGATGTTTCGGAAGTACGTCCAACAGGGAGGAGCTCAAGGGGGGTAAGGGCAATGAGACTTGGTAAGAATCAATACATAATCTCAGGATTCATGTGCAGTGAAGATCAGGATGTTCTGACCATTTCTGAGTATGGTATAGGAAAACGTACACCTATAAATGAGTTCAATCTTCATCACCGCGGAACCTCAGGTATGCTCGTCTTCAAGGAGAGCGAGAGAACAGGCAAGTTGGTAAAGGCAATTCCGGTTAAAGAATCTCAGAACATCATTATAGTGACACAGCAGCAAAAGAGCATAAGGATTCCTGTTAAGGACGTAAAGATGCAGAGCAGGGTAACATCCGGAGTTAAACTAATTGACGTTGGCGAAGATGACAGAGTCATAAGCATATCCTCAGTGGATACTCAAGAAACTGATCCTTAATAGACAGTTTTCAGGTTGGAAACCGAGTGGGCATGAAGACAAATATGGATTTGACATTCTTATGCTGAAAGTTTCAATACTTTGAGCTCAGAGAAGGCATCATCATGAAGAACATAAGGAAAATTGTCGTGCCCATAGAGATAAGGGCATTGAAAACAGCAAATATCTACAAAATCGAGGATTCTGGGATATTAATTGATTCAGGAATGTCCAATCGCACTATTGCCTCGCTCAATGATGATGGCGTAAAGCTTGATGATCTGAAGATGCTTGTGCTTACGCATCTCCATATCGATCATGTTGGCGGCGCCATGGCATTAAGAAGGCAGTACGGAATGCCTATAGCTATGGGTAAAAGAGATGCACTCACCATACAGTCAATGCAGGACGATCCTGAGGGATATTGGGGGCGTATTCTTTCATTTCTCTCGGACAATGGCGTACCTAAATCTGTGGTGGAACACGAACGCGAAATGTTCTCTGATCAAAGGCGAGTCGATGTTTACGCTGGCTTGAGCATCGACAGGATACTCAAGGAAGAGAACATAGACAGTAACGTTTCCGTGATAGAAAATCCAGGTCACACCATGGGCTCGATATCAATTCTGCTCAGAGATAGTAATGCTATGTTTGTGGGGGATCACATAATATCAAAGATTACCCCGAATATAAGCTCTTACACCTTTGAAAATGACATGCTTGGTAACTACATGGATAGTCTAGAGAAGATTAAGGGTATGAAACCAAAGATAATTTTCCCGGGACACCGAGAGGAAATCAGGGCCGTTGGGAAGAGGATTGACGAGATAAAGGCACATCACTATTCAAGACTTAAGGAGATAGAGGAGATATGCCTCGATGGATGGAAGTCCTCATATGAGGTCGCTGGCGAGATGCGATGGAGCAGAAATCGATCTATGAAAGCTATGAATGTCATGGAAACTACCTTTGCGGTTGGCGAGGCGATTTCACATCTTGTACACCTCTACAACCTTGAAAGAATAGACCTTAAAGACTCGGGGAAAATCGTAAAGTGGAAAACCATCTGATTTTTCCATTGAAGAAATCTGTGAAACTAAATATACACCGATTTAACTTTACTATGCATGAACATAGCAAGAATTGATATCACAGGGACCATAAATCAGAGGACAGTCAGGGAGTTATCGCCGATAATAGATTATGTTACAAGGAAGAGGCGGATAAAAGGTGCTGTACTCTTCATAGACTCAGGTGGCGGAGATGCAACTTCAAGTCAGATCCTTTACTCGAAGATAAAGAAACTAAATTCCTCAAAACCTACTTACGCCTCCATACAGAGCGTAGGAGCATCTGGGGCTTACTGGATTGCATCGGCAGCAAGAAGGATCTATGCTCTTGACACATCCCTTGTCGGATCGATAGGTGTGATAAGCATAGTACCCAACGTGAGGGAGCTCATGAAAAAAATAGGCGTTGATGTCAGGATCATGAAAGTCGGAAAATACAAGGACATGCTTTCTCCATTCTCTCAATCTAATAAAGAGATGGATGCAAAATACGAGAGGATCATGGACCATATGTTCTCCATATTCCGGGATGAGGTCATGGCAAGCAGGAAACTCACCAGAGAACAGATAGACCTTATTGCAACGGGAGAAATATTTTCCTCTACAGACGCGAAAGGAAACGGCCTGATAGACGAGATAGGAGACTTCGAGAATGCAATGGATGCACTGGGCAAAGAGCTTAAACTAAAACCGAATCCAAGGACGTTTGCACCACCAAGACCACTCATAAGGAGGCTTATTGGGAATTACTTTGTTGAGGAATTCCTTTATAAACTTGAAGAGGATTTCTTCAGGATATTCTGAGCTGCAGATACCAGGCCCTATCGGTAACATCGCATAGGTTTCATTGTCTTTTATAGAATGGAGCGATAATCTGCACCGTGCTGGGTGGATTCAACGGGAGGCAAAAATACGTAATAGGTACGATCGGTCTGATAGAGATTGTGCGCCTATTCGGCATATTCATGATCCTCCCTGTGCTTGAAATTTACGCACACTCCATAAGCAATTCTGATTTTCTTGTTTCTCTCGCCTTTGGAATTTATGGCCTTGCAATGGCCCTGTTTCAATTTGTCTTTGGCAGGCTTTCCGACAGGATAGGAAGAAAATCTACAATTATAATTGCAATGATCCCGTACATAGTCGGAAATCTTATTTGCTTCACCTATCCAGATATATATGTCCTGATAATAGGAAGGTTCATAGCTGGGGCTGGAGCCGTAGGCTCTGCAGGTGTCTCTCTTGTTCAGGAAAGCGTTCCCGATGATAAGAGGAATACCGCAATGGCTCTCCTTGGTATACCTGTTGGCCTCGCGTTTCTTCTCGGACTTCTTTCAGGGCCAACGATAGGATTTTATATAGGGCTGAGAGACGTATTTCTGGTCTCCGTAATTCTAGGTTTGATATCCATTATGATAATGATCCCGCTGCATGCGCCTGTAATGAGAAGAGCAGAAAAATTCAGGGTCAGCATTGTGAATAGGAGAACGATATCAGTAGGCATTGCTGGCTTCTTTGTTTCATTCATAATGATTGAGTTCTTTTATTATTTTCAGGTTGCTCTCACCACTATGTTCACGCACTCGAATTTCATACTCGCCATATTTATTCCGGCACTTATAGGTGGTGCCATATCAGTGGCACTCGCAGGGTTGTACGAAAAATCGAAAGGGATTAAATATCCTTTGATAGCTATTTCCGTCGTGCTGATATCTACGATCCTCATCTTTCCTATTACCGAAATCTACAGAAATTTATATCCTCTGGAAATAGGCGCGTTGATATTTTTCATAGGATATTCAATGTACGAGATCGTTTTTCCTCCGCTCGTCATAAGATTTTCAAGATTGGATGAATATGGTGCTAATATTGGATTCTTCAACACTTTCCAGCATACAGGCCAGTTCCTCGGCGGCTTTATAGCAGGAAATGTCATAGGGTTTATGATCACTGGCAACGGAATAACCGTCGCTTTCTTGATATCATTCGCAAGTCTTGCAATTTCGATTTTGATCCTTGCCCTATCATCAAGATCCTCTAGTCCGATACGGCGGAGTGTATAGTCGTGAACCTTTTTATTCACCAATCAACAGAGACTTCTCCATTTTGGGGATAGAGATATCGTACCTGTACTGGATATTAAAATGCGTGTCCTCAAATTCCTCGTAGAAATGCGTTATTTTTTTCTTCTCCAGTTCCCTGTGCATTATCCTTGAACCTAAGAGGAGATTAAACTGGTCATTGAGACCGACATCAATGCCGACGAATTTCATTTTCTCGAGGCTTTCGGAATACCTGTCGAGCATCCTAACTGGATCATTTTCCAACCACCGATTCCAGACCTCATCCAGGATCTCTCCGCTGTAGACATCGAATGGAAGTTGGATAACATCATCATGCGAGGAGTAAAAAGCAGACATAGCCACTATGTTCAGAACGTCCAAATCGACTGGAAGTTTTCTGTTATTCTTCTTTAAATAATTTTCGAACCATTTCTCTGCGGTTCCATATTTCTCTATCTCCTTTCGTGCCTTGGGAAAGTCGGGGAGATAGCAGTATTCGAAATAGGCATCACCGGAATGATCCATAACTGCGTTTATTAAATCTGGATGTTTCATACCGAGTGTTATTGACCCATAGCCGCCGGAAGATTTTCCAAGAATGCCCACAGAATCAGAGTTGAATCTTTCTTTCAGCTGGGGGATCATCTCTTTCACTATGTAATTTTCATAATTTCCCGCTACACTTGAGTTGAGATACTGGCATCCTCCTATACTGGATTCTACATCAGGGAACACAAATATGCTTCCATTCAATATTCCGGACGAATAAAGTCTGTTTATTCTCGAGTTGAGATTCTCCGAAAGAGGGTCATAATTGAGCAGAGCACCGAGAGATGTTCCCATCATGCCAGGAAGGAACATTATGATTGGCAGATTTTCATTTTTTTCCGGATAGAGTATGTAATTTTCGCGCCTGGAGGGATCTCCGAGAAAATTATCCTTAAGCTCCTCACTTTCAAGTTCCCATTTTTCAAGAATCAATGATTTTTCCATAGTTTCTGTAACTGTATCATACTTATCTACTTACGGACTTGCTCATTTAGAATTAGAGGAAATTATATCATACGCTTTATCCTGCCATGGTCCAACAAACCGGCGGGGAAAAGGCAAATTTTTGAATTAGAGATCGGATATCGTTAAGAAGGATGCTTCTTTTTTTTGTTCGAACAAGTTTTAAATACAATTTCGATATTAGGTTTATACTAATTACATAAATATAACACTAATAAGGATTTCCGGGTTAGATTAAATGAAATTGGAAAAAATTGGTATGAAAAATGATGATCATGTCAGAGAAGCAAAAGTATACAGATTGAGGAAGGGGGAGGTGGGAACATGGGGGGCAATTGCTGAAGAGATTGCTGCAATGGCACCAGCGTGTGATTCAGTTGCATTTGTTGTTTCATCCGCTGCTTTCGCTATGATTTTAACTCCTCTTGCTTTTTTAGTTGCGACCCTAACTATGTTCCTTGAGGTAAACACACTTTATCATCTCTCAAAGAGACATGCAAGCGCAGGCGGTTATTATGGATACATTGCACATGCCTATGGCCCGATCCCTGCAGTTACTGCTGGATTGATGTATCCGATGTACCAGATAGTTAGTACTGCCGCAATACCAGTCTTCGTTGCTGGCGTTTTTCTTCCTGGGGCAGTAGAGTATTTTCTACACTTTGGGATGCCTGCGTGGATATGGATTCCTTTCATTCTCGTTGTCATAATAGTACCGATCACCGTAGCTATAGTTGGTATCAGGCCACAGATGAAATATATAAAATATGCATCATTTTTTGAATTAATATTTTTAGCTGTAATATCTGGCATCGAGATCATCAGGGCACCAGATAACACCATAAACGTGTTTAACCCATATGCGTGGCCACAATTCAATTCACTTTTTGCCCCAAATGGTGGTGTTTTTGCTGGGATTGGATTGGGGATGGTTTTTGGTCTCACAAGTTTCATAGGATATGGTGGATCTGCGCCACTTGGTGAAGAGGCAAATCATCCTAAAGCGATAACGAGAGCCCTGACTGTCGGCCTTCTGTTAGTTGGACTTGTCCTTACTGAAGTAGCATACGCCCAGATAGTTGGCTGGGGAACTTCCGTACCATTAATCAAAGAATTTTTGAATCAGACGATCCCTGGCATTCTTGTTGCGGTAGCTTATACTGGCGTGATAGGAGGAGTCATGTTCACTCTCGTTGCTTTTAACTCGGCCTTTTCAGATTCGGTCGCTATGCAGGCTAATGCGGGTAGAGTTTATTTTGCGATGGGGAGAGATGGCCTCCTTCCATCATTTTTTTCAAAGATACATAAAAAGTATACGACACCGTCAAATGCACTCTGGTTTGTTGCCATTGTGTCCTCCGTTGTTGCTGTGGCTGCCACTTTTCTCATAACCGCTGGAGAGGACATTCCGGTTTCAAGTTTGATTTTCAGCAAAGCAACGAGTAGAAATGTCGTTATCGCCTTGGAAAGCTCTTTTGATTTCCTTACCACCATGGCCTTGGTAGGATTAATAATAACACACGTACTCCTAAATACGAGTGTGATAACTTTATTCAAGCGGCTTAAAGAGAGACATACAGGTGCGTTTGATTTTGTGATGCACGGAGTATCACATTATGGTTTTCCTATTCTGGCCACAATTATTTTCATATTTGTGCTTTATGAAAGTGTCGTTTCCTTTGTATATCCTGTAGGAGAAGCAGTCTTGGCTATTGCTATTTATACAGTGTTTTGTATATACTACGCATTAAGAATGAAGTCAAAGAAGCCCGAATTGATGGCAAGAGCAGGGAAATCAGTAAATCTGGTAGATGAGGAACACGGAAATGGAGATCAATGAATCAAAGAACAAATTTATGCCGAGACTCCAAATTCAAAGCCTCAGCTGTGGATATAAAAATGAGAGGGGCTATACTGAAATACTGAAAGATATCAATTTTTATATAAATAAAGGTGAGATCGTCGGCCTAATTGGAGAGATAGGATCGGGAAAAACCACCTTACTCAGAGCCATAACGGGGGAAATTTTAAGGAGTGGAGGGGATATTTTCTATGAGGGCAAAAGTATATTTTCAAAGGAGAATTATTTAAATTTCAGAAAAAAGAGGATTTATGTCAGGCAGGATGCAATGGACATATTAAAACCCAGATATTCCGTGGAATTCCAGATAAAGAAACTCTTCAAAGGTGGGAAATACGATCGTTCGAATGTGGAGAGGATTTTCAATAATCTTGGGCTGTCAATGGATATTATGAACATGTTGCCTGTTCAGCTTAGTGATGGAACACGCCATAGAGTTTTAATCGCTATGGCTTTGCTGATTAAGCCAGAGATACTCCTCCTTGACGAGCCAACAACTGGTCTTGACACATATGCAATAAGAGGATTACTTGAGCTTCTCAAGGAAATGGCAGTTTCCACGTCAATAATTATGATCAACAGCGATATTATACCAGTTTTTCAGATATGTGACAGGATTTATGTTATGAAGAGTGGAGTAATTATTGAGGACGGTATATGGAGTGATATACTTCACAAGCCACACCACCCTTATGTTAAGGAAATTATAACCTCTGTACCTTCGATAAGTAACAGAAATAAAGAGTATGTAGACATTGACAACAAAATAGAAGGAGGGTGCGTTTTCTTAAAGAAGTGCAGGCACATGAAAGAAATCTGCAAATCGGATGTGCCCTATATAATGGATCGGGATCATGGATATAGATGCTTGAGGTATCCGGAATGGTACAATGATTGAGGTAAATAATATTCAAAAATATTACATTATAAGACGTAATGGAATAAAAGAGCAGAAATTCTATGCTTTAGACAATGTTAGTGCCATATTCAGAGAGGATAATATTTTTGCAATTTTTGGAGATTCAGGATCTGGTAAAACAACACTTTGTAACATAATTTCAGGCTATCAAAAGCCAGATGCAGGCTCAGTCCTGTACAACAACTCATCAGAGAAAAAAACAAAAAGTGTGAGATATGTTTTTCAGGACCCTTACACATCACTTAACGCAACAAAAGATGTAAGATGGCATATTGAAACAACGGCAAGTTTAAACGATCTTGATCCTGTTAATATATGGAATACTTTTGAATTAACTGGACTCTCCAGAAAAAACTATGAAACAAGGTTGATATCAACCCTCTCTGGAGGTGAAAGGCAGATGCTTGCTTTTTCTATTGCGTTATCGCAACAACCAGACTGCATGGTCCTTGATGAGCCCTTTTCCTACCTGGACACACTAACACTATTTCGTATATTGAGTATTCTCAAAAAAACAAAAGATAAGGTTCTTTACATATACATGGATAACGATATGAACAGATGCGCTTACGTTTCTGATATGATCTATGTTTTAAAGGGTGGTAAAATAATTGAGCAAGGTACTCCTGAAAAAATAATCAATTCACCAGAGGAGGAATTCACAATGGAAATTATAGAAAAAATGCCCGACCTACAGAAACGAATTTAGTACAGAAATAATATTACTGTTGAAAATCTCAGGAAAACGGATTTCTGCTACTATAGTTTTATGAAAAAATACGATCCAATAATATCTTATACGAAAATTAAATAGATTAAACTTTACAATAAGGGCAAATCAGACGTATTACTATACAGGTTCATGATACGGCACCGTTGCACAAAATATTTTTGAATTAATGTTTCGCCCTATAAAAATCAGTCATACTTATATACCGATTTTGAGATAACATTTTAATGGAGTGTCCGATTTGTTTAGAAAAATTCGAACTTCACGATTTTTCCTCTCTTGCAGAACATTTCACAACCATGGCCGGCGCAAGTGATTCCGACCATGTCTCATGGCTAAATAACAATATATCAAAAGTGAAGCTTAAAAGAAATGAACTCTCGAGGAAATTCAATGATTATTACAGCGATACGAATCTAAAAGCGTGGATAATTAAGAGATTTGTAGAGCAGTTCAGAGGAGATAAACCGCATCCCTTCATATTGATGATGCAGGAGTACCACCCATCAGTGCTTAAAGGATATTCTTTTGAACACTATTTTTTTCTGAAACAGTGGGTGAAATCATGCTCTGCTATAATATCGGGGACTGATCTGGATGATGTACAACACTATGAGATTGATAATATTTTAAGCGAGTACTACGGATATGAAAATTACAAGTCGCACATAGAACTGCTTCTGGAAATGGGTGAAGCTTATTGGATACCAAGGAATAGCATTTACAATTCCAGACCATTACAAAAGACAGAAAAAGCCATAAAGAGATGGAAGAGTATCGCTCGAGAAAAGAGTTGAATAGAGATAATGGGTGCCATGCATTCCTTAGAGCTCGTCGCAAACAGTAGCCTTAGAGATTATGGAGCAAAATACGATTATTTTAATCCCGTAATACTTGACACCCCCAACGTTCCGAATGCCGTGAAGGCTTTCCTTATGGAAGGTTACAAAGCAGATGTTTCTCACTCTATGGAAGCGCTTAATCTTATCGATAAATATGCAAGCAAAGAGACAGAAGAAGGTATCCAGGATGCTTTCCTTTCTTCGGCTTATGTCTTTGGACAATACCTTGAAGCGAGAATAGAGAGGGGTGAAATTATTGAAAACGAACAACACTAAAGGATGTGCGTTATGTGATGCCACATGGGGCGAATACTATCGAAAAATTGAAGGGGAAGAGATGTTTTTTTGCTGCAGCGTTTGTGCTGACATCTTCGAGAACATGGTAGGCGAGGTCAAAAAACGAACAGGGTGGGAAAAGATCGATTACGTAGAATTACACGGCAATTACAGCTCAGGCCGAAATTGCGTAGCTGTTAACGATGGAAAAGAGTTTTCGTATTACTTTCGGACATATTCTGACGGCAGAATGATGAAATTTGAAGAAAAGAGAAGTGAATCTTCTGATTCTGCACCTTGAAAGATCAAGAAATGAAAATTTAAGATGGGTGTAGAGCCAAGGGAATGGATGGGGCTGCCCGGATTTGGACCGGAGTCTCAGGCTCCCAAAGCCCGTAGGATACCAAGCTACCCCACAGCCCCTTCACTTTATGAGAGCGTATTCCTGATAAAAATTTAACGCTAACTTTTACTAGAATTGACAGCAAATCGATAATAGTTCATTTCCTTATTGATAGATTTGATCAAGGTTCCTGAAGTTTTTGATCATTGAAATTCAACTCTTAAGTATTTCATGACTCTGATTCGGCACAATGACTTTTGTTCAGCAATGGAGAAATAGAAATAGATCTGATACATAATCAATCTGCCACGATGATGATTTCAGCCTTGTCTGAAAAAGTGATGAGAGACGGGCAGACTGAGTGGTATTCTTTTTATCTCTCTGACTTGTCTTTGCCTCATTAAAGCTTCTTGTTGTAGACTATATAAATATAATAGTTGAACATTCCATGACCCATGGAAAAGGCAGAAAAACTTACCGCCTGGGATGTGGCGAGGCAAATATTTGAGCTTTCAGAAATTGGCAGCCAAGAGATAAAATCATCAAAGCTATTGGAAGATGTTCTGGAAGCAAATGGGTTTAATGTTCAGAGAGGCTATATGAATATACCGACATCATTCAGAGCCGAGATGGTTAAGGGTAAAGGAGAATTTAATATCGCATTCCTAGCCGAGTATGATGCACTTCCAGGGATCGGACATGCCTGTGGCCATAACCTGATTGCAGCTGCAAATGTTTTTGCAGCCATTGAAGCATCTAAAAAGATCACTAATGGAAAAATCATAGTACTAGGCACTCCGGATGAAGAAGGTTCCGGGAAATACTCTGGATCAAAGATCCTGCTCGCAAATAAGGGGGCATTCAACGGTATCGATCTTGTTCTAGGAGCACACCCCGGAGACCGCTGGGACGTCGGCGATATTGCACTTGCTGTTCAGGATCTTGAGGTTGTGTTCAAGGGTGTCGCTGCCCATGAAGCTGCAAGTCCGGAGAAGGGAAAAAGTGCCCTCGACGGAGCAATACTCACTTACACTGCGGTGAATATGTTAAGACAGCATGTAAAAAGAGATAAAAACGTTGTTATTCATGGGATAATAAAGGAAGGCGGGCAAGCTTCGAACGTAACACCAGAAAAGGCCTCTCTCGTTTATGGAATCAGATCATCCGATGTTGAGTATGAGAAGGAGCTGATAAATAAATTCAAGAATATTGTCTATGGGTGTTCAATTGCAACTGAAACAACCTATGAGATAAAAGAAATAGGCCCTCTGTTCCTTCCAACAAAAATTAATCCAACCCTTTCCAATTTCATACGCGACAAACTTTTGGAAAAGGGTGTGTCCTGTCAACCACTCGAACAGTCCCTGAAGGAAATGCCCTCCGGTTCCACAGACTTCGCAAATGTTTCACAATTGGTGCCTTCGCTTGAACTTGGATTCAAGATAGCAGAAGCTGGGACACCATGGCATTCTAGAGCTTCGCTAGCAGCGGCTGGATCTGAATCGGCTAAGGAACCTTTGAATATAGTTATATCCGTATTGAGCCAGACGGCATATGATTACACTGTAGATAAAGAATTAAGAAAAAGGATAGATGAGGATTTCAAAAGAAAATAATTTTGTCCTTATTTATATGTTCCAGATACAACCCATGGTGGCTCGTTAGGAACGAATGGCTCCATGCCATCTACTGCGTAATCCTTCGTGATTTTTTCGTTCACCTCTATTCCGAGACCAGGTTTTCCAGATAGAGTGAATTTACCGTTCTTAAGTGTGTACCCAACGGTGAGAAGATTCTTTTTCCAGTCAGGCCAGAATTCCTCAAAGCTCTCTTGTATCAAGAAGTTGGGTAGAGTTGTGTCCACGTTCAACGTTGCGGCAGTCTGTATTGGACCGAAGGCGTTATGGAAAGCGACTTGCACACCAAATGATTCTGCTATAGCTGCTATCTTCTTTCCCTCGAGTACACCAAGGGAATTCGTAATATCGGGCTGAATGACATCCACAAGGCCCGTTGAGATGAACCTTGCGAAATCTATCTTGTTTAGAAGCCTCTCACCGAGCGCGATCGGAATCTTGACATTTCTCTTGACCTCTGCCAGGCCGAATTCCAGCTCAGGATGAACTGGCTCCTCCATGAAAAATGGGTTGTACTTTTCAAGGGCCTTCCCGGCTTCAAGAGCATAACGGGTAGAAAAACGACCATGGCACTCTATAAGAAGATCTACCTTGTCTCCGAATTCATTTCTCAATGCGCCAACGATATTTTCCGCATTTTTAAGGCCTTCTCGTGTCAACTTATCAAAATTGTTTCCGAACGGATCGAATTTCATTGCGTCCAGACCGGTTGCCACAACTTTTTTTGCCTTTGCAACAAAGTCCTCTGGCGTGACACAGTTCGAATACCATCCATTTGCGTACGCACGGATATCGTCGTTGAACTTGCCGCCAAGTAAATCATATATAGGTGCACCATAAGACTTGCCGATCAGATCCCAGCTTGCGATTTCAAATGCACTGAGGGCCGAAGTAGCTTCCATTGACTTAGAAAGGTAAAAGGAGTGCTTATAGAACTCCTTGACATTCCTCTCTACATTATAGAAATCGGCGTCCTGGAAGATCCTTTTTACTTCATTCATGCTTTCCTTGACAGGCATGGTCATCAGAGTGGTTGGGCATTCTCCCCATCCGATCAAACCATCCTCAGACGTTAATTTCACCAGAAGTATAGTGGAACTCCATGGAGATGATATTTCCCTTCCTTTCTCTCCTAGCTCTAATATTTCTATGTTTTTTATTTTAGACATAACATGAGATTCAAAAGGTGATTAATAAAA
>JAKAYB010000106.1 GCA_021826925.1 Thermoplasmata archaeon | reverse complement strand
TGGCCTCATCAGGGAGGAGAAGATGAAGTTCATGATCTCATATTGAACAGTTCTAAGATATCAATTTGTTGACTAAATGGCAAGGCGTTTACACAAGAATGATTGCATGATTTAAATAACGTATTTACGATCAATAATAGAGGGAATATGGTTAAGCCTACGGAACCTACGGTTAGAGACCCAGAAGTGAGTGGAACTTTTTATCCAAGCGAAGAGAAGGAATTAAGGAATACCATCATGCACTTTCTTAACGAGGTTCATACAGACATAGACTTTAAAAAGATTATTGGGGTTGTTGTTCCGCACGCCGGATATGTCTACTCTGGTAGAACGGCTGCATATTCTTATTCGATACTTAAGAACAGCAGCGTCAAAAAATTTATCATTGTGGGACCTAACCACAACACATTTCCATTTTATGCAGCAGTTAGCACAACCGGCTACTGGAGAACCCCATTAGGGGACGCGAGGATTGATGAAAGTCTTGCCAAATCGATAGTTTCAAAGGGAGATATTTTTGGCGATGATCCTACAGCGCATGAAAGTGAACACTCTATTGAGGTTCAGATACCATTTCTTCAATACATTTTTGGGGATACTTTTTCTTTTGTACCAATTATTCTCGGAGAACAGGAAGAAAAGATCGCATCTTCCGTTAGCAAAGCTCTGGAACCGTACCTGGATGATGCTATTCTGATCGCATCTTCAGACCTCACACATTATGAGGCAAAAAGTGTAGCAGAGGCAAAAGATTCAAAGCTCATAGATGACGTTCTAAGCCTGAATACTCATAAATTTTATGAAACATTGAAATCAAAGAAAATAAGCGCATGCGGATATGGGGCTATAGCCATATTAATGGAACTCACAAAAAGCCTTGGGGGGAAAATTAAATTGCTGAATTACTCCACATCATACGACTATTCGAAAGACGACTCTTTCGTAGTAGGTTATTCGTCCTTTGTATCCTATTTGTAGTCTCCAAATGCAGAAGTATCTATTTTTAATTAACCGTTCTTGAAATATTATGCATTATTATGCACTTCTTTCTTACAGTCGTATGGACCTCGGCTGATGAGCATTGTGGCTTATAACACATGGCGCTATCTTACCAACTTTTAAGAGTACAGGTTAGTCTATTAATATGCTGTCAGCTGTTAACTCAGTCCGGGTCGTCTCTGCAAAGATTTTGAGCAGCAGTACAACTTGAAGAACAAAAAACCTTAATTTGGTTGAAAGTTGAAACCAAACTCTCATACCTGAATGATCCAGAATCGCCTTCTGATAAGAAAGAACACGGTAGAGTATTTATCCTTGGAATGGATAGATAATCAAAGCAGAGATAATAGAATATGAAATCGGCTGTACTGTTTCGTGAAAACGAAGACGGATCAATAACCTGTACTGCTTGCAGGAGGTACTGCAGGCTTAAAAATAATCAAATAGGATTCTGCGGTGTAAGAAAGAATGTTGACGGAGTTCTTCAGCTACTCGTATATGGTAGGCCGTTCGCAGTCAATATAGATCCTATCGAGAAAAAACCTGTACTTCACGCATACCCGGGAACAAAGATATATTCCCTCAGCACCGCCGGATGCGACTTTGCCTGCAAGTTTTGTCAGAACTATGAGATCAGCCAAAGAAGGGAAGTTGTCGGTGAACACATGGAACCTTACGAGATAGTTGACGAAGCTATACGCTATGGGTGCCAGGGAATTGCATACACTTACAATGAACCTACAATCTTTACCGAGTACGCAATGGACATTGGAAAGGAGGCTCACAAACATGGACTTTTTAATATATATGTTACAAACGGCTATGAGACAGCTGAAACCGTTGATCTGCTAAAGGAATTCCTTGACTTTGCTACCGTCGACTTCAAAGGGAACGCATCTATAGAATTTTACAGAAAGTACATTTTAGTTCCTGATTCTCACAAGATTTTTAATACCCTTGAACTTTTGAAAGATACAAGGATTCACACAGAGATAACCGACCTCGTTATTCCTGAAATAGGAGAGAACCTGCATGAAGCTGCTTACATGATTCAGCGTGTGAAGGAAATCTTTGGTGATGAGATGCCCATAAGTTTTCTCAGGTTTCACCCAGATTATTTGCTAAATTATCTACCGAGCACCCCCGTTGATATGTTGATTCAACATTATGAACTTGCAAGGAATATGGGAATGAAATATGTGTATATCGGTAATGTCCCGGCCCTAAAGGAGCAGAACACATATTGCCCTAAATGTGGGACACTCCTTATTAAAAGAGACAATTTGACCACACAAATTGTGAATCTCAAAGATGATTCAAGATGCCCTAAATGTGGAACGAAGATACCCATTCTAATGGGTAAATTCAAGATAAGAAGTTTGAATATCGCATAACATCAAGCCGTTATCCTACCAAATTCAGGAAAAATCCAAGGAATGTTATTATAATGCCAACCACGATCATTGTAATGATCCAGAATACATACTTTCCCTGAACAGATCTAGCCAATCCAGCCCCAAGAAGTGCCAATGCTATCCATGCAACGAGTTCTGGTACTATCCTACTTCCGCTGAACAACGCAGAGAATGTAAGAGGAATGAGTGCCCCAGTGAATCCTGTCAGCACTGAGAGAGATGTTGCAAGAACAGCTTCCACAAGTATGTCCCTCCCTATTTTTCCTTTAACTAGTTTATCTGGGGAACGCATTATTAACATTTTTGATGTTCTTGCTATTTCCTCTCTTAACCTTGAGTATTCTGCAATAAAGAAACTGAAACCACCGACAAAAGATGCCCCAAAGGCGATTCGAAAAATAAGATCGGTGGGTATGGATCCTCCGGTTAAAAGAATCCTTGACGTCAACATCAACGTTGTTATGATTCCATCAGAAAGACCAAGCGTTATCGGAAAAAGCAGGTTATTTTTATTCATTGCCTCTGGAGCTCTCTACCATCTTTTTCCCAGACACGACTTCGTCCACAGAATGAATTACACACCCAGTCTCTTCTATGCTATTAACAAGAGCATCAAATTCAATATTTATACCTTCTACGGTCATGATAAGGCCCATTGTTTCAATGTCCATATCAGTAACCCGTATGTTAACTCCTTCCACACCTTGAACTGATTCTACTGCAGACGCAAGCTCCATTAGCGTTGGTCGGTTCAAGCCTTTTCCGACGTCTAGGACCAATTTTCGTAAACCCATTTTTTTCTACCTTTATCTAACAATCAGAGATTAATAAACCACGGAACGATTGTCTTACATATCGGAAAGATACGTAACTCAAGTCCACTGATCTACGTACCTTTATCCATTTTCTGTTTATCATTTTTTCCTTTAATACTGTCAAATAGAGTTTGTTTAAGTTGATCCTAAGTCTATTCTACACGGCTCACTACCGAAGTTCCCACAAAAAATGAATTTAAGCGAGGTTTTTTTAACGTAAAATGAATAAATTGTGTTTAAATATCTTTCAGGATTATCCTATATGTGGAGAACAGGAAACGAACATTTACAATCGTTATACTCATTATTATAGTCTATACAGTATTGTTAATTCTCATATCATTGATGAACGTCATCTAATCTTATGTTACCTCTATTTTATGTAATACTATCGGTAATTGAATAGAAGAGTAAATTTATATTTCTGGTAATACTTTACGCTTTGTATGCTTCCTACTATCGAGGAGATAAGGAAATTGCGCAAAAACCTTGGTATATCTCAAAAGGAACTCTCAAGTGCAGTTGGGGTCAGTCAGTCGTATGTAGCCAGGCTTGAAAAGGGGAGCTTGAACCCTACATACAACAAGGTAAAGAAGATATATGAGTTCCTTAGCCAATCGACAGAAAAATTACATTCAATTTCACTAACTGTAGAGAAAATAATGAACCGGCCAGTTATAACTTGCCTTCCCTACGACACCCTTATAGCTGCACTTGACGTTATGAGGACAAGAGGATTTTCTCAGCTTCCAGTCACGAATGATGATGGAACTATCATAGGCGTGATATCTGAAAGTGACATAAATGATCTCTTGATGAAAGGAAATTCCATTGAATCACTGAGAAATATGTCAGTCAGAAAGGTCATGACGGGGACCTTGCCCCAGCTCGATAAATCGTCCCAGATTTCCATGGCATATCCATTGCTAAAATTTTCAAATGCCGTGATCATTGTAGATTCTGGAAGACCTGTTGGAATCGTAACGAAAGCAGACATATTGAAGGCTATTGAGGATCATGCCTAACATTATTTTTGAGATCCTTTTTGCGTTTATACTCTTCCTTCCCGCATATATAGCCAATCCGGCCGCAGTTATTTTTGGGGGATATTTTCCAATGGACTTCGGAAAGACATTTTTTGGTAAAGGAAGAATTTTTGGAAAAGGAAAAACATGGAGCGGTTTCATAGGTGGATCGCTTTCTGGAGCTGCACTTGGGTACCTGATGATAATCATATTCATTCCAACTGGATGGATTGGTGGCTATCCATATGGCTCTACTATTATCGCTGCAAGCGTAACTATTTTCTCCATGTCTGTCGGTTCTCTTGTGGGTGATGCAACGGGATCATTCATCAAACGCAGAATGGGGCTGAAGAGTGGAGCAAATGCCTTTCTTTTAGACCAGTGGCCCTTCGTCCTTGTTGCCTTTCTTTTCCTTTTCATATTTTCCAGGGATTTTTTTATGCAATACTATGGCAATATCATCGGAACTTTGACCATACTGCTTGTCACACCACCTTTACACAGAGCAGTAAATATAGTAGGGTTTAAAACGAAGAGGAAGAATGTACCATGGTAGATCCAGTGAAAATGGTAATCGCTGTGCGAAAAGACCTTGACATGGGAAAAGGTAAAATAGCTGGCCAGGTCGCACATGCGGCTGTTGAGTGTGCACTCAAAAGCGAGAAATACAACAAGAAGATCTTTAAAGAATGGATAGACACGAACCAAAAAAAAGTAGTTATAAAAGTGAATGGCGAAGAGGAGCTAGAGAAATTGTTGGAGTTATGCAGATCCAGTGGATTCATTTATGCGGAAATACACGATGCGGGTTACACTCAGGTAGAACCTGGAACTTTCACGTGCCTTGGTATAGGGCCTGCAAGATCCTCAGAACTTGATCCAATAACTGGTGATTTTAGCCTTCTCTAAGGATTCAATAGCAAAGAATTTTGATTACAAATGTGATACCTCGCTAACTGGAATGTTGAGATCATGATTTTCAAAAATGAAGAAACAGACGGGATCTTCGATGCTATTCAGGATGGTTCGTCATTGTTGGTTTCCGGTTTTAATTTGGCAAATACCC
>JAKAYB010000105.1 GCA_021826925.1 Thermoplasmata archaeon | reverse complement strand
AGGCATTATCTTGGTAGTACAAAGTCAGCAGCAATTTCCCACCCCGGAAATCAAGGATTTTTACAATACCATCTATTTTTCTGAGTTCAGAAATGATGTCCGCTTTCTTCTTTTCGTCCTTGACCTTCAGCTGTATGTTGGCTGTTTCACATCCTATTAGGCGCGGATTGACCATCATCTTCCAGTTGGGTAGGGAGCCCAACCGTTCAGCCTGCTTCAGCCTTCTCCTTACAGTCTCTTCGTCGACCCCAAGCCTCTCGGCAATGCTTGAGTAAGTCTCTCTGACGTTCCATTGAAGCGAATCAGGATTTCCCAGCTCCTTGATTATCCTCACGTCGAGGTCGTCTGCATGGTGCATCAATATTAATCAAATTATAAGGCCGTACTTAAGGCTGTCGTAATTCCTCACCACCTGAGGGAAACACATATAGATTTAAGTTCAGATTATGAGAGCATGAAAACCAATAGTGATGCAACCGAAATTGTGCTTTCTTACATCAAGGCACTCGACAATGAAGAGTATGACGCAGCTGGTAAATACCTGAACGACAGCGCCAGGATTAAAGGCCCGGCAGGAGAGTCGTTCAGCAAACCCAGTGAGTTCATCAATATGTTGCGGCAATATCGTGGAAGATATGAGTTGAAGAAAACCTTTGCAGACGGGGATGATGTGTGCCTGTTATATGATCTGGTGACGCCAGCAGCGAAAGTGTTCATGTGTTCATGGTATCATGTATTAGACGGTAAAATTGACTCAATTCAGTCGGTTTTTGACCCACAAGCCTTCAGCCCTTCACCGATCAAGAGGAGTGATTAGGAGAGTTAGATGAGGGGGAATCCATAGTTTAACTGCAAAATCCGGGTTTTCACGATCCCACACATTTGTGAAGTCACCCTGATCGATTGAAGGAGTCGTAAAAACCAAATTCAGTTCCACATCATGATTATGTGAAAAACAGCAATAGAAATGTTGTCAAATAATTTCACTGGTGAATTATGCACAGGTTAACACATTCCTTTGAATTCAATATAGTACCTGCGCCACCGTACGATTTCAACCTCACTGTGAGGAATCCTGCCGGTTGGCACCTGTTCACCCCCTTTGAAATCTATGAAGAATGTGCGCTCTGAACAGCAACGCACTTCGCTACTTCATTGATCGGGCTAAGATTGTCATCACGGGGAACTGTGAATGACCGTGTGATAGTTGTGCATGTGTTTTCAAGAGATGAGCTTGAGCAAGCCCAACAGAATGACATCAAGAAACTGGTTAAGAAGGCACTGGGTGTAGATCAGGATTTGAGTGAATTCTACAGAATAGCAAGGAAAGACAGCATACTGAAGTACGCAGTTGAAGATCTTTACGGTATGCATGATACGTTTGCGATAACAATATTCCCAGATGCTGTGCTCGCCATCCTTCTTCAGATGGCTCCACTCAAGAGAAGCAATGAGATGATGTCCTCTTTTATTCAAGACTACGGAGAGGTAGCAGAATTTGACCGAAAGAAGATTACAGTATGGCCCGTTCCAGAAAGAATATCATTGGTCTCTGAAAGCGATCTTGCAAAAAGATGCAAAGTCGGATACAGAGCGAAGAATATAGTCAATCTCGCAAAAAGGCTCGCCAAGGATGACTTCCCCACCACTGAGCAACTTGAGAACTTGGAGCCAAAAGAAGCAAAGAAAGTGCTTCTTGAGTTGCCCGGAATCGGAGACTATTCAGCAGACATAATAAACCCGCACGGCGGCTTTCCAATAGATGTATGGTCAGCAGAGGTTTTTAGCAAACTTCTTTTTGGTAAAGAACCTGAAAATAATAGAGATGCGGTTGGCATAGTGAAAGAAGAAGGCCTTAAGAGATGGGGAAAATGGTCATGGATGGCTTTCTTTTACATCGTTCAGGATTTGCCCAACCTGTCCAAGAAATTAGAAAAGAATTTGCGACTTTCGTGATTTGTGGAATACTAACAGCAATAGCATCATGAATGCACTTCGCGTATGCGAGACTTCTCTTCATGGTCTCTTCACTAAATATGCCAAGGTCCGTTATCCAGTATTCCATTAAAACATTAAGCAAATCCCGACCGGTCCATAAGTATCCAAACCCATAAGAGAAGTTATAGGTATGAACAAGCTGGTACCTTTCTCTCAGCTCGTTGATCCTGTTGAAATAACTCTATTAACGTGTATTCAGGATCAATTTGCGTCGTGTCAAATAGGTTTGGAATTCTCCTGTTTACTAGACAAAAAAGAAGCGTAATTCTACGCTGTTTCGCTAGTATTTTTGATACCAGTGAGTGTGGAAAACGTTACTCTCGCTAAGGTATAATTGTTATTGAACTGAGAGAAAACATTAAATGCTCCACACACATATGTGTGTGTGAAAACAAATGGGAAGCAGGAACATTTCAATATCCGATGAGGCCTACCATAAACTTAGGGACATGAAGATGAAAAATGAGAGCTTTACAGATGTAATCAACAGGTTAACTAAAAAGACAAGTATACTTGAACTGAAGGGGCTCCTCTCTATTAGCGAGGCAGATTCAATTCTCAATAGCATTGAGGAATCAAGGAAACTAAGCAGGAAAAGACTAGAATCAGTTGAAAGCGAGTTCAATAAAAAATGATAGCTGACACATCGTTTATTATTGATTTAATGAGATCCGACCCGGGGGCAATTCAAAAAGCTCAGATTTTGAGTCAAGAGCGCATACCAATCTCTGTCAGCGTTGTTACCATTTTTGAGATATATGGCGGCATCTCTCTCAGCATAAGACAAGGCGAGGAAAAAAGAAGAGTTATCAATGTAATTGAGGGACTTCCTATAATCCCTCTTGAAACGGAATCTGCGGAAGAAGCAGGGAAGATATATGCCGAAAGGCGTGGATCCGGAATAACCATGGATCCAGAGGATGCAATGATTGCCGGAATTTGCAAATTTAAGAAGGAACCAGTACTCACCAGGAACACCAAACATTTTTCTGGCATAGACGGTGTAGAGGTCGAAAGCTATTGATAAACTTGATTGTGTATTAATCCATCAACAACACTTTATGGTGTACAAAGGTTGTGACCAATAATAACTTGATGAAGAAGCAGCAAGATTGTGGTGTTCCTTAAAACATTAATCAAATCCCAACCTGTCCATTCGAATACTTCATCAAATGCTCAACTCTTAAATTTTGGAATAATCCATGGTAATAGAGACGAATACTCAGGAAAGGGGGTACTCCGATTTCGTGACGTTGGTGATTCAAACTCCAATAGACCCTCCGACGGTAATAGATTCACGAACGGACTCAACCAATTAGATATAATCGCTACAGATATAGTGCAAGATTTTATATACTTTTAGGCATTATGATTATTGTAATGCTTATGTTGACTGCAATACGTGACGCGTTAATACTCCAAAAAGAAGAACTAAACAACAAATCGAGCCAGCCCTACATAAAAAGGTTCATAAAAATAAGCGGGATTAAAAGTGACATGATTAAAGTCATAACAGGTCCCAGGAGGGCGGGTAAATCGTTTTTTGTGATGCATGAGCTAACTAACAATGGCAAATTCGCATATGCAAATTTTGACGATGAAGTACTCGCAAACGCTTCTGACTACAACGAAATAGTTACAGAAATGAATTCTTTATACGATAAACCTGGCCTGTTTCTTTTAGATGAGATACAAAACCTTCCAAATTGGGAACTGTTTATAAACAGATTGCAGAGGCAGGGTTATAACATTGTAATAACAGGAAGCAATTCTAATCTGCTGAGCGGCGAACTTTCAACACACCTTACTGGAAGGCATATAGCTACAAGCATACTGCCACTTTCATTTAGGGAATTTATTACATATGATAAACGTGAGCTTACAACCGCCGAGCTTAAAAACAAGTTTTCGGAATATGCAAAAAACGGCGGCTATCCCGAACCCCTGGTCAAAAGTCTTGATTACAGGGAATATCTCTCTACACTTTTTGACTCGATACTATACAAGGACATAGTAAAACGGTACAGGGTAAGAAAATTCAATGTAATTGAGGAGTTGGCAATTTATCTTATATCAAACTCCGCAAAAGAATTCTCCTACAACAACCTCGTAAAGATGACTGGATTGGACAGTCAACATACAGCAAAAAAGTATATAAGCTATCTGAGTGAGGCGTTCATCTTCTTCGAAGTGAAGCGTTATTCGGCAAAGGTAAAGGAACAGATAACTACAAACAAAAAGATTTATTGCATAGATAATGGCTTTGTATATGCAAAGGGATTCAAGACCACTGAAGAAAGGGGCCGCTTATACGAAAACATTGTTGCAATAGAACTTAAGAGAAGAGCTTCCGAAGATTCCTTTGAATTCTATTACTGGAAAAACATACAACAGGAAGAGATAGACTTTGTTATTGTAAAACATGGAAAAATAGCCGCATTGATGCAGGTAAGTGCTGACGTATCCGGAAACAGGACAAAAGAGAGGGAAGTTAGGGCCCTACTGAAAGGAAGCAAGGAACTAAAATGCACCAATCTTATAGTGTTAACCGGGGATTACGAAAGCGAAGAAGAAGTAAGTTGGTTCGGCATAACAGAGCATGTTCAATTTGTCCCGCTTTGGAAGTGGCTTACAGGAACTAACAGTGTATAAGCATAGCTTTGCGATCTGCGAGCATTTCGTTACTAAAGCTCAACTTAAAAAGCTTTTCTCTGTGGTGTATTTTTGTTTACCAATCACTATCCAACATCATCGACATATTCTGCTTTTCCAATAATTACCTTCCGTTTGGGAGGACCGTATGAAATCCACTCCACATCGGGCGAGAGAAACGTTTCATACAATTTCCAGTCCCCGTTATTCTCCGCTTGGAAGAAATTGAGAAGTTTATCTTCAAGTTCGTTTTTTGGCATCATGATTATATCCTCACAGCATGCTTTGAGATTTGGGCTATAGTTCCTTAAGGAAGTCTCTAACGTTCCTGACCCTACATTTCTTGAGATCTTTCCCGCTTCTCTCGATTTGGTCCATAATCTCCGTATCTATGAGTGTTTTTATTGTGATGATCGAACTTTGAAGGAAAGACTTAGGAATGCTATAGGTTAGCTTACTGATCATATACATTCTTCCTGTGTCCAATTCTTAATACCAGAACAATCAACCGTTCATTATCAAGATCCAGTATCACCCTGTAATCTCCAACCCTGAATCTGTATCCTTCTTCTCCAACCAGTCTCTTGATGTAAGCATCAGGCCTTATTCTGATTCGTTCAAGTGATGTGATTATTCTCTGCCTAGTTTCTCTATCAAGTTTTTTCAGCTGTTTGAGGGACAGGTCCGAGAAAATAACACTGTAGGTCAAAGTTCCAGTTCCTTCTTGAC
>JAKAYB010000018.1 GCA_021826925.1 Thermoplasmata archaeon | reverse complement strand
CGTTCTCATCTATGGAACCGAGGAGAACGGTCTTCTTCACAGGCTTCTTTTTCTTCTTGTCCCATATGCCCTTTGCAACATACAGGTAATAGTTTCCTCCTATGATCTTCAGTTCAAGCTTCTTTCCATGTTCGCTTTTCATCTTCAAGTATGTCTCCTTGACTGCATCAGGAGCGTTATCGATCATTGACATATGTGTTACCATATGTGTTAATACTATTTACGTGTTTCCACTGAAGATGGCCAGAATGAAGGCTCGGAAGAATACGTATGGATCGAAATGAAAAATGACCAAATACTACCCCATTCCCTATATCACGGGTTCAGCTGATTAAAAAATATGTGTTAATGTGAAAGAGTTCAGGTTAGTAATATGTATCCGCATCAAGATCTACCTTAAATTGGCACTGGAAGATTTAAGCAACGAAAAAATGCTTATGTGTCTATAATATAGGCTTAGGATGGAGAATCGATCTTTATCGAGAGTATACTGGAAAAATGTTGTCGCTGCATGGTCCGGATGGGTTATGGATGGGTATGTTACCAGTGCTTATGCTCTTGTAACAGTCACCGTTGTATCAAGACTTCTCATGCCGCCTGATTTCGGGCTTGTCGGTGCATTATTCGGTTTAGCTCTGATATCTGTCCCCCGTATCTTCGGATCATTGATATTTGGCAATTTCCTTGGAGATAGGCTTGGCAGAAGGACAATGCTCACTGTAACCGTGGTCGGGTTCTCACTTTCCAGTTTTCTAATTGGCTTTCTGCCAACATACAAAAGTTACGGAATCTTGGCAACGGCTCTTCTCTTTTTCCTTTTGATTCTCGTGGGTCTTTTCGCTGGTGCCGAATACGGCGGTGGAACAGCCCTTGCAACTGAGAGTGTTCCGGCGGAAAAGAGAGGTTTCATCGGCTCTTTTGTGCAGAGCGGCTTTGGAATAGGATATTTTGTAGTCACATTGGTATACATAATACTCACAATTGAATACCCCGGGAACGCGTTCGAAACTATCGGATGGAGAATACTTTTCTTCACAACACTTATCCCAGGAATAATTGCACTTGTCTCAAGGCTCGGTGCAAAGGAATCTCCTGTGTTTAAGGATATGAAAGAAACAAAATCAATACAGAAAGAGCCTGTTGTGTCAATGTTCAGGGATGCTCCGAAATATGTTGTATTAGGAATAATAATTTGCGCTGGATTGTTACTTGTAAATTCCGGAACAATAAGTTTCTATCCAACCGTGATGGAGAGCAATTCCATTTCAATCACAACCGTAGGATACATTCTCCTTGTAGCGAACGGGATCTCGCTTGTAGGGGTATGGATAGGTGGGTTGTTGTCTAACTACATACCGGGCCGAAGACTTGCACTTTTGATATACTCCTCTATATTTCTTGTTTCAATTTATCCCCTTACAATCCTTGGTACGTCTTTCCATTCCATTACTGACCTATACATAAGCTACAGTGTGCAGTCCTTTCTCATGGCTGCCATATTTTCTACTCTTCCGAGTTTTCTTGCAGAGAGCATCAGCAAAAAATTCAGAACAACCGGCATCGGGTTCATTTACAATTTTGGAGGAGCGATTGGAGGATTCGCCCCGCTTTTCATAGAGCTGGTTATCCCGCATTACGGAACATTCAACAGCTGGATTCTAGTTCTCTTTGTTGCAACGCTGGCTCTGTTGGTAGCGATTATACTTTCGAAAGAAACCTGGTCGAAATCAAAAAGTGGGCAGAAGGATAGCATTACAGAATAGGTTGGGCAACGCAATGATCTTATGGGCATGGGTAACGTTTACTATCATCGGAGGCATTACCATCTAGACAGGAATGGTGGCTTGATTGGTTGAAAATGTGATCATAATAGGATCTGGACCTGCAGGACTCACATCTGCTATATACACGTCAAGGGAGGAATTCTCCCCTTTAGTAATAAGCGGCACTAACGCCGGGGGCCAGCTTCTTTTGACCTCATCTGTTGAAAATTACCCGGCTTTTCCAGACGGAATTCTCGGCCCAGACCTAATAGCTCTCATGAGAAAGCAAGCTGAGAAATTCGGTGCTAGATTTATCGAAGGTGACGTCGTCTCGGTGGATTTTAAAAGTAATCCGCTCAAGGTTAAGACGACCTACGGCAATTATGAATCCAAGACTGTTATAGTTGCGACAGGGGCTTCTGCAAAATGGCTTGGGATTCCATCTGAAAGTGCATTCATAGGCAAGGGTGTCAGCAGCTGTGCAACATGCGATGCTCCTTTTTTCAAGAATAAGTCTGTGATAGTTGTTGGTGGTGGAGACACAGCGATGGAAGATTCATTATTCCTCACAAAATTCGTGAAATCCGTAACAATTGTTCACAGGAGAAATGAATTCCGGGCATCAAAGATCATGCAGGAAAGAATTCTCTCAAACCAAAAAGTAAGCGTTGTTTATAATTCCGTTGTGGAAGAAGTGAAAGGCGATACAAAAGTCAGGGGTGTTGTCATTCGAAACGTGGAGACCAACAATACGAGCGAACTGCAAACAGATGGTGTATTCGTTGCAATAGGCCATTCTCCAAACACCAGTTTTCTAAAAGGACAGCTTGAACTTGACAGCAAAGGCTTCATAGTTACGGCGGAAGAAGTGAAAACAGATATCCCCGGTGTCTTTGTTGCAGGGGATGCTGCAGATAAAAAGTACAGGCAGGCTGTTACGGCAGCCGGAAGTGGTGCAAAGGCGGCACTTGAGGTAAGAGAGTACCTTCAGAATCATTAATCACTCCTCTTTACAAAATAATTTTTTATAGGACTCTTTCTCTGTTAGTTAAGTCCCGCACCCGCAAGGATAAATCACGTTGCGTCTGATCAATTCCGCAATTCATTCCAAACTATCTCGGTTAATTGAATGAAAATTAAAGGCAAACTATTCCAAAATGTCGTCTGCGCAGATCTATTGTTCATTTGAGATTCCAAAGCAAAAGTGCAATATTTCTCTAATTTAAAAATAAAATGTGCGGATGCCGGGATTTGAACCCGGGTTAAGGGCTTGGGAAGCCCCTGTGATAACCACTACACTACACCCGCTCATGAGAGGTAGATAAAAAAGGAGGTTAAAAAGTCTAGTACCAACCTCTTGATTTAGCTGCATCTGCCACTCTCTTAACGGCAACGATGTATGCAGCAGTTCTGGTGTATACACCGTATTTCTTTGCTGTGTCGAGAACAGCTTTTGTAGCTTCTGTCATCCTGCTGTCCAGTTTCTTGTGTACATCTTCTTCGGTCCAGTAATCGCCCGTATTGTTCTGCACCCATTCAAAGTATGACACGGTAACACCACCAGCGTTAGACAGGAAATCTGGTAATACCAGGATCTTCTTTTTCTCAAATATTTCATCAGCCTGCGGTGTGCTGGGCCCATTTGCGAGCTCCAAAATTATCTTAGCCTTAACTTTGTCAGCGTTCTCTGCCGTGAGTTGTTCCTCTATTGCAGCAGGTATAAGGACATCCACTTTTAATTCAAGCAACTCCTCATTGGTGATATTCTTTGAGCCCGGAAAGTTCACAACCGAACCGGTTTTCTGCTTGTGTTCAAGGAGCTTATCATAATCCACTCCGTTCTCCACATAGATTGCCCCTTTCGTATCAGAGACTGCCACAACCTTGGATTTGAACAATTCTCTGGCAAGCTTCACAGCAAATTCACCGGCGTTTCCGAATCCCTGAACGGCGATTGTTGCTTTCGAAAGATCAAGACCTATCGATTTTGCTGCTTCCCGAAGTACGTACATGCCTCCACGTGCTGTAGCATCCCCTCTTCCAAGTGATCCCCAGTTTTCAAGGGGCTTACCTGTAATAACGCCAGGAGCAGAATGTCTTACGATCTTTTCGTACTCATCCATCATCCACGCCATGATCTGCGGGGTTGTGTAAACATCTGGTGCTGGGACATCTATTTCCGGGCCGATAAAGTCGGCTATTGCCCTAATGTAGCCTCTGCTTAACCTTTCCAACTCGCCCTTGCTCATTTTCTTGGTATCGCATATTACACCGCCTTTTGAACCACCAAGTGGCAGATTCAACATTGCTGTTTTCCAAGTCATCCACGCAGAGAGTGCCTTAACTGTTGAAAGGGTCTCCTGCGGATGGAATCTTATTCCACCTTTTGCTGGTCCTCTGGCCGTGTTGTATCTAACACGGAACCCAGTGAAAACTTTTGTTTCGCCGTTGTCCATCTTCACAGGTATGCTAACCTGAAGAATTGCTTGGGGTTGGCTTAGTAACTCTAGTGCTTGCTTGTCCAATTTCATCGCGTCCGCAGCTTTTTTTAATTGCTGCAGGGCTATGTCAAATGGATCCAAATTTTCTGGCATATTTTCACCTAACACCTTTTATTAAAGGTAACATGATATTTCTTGGCTGTAGTTTAATATTTCACGACATTAAATAGCATGACTATATGTATCATTAGGCACTTCAACTGTGCAATATTTTTATTTATAACTTCAATTGCGCTATCGTGAAAATAACTATTCTAACAGGAACAGAAGTCAAGGAATCCGTTCTGAAGCAATGTTCTGACATAGTCGGATCAAAAATCACTCAAAATCAGCCGGATGATGCAGAAGTTCAGATCGTGGCCAACCATTTCGTGCTAACTCCGAATCTCAAGCTTGTCCAGACGTTAAGCGCTGGTGTCGATCATTTTGATTTTTCAACACTTCCCAAAGGCGTTACGGTATGCAGCAATGCTGGCGTATTCTCTGACCCTGTTGCAGAGCACGCATTTGCTCTGCTTCTGGCTCATGAAAAGAAAATCTGCAAATTCATTGGAAAAGCGCAAAACAGGGTAATTGAGCGCGAAACTGTTGGTACACTATATGGGTCTACACTTGGTGTTTTCGGTTTTGGGGGAATCGGTCGGAGTGCGGCGAGGATCGCAAAAGCATTTGGTATGAAGGTTATCGGTTACTCCAGACATCCAGTTGAAGATCCTAATCTGGATGAATTCGCCAATAGCGTCGAAGAGTTATTCTCAAAATCAGATATTCTGCTGATATCTATCCCATTGTCAAACCTAACCAGAGGGATCGTTTCTCGCAACCTCCTCAATAAATTTCATGGTAAAGTGATAGTAAATGTGGCAAGAGCAGGCGTGGTTAATGAGCAGGACATGCTGGAATATCTTCGGAACAACCCAGATTTCTATTATCTCACGGATGTCTGGTGGAACGAGCCGAATGTTTCATTTCCAATTCCAGAAAATGCTATTTTGACGCCTCATGTCGCTGGAAACGTTGACGAATCCATAAGCTCATGGCGATTTATATACGCATGCAAAAATATTAAAAAATTTATTGATGGGGCCCCGGAAAATGTCGTGGATGTTTCTGAGTATACCACCAGATAAAGTTTTCTTCGAAATTTCAGAATTCAAAAAGCGTTGACTGCTGCTTGGGCGTTTTTTCCTCATTTTTAATAGATTTCACACTTTCCGATGAAAATTCCATCAATTTTGACTGGCTGAACGGAATAACCTTTCCATAGTCTTCTTCAAGGCCCTCTAAGACCCTATTCAACGTTTCTTCGATCCTGCGCGCATAATAGTCCCAGTCTGGCCTACCTGTAAATGGGGTGCCATCTATAAATGGTTCGACTTCCTGGGGCGTTTTTTTGCTGTTTGTGACAATCCATGAGACTTTCATCCCAGGAATAAAAGTCTCTCCGCGCTCTATGAGTTTCTTTGCAATTCTAACATTGGCCAGAGATTTTTCGTCCTTGTATTCACCGTGTTCACCGAACTTCTTAACGCTCCTGGATATAACAAGCTTCGAAATATCAATCGATTCGTCTCCTTTTTTTACGAGATTCAGCAGTTCATTCCTATAATTTATTGCCCCATCCACGTCCCTGTTCATAATGAATTCAAAAACCTTTGAAAGTGCTTCGCTCTGCAGGTCGAAGGAATCGGTCCTTCTCACTTCGTATCCACGGATGAGGATCTCACCTTTTTGTGTCTCTGGATACACTATACGACCTGCATATCTCTTCTTGGCTCCATGAGAAAAGAACGGGTCCATGACTTTCTCAAATTCCAGGATCACCCCCTGTTCCTTCGAGAGGCGATCACTTAGTGAATTCCCAACCTTAACAGCATCCTCTGTGCTCTTGCTCTGCGATTCGATGAATATGCTATCTGTATCACCGTATATAACACGATAATTTTCGTGTTCCAGTGATTCAATTAGTGAAGTGATTGTGTTCCTGGCGTAGGCCGTGATGGCACTTCCTATCTCTATGTTAGTGAATCTGTAGAATGATGAGGCCATAACGCCGTAAAACGTGTTCATAAGTATCTTTATCGCTCCCTGGACGCCGTCAAGGTAAGCCCTTTCTTCCTCAGATACCACTTTCATCCTCTTCTTTATCTTGTCTCTCTCTTCCATTAAATCCCGCAAAAGTCCAGGAATGAGGCCTTCTTTTTGCTGCTTGCTCAAAAATCTTATATTGTTGGGGGCAACAATTTCGCCTTTTGGATCGAGAGTTGTAAAGCAGATGTTGTACTTCATCATCATTGAGGGATACATGCTCTTGAAGTCCAGGACTATGACATTGTCATAAATCCCAGCTCCAATGCTGTGGACGTAACCGCCGGTAATTGGAGCTTCCTTCAGGCTGCGGTTAGTCATGGGTACGCCGATATTTTCCCTATCTGCTTTTCGAATTAGAAGCGAGTCGACATAATTGCTTGTTCCGCCATTAGTAACATCGTCCAATGGCAGCTTTGTTACAGTACTCATGAAGAGGTTACGGTCTATAATCCTTAATTTAAGGAGTATTTTCAATGTCAGATCAGCATCCTTTATGCAGTAAGCTGTCACCTCATCCGGCCTGTTATTCCACTCCTCCTCAATTTTCAAACGATTGATATTGTCCTTTCCCTCACCAAGCATTTTCATTGCTACATAGTTCAGTGTCTCGTGCTTTGGCTTTAGAACCTTCTTTACCGCCCACCACGTGTCGAGAATGATCCGCCCATGGAGCCTCCAGTACTGATTTTGGACCCTGCGAGGTTCTTCAAAATCTCTTCCAATAGCGAAGGGGATCCCGTAATTGTTCATGCGTTCCTCAATTACGGGAATATCGTATCCGTCGCTGTTGTAGCCAGTTAGTATATCCGGATCTTTCTCGTTTATGAGGCGAACAAAATTCTCAAGGATTTCATTTTCCTTACCCCTAAGGGCTCCCTTCTCCCATTGCTTGCCATCAAATATTGAATATCCGATTACAAGAATTCGCCCATATTTTTTCTTCTCTTCGGGTGTTATGGCATTTTCTATGTCAAAACTCAGGACTTTCAGAGGAGGGTTGAACTCCGGAACGTTCGAAATATTCTTGGTCCTAACAACATAATCGGTAGTAAATTTGGTTTTGTCCATGGGATCGATTTCGCCCTCAATCTCAACGCAAGACCCAAGGTCCATGTCGTATATGAATCTGTGATGAAAAGGTATGTCCGCTGCAAGAACTTTGAACTTGGGCTGGCAGATTTCCCTTAAAGATGGAACTTTCCAAGGGGACTTGATATAAATTCTCTCTACTCTTTTTATCTTTCCGTCAACCCATAGTTCTTTTTCCTCTTCTCTCTCGTACTCATCCTCTGAACGGTATGAATTCATGCATGCTTCGTCTGGTTCGACTATGTCGAAGTAAGGTTTAAACCCGAAGTAGAGAGCGGTAACAGAAGAACCATCTTCAGTTCTTCCAAAGAGCTCTATGGTAACATCACTTGCCCGGTACGATGCCGCAAGTATTCGCATTTTCAGTTTCATTCAAATGAATATGCCATTTAGGGCTTTAACCTCTTCGTTTTCTCTTATTCTAATCGGATGCCGATGACTATGTCATCTTAGGATAATTGTATGACTGCACGAACCGTTACGATAGCAATTAATACCTCTTTAACGTACATTTTGAAGGGATGGATAATTAATGAGCAGAATTTTGGAACTTGTTGGAAAGCATGACTCTTATAGATCAGAAACTCTCAACCTTCAGGCCTCAGAAAACATACTGAGTCCTAATGCAAGGAAAGCACTGTCGTCAGATATGGCTTCAAGGTATTCCTTGACGCTTGAACATGAAGGCTATAACGCATACGGAGGCGCGGAATACATGGAAGAGCTTCTGGATGAGGTAGAAAAGCTGGCCTGTGAGGTGTTTAAGTCCAAGTATTCAGAGGTTAGGCCGCTTGGCGGGCACATTGCAGCGGAAGTAGTTCTCTTATCGCTTGTAGATCGGAAGCGCAATATAATGTCTATATCGGAAGCCAATGGTGGATATACGGGGTACCAGAATCAGTATCTTCCGCAGATCATGGGATTCGGCAATTATAACATTCCATATGATGGTTCCAGGCAGGAAATCCTTCTTGACGATCTAGAACGATTGCTTGAATCGCTTATGCCGTGCCTGGTTGTTTTAGGGCAATCGTTCTTTGTCAAGCATTATGATTTGAGATCCCTCAGGAACCTTTGTCACGATCACGGTTGCAAGCTTGCGTATGACGCTTCACATGTTATGGGCCTGATAGCCGGTGAGGCTTTTCAGCCAGATGTGTTGAACTACGTTGACGTACTGTTCGGTTCAACACATAAGTCTTTTTTTGGCCCGCAGGGAGGCATAATACTGACGAATGATGAAGAGATCATAGAAGCCGTAAGGAGAAATATAACATGGAGGGCGATGGATAACTATAATCCAAGCAGGCTTGCGTCACTTGGTGTTGCTATGGAAGAAATGAGGCAATACGGTAAAGACTATGCAAGAAAGGTCGTAAAAAATTCTTTTGATCTGGCAAAATCCCTCTCAAATGCCGGACTGGCACCAAGATTTTCTCCGTGGTTCACTGAAACACACCAGATCTTACTGTCTGAAACCTCTCTCCTAAATCTCGGAACCAACTTTGAAGGATTTAGTAATATATTAGAAAGAAATTACATTGTGGTCGACCGTGAAGGGCGAATAGGGACGTCAGAAATCTCCAGACTCGGCATAGACGAAGTTGAAGAGATTGGGGAACTCATCGTCTCCGCGCTGAAAGGAAACGACGTTTCCAAAAGGGTAAAAGAGATCCGAAGAGAAGCAAAAATACATTATTGTGAGGTAGTCGAATGAAAGTAAAAGATGTGATGACAAAGAATAACCTGGTTACAGTTAAGGCATCTTCACTGGTGTCGGAAGCATGGAATAAGATGAAGGAGACTGGGATCCATCAAGTCCCAGTTGTCTTAGGGAACAAGTACGCTGGGATGCTTAGCTACCGGGAACTGTTGAGGAGAAGAAGCATTAGGCCAAGCTCCAAGGTGGAAGCATTTATGGTGAAAACACCTAAGGTTGATGAGAATGAGAAATTCGAGACAGCCATAGATCTCCTGAAAGATTCTGGTATGGCAGCAATACCGGTGGTTCGCAAGGGCGGTGTTCTCGTCGGGATATTTTCAAGATCAGATATTTTGAAGAACATAGATACAACTCGCGGCATGAGCAGTATTCTTGTTACGGACCTGATGTCTGATGATCCTGTTGTTGTCAAGGAAACGGACATGATTCCAGAGGCCATAGAGAAAATGAGGAGTCTCGATGAATCTGAAATTCCGGTTGTTGATGATAGAGGGCGGCTCTCTGGAATCCTGATGATCAAAGACATCGATTCAAGGGCAATGTTCCAGGCAGAGGAGAAGAGGCGCCGGGATTACGGCCAGCCCCAAAAGCTCGAGATTGAAGTACGGTCGTATATGCAGGAACCGTGCAGCGTCACAAGGGAAGCGACAATTGGGGAATGTTCCAAACTGCTCATCGAAAACAAACTGCATGTGATACCTGTTGTAGACGACGTCGGGAAACCTGTTGGGGTAATTGATGTTTCAGATATAATAAACTCGATAGATACTGGCAAAAAGAAATCTGGCATACTTGTGCAGGTCTCAGGTCTCGGCCCATGGGACGACGATCTGTATGATACAATATTTTTTGAATCCGAGAAATTCATTTCTCAGATCCAGAGACTTTCGGGTATTTCAAACGGTACATTTACAGTTCACGTGACAAAGTATGAAAATGGGGGCCGAGTGAAATATTCTGTCCGAACTAAACTTTTTGGAGGCAGTTTCAATATGTCCGTGGACGACCATGACTGGAACTTTGGTAAATGTATTTCCCGCATTTTTGAAACTTATGAGAGCAGGATCAAAAAGAGCAAGGTGAGATGAACGTCCGGGGAGCTCATTGATCGTATTCTGGATTATACATCCCAGAGATGCAGATATTCCGAAGCGCGATACATGAAAATTACCTCAAATAGCCTTTCGTACAGAAATGGTTCATTTGAAGGCATAGATTTTACTTCAGAGAAGGGGTATGCTGTCCGAGTTTTGAACAACTCAATCGCGATAGCTTACATAGATTCTGAAGACTGGGACAAGGCAAAGGAATCTATCGATCTGGCACTTAAGAAATCAGAATCAAACGGCAAGAACAATATAAGTTTGGGTAACGCTATAAAGGACAACTGGATTGTTCAGCAAAAGAAGAAGATCGAGGATTTTTCACTCGAAGACAAAATATCCATACTGAAAGACAACGACAAAGAAATGGAATCGCATGGCACTGCTGTTCGGATCAATGGCATGGCAGATAAGCTCATTGAGCAGAGATATAGGAACTCAATTGGTTCTGATATATCCGGAAATATATACCGCGTTTCTTACATCTATGTTATGGGATTTGTAAACGGTGGGAATTTTGAGCAATCGATACAGCAATTCGGTGCTTCCTCCGGTTTCGAATACATAGATTCATTGAACTTAGCAAAAAGAATAGAAGAAGATGCGAAGGGGCTGAAGGAATCAGCAGACTCTAGACAGCCAAAAGAAGGAGATTATGATATCATCGTAGGACCAGAAATATCAGGCATAACAGCACATGAATCCTGTGGCCACCCAACAGAATACGATCGAATTATTGGAAGAGAAGGGGCGCAAGCAGGGGAGTCGTTCCTGACTGGAAAGAAATTTCCTTACAGGGTAGGTTCGGACGAAGTAAGCATAATAGATGATCCCACGTACCCGCTGAGCTATGGATACTACAGGTACGATGATGAGGGGACCCCTGCGCGTAAAAGGTATCTTTACAAAAACGGCATGACGAATGAGTTCATACTAAACAGAGAGAGCGCTTACTTCCTGAATACTGATTCGAACGGAGGGGGACGTTCGTCTTCTTGGGACATGGAACCCCTTGCAAGAATGAGTACGACTTACATAGAGCCTGGAGATTATTCGTTTGAAGAACTCATTGAGGGTATAAAACACGGGATATATATCAAGTCTTTTACCGAGTGGAACATTGATGACATTCGTTTCAATGAAAAGTATGTTGGTAAGGATGCGTTTTACATAGAGAATGGAAAGATCACTTCCAGAGTTAAAAGGCCAACGATTGAAACCAATACGATAAAATTCTACAGTTCTGTCGATGCTGTCGGAAAAGATCTGGAATTCACTGCCGGGACATGTGGTAAGGGAGATCCGGAACAGGGAGTAGAGGTATGGATGGGTGGCCCACACATCCGTCTCAGGAAGGTGCATATAAAATGAATGAATCGGAAATTCAAAATTTAGTAAATAAATTGGAAAACAAGGGATTTACTGAGTATGCCGTTACATCAATAAACAGCCGTATCGAACAGGTACGATTCTCTCAGAATTCTATTGATTTGACGAACTTGTGGGATGAAGCGAACTTTCATGTTTTTGTGGCCATAGGAAAAAAGATCGCCTCAACAGTACTCAAGGATGTCGCAGAGATGGATATTACCATCGATAAACTTTGGAAATCTGCAAACTCATCACCGGAGAATCGTTCATTCGCCGGCATAAACCCAGAGAAACAGAAATATCCCTACAATGTGAACCACCGGGCGGTTCAGCACGATCTCCATGAGTTCTCTCAGGCAGCGATCCAGTCCGCTCTGGATAACGGTGCCGAGCGAGTAGCAGGAACAGCTTATAACATTTTTGAAAAGGTGAGGACGAGTACAAAGTACAACAAATGCGAGTACACCACGGGGGGTATCGAACTGAATATACGATCATTTAGGGGCGGTTTCAGTGGGCAGGAAGGGATCCACTGGGGACTTCAGAGTAACGTTTCAAAATCCGATTTCGAGAGGATGGGTTCCGAATCTGCGGAAACCGCTAGAGTAACAGAGAGGAAAGAATCCATAGAACCCGGAAAATACACTGTGATAATGTCACCTTATGTCATAGGGAATATAATATCCAGCTGTGCAGAGTCCCTCTCTTACTATTCTGTTGAAACTGGGATGAGTAGTTTCGGCGACCAGATAGGCCGCAAGGTTGCCGGCGATGGTGTGAATCTCGTCGATGATCCTCTGGATTCCACCGGTGATGGATTCAGAGCCTGCGATGATGAGGCGACAGCAACGAAAAAGAACCGTATAATCACTGATGGTCAATTGAACACTTTCTTTCATTCTTATTCAACTGCTGTACGTTCAGGTTCTAGGACGACCGGGAATGCGGGGATAATATTGCCAATGCCATGGCAGTTAAAGATCCTTCCAGGCAGGACAAAATTATCCGATATGATCTCAGGTATGAAGAATGGCCTTCTCATTGAGAATTGCTGGTACACTCGCTTCCAGGATTACAGGAACGGCATTTTTTCAACAGTTCCTAGGGACGGTGTATTTCTCGTCCAGAACGGGGCAATAAAGGGGGACCTGAGTGGCATAAGAATAAGTGATTCCTTCCGGAACATCCTCTCTAACATAGAAGAGATATCGTCCGAAACAAAGAATGCAAAATGGTGGCAGGAGGTTTCTTCTACAAACATGCCCTACGTGAAAGTAAAAAATGTGAATATCTCCCGCGCTTTCTAAAATTTGAAAGCCGTTTAGGCTTTCGACATTAATTTTTTCAGTCTGCTGTATATCTGTAGCGTCTCAAGGCCCTTGTCAATTCCATGGGAGTAAGCCGGCTTTCTTATTTTCTGCAATTTATTCTTTAGTTTCTTTTCATAATCCAGGCCAATGAATGGGATCACTGCCTCAAGGAATCTGTAAGTATAACCAGTTCCGCTGAAAAATTCCTCCATCGTGTTAACAACGTCCTCCAGTGAGTCCAGCAGGCTTTCCCTCATTACTTTGTTCCTGGAAAGCATTATGAAAAGAGAAATAGAATCCTGTTTCTTTATATCACCTTTTCCTACCATGCTGACAAATTTGTTGAAATAGCTTTTTCTTCCAAGGAATGACATGCCGGCAATCAGTGTTGTTCTGTCTGCATCTGTCTTTGACTGTTTCAGGAATTTAATGAAAGCATCAAGATCGTTACTGTTGCGTGCATAGCCGATGGCTATGGCCCTTCTCAAATCTGTATCTGATTTGAAGAACTTGTTGAAGCTCTTGGAAATTTTCTTTGCGAAATCCTTGTCTAGGATTGAGAGATTCGCAGAAACCGTCCCGCGCAGGATAGAGTCGTTTTCAGATTCTCCTTCCTTTTTGGCTTCTCCCAACCTCTTTAACTGTGCCTTATAGAACTTCATTGCCAGATTTTTAACTTTTCTGTTTTTCTCGTCTACAAAATTAAGCAGAGAGAGTTGTTGGCAGATCTCAGTGTTGACAATATAGTTGTCTTCATCAAGAAATCTCTCTATCGTGTCCAGATAGTCCTTAAGTTTTATCTTTCCTGCCTCCAGAAGAGCAAAAGTATCATTTACTATGCCCCACCTGTCAAGATAGCCGAAATTTTTCGATCTTCCTATAACATCCTTCAATAGCTTTCCCTTGTAAGCAACCCTGTAAAACCCGGATTGTTCATAGTTCAATTTAAGGAATCCCTCGGCCTTAATCCTCATTTCACTTCTGCTGAAGAGCACATTCTCCTTTCCGTTTTCCCTTAGCACTGTCAACGGGATAGTTCTCGGTTGTTCCTTCACTTTCTTGTTCAGCAGAAACCTTTCTTGAGATAATCTTATTTCCTTTCCCACAAGTTCAGCAGTTACAAGAGGGTACCCAACTTTCTTAATCCATGAACCCATGATTTTTGATACCGGCAGACCAGAGACGTCCTGGATTGCCTTCCATAAGTACTCACCTTTTGCATTCCCGTAACTGTGCTCTTTCAGGTATTTTCTTATGCCATCTCTGAATTTATCAGGAGAGACATAATTCTCAATCATCCTCAGAACACTGGCTCCCTTACCATAGCTTATCTCATCAAAAATCTGTGATATGTCGTCAGGGTTCTTTACGTGGGCCTGTATCGGATGTGAATTGACCAGAGCATCCCCATACAAAGCTCCAGCTGTTTCATCTACAAGAAATTTTCCAGTAAATAGCCATTTCTGGTGAAGCTGATCAACGAACTTGAAAGCCATAAATGTCGCAAAACTCTCATTCAGCCAAAGATCATCCCACCATTCCATTGTGACCAGATCACCGAACCATTGGTGTGCAATTTCATGTGCTACTACTTCTGAGACTCTCTGTCTCCCTGCAGTTGTAGTGCTGTCATTCACCAGAAGTGCAGTCTCCCTGAAGGTTATCGCACCCCAATTTTCCATTGCACCTGCGGCGAATTCTGGTACCGAGATCAAATGCATCTTCGGTAACATGAATTTTATTCCGTAATACTCCTCATATTTTGCTATAATATCAGCCGCTTCAGCAGCTGGGAAATCTGTAGAATTGAGTAAGCCTTTCGGAGCGGTAAGGATTATTTTCAATGGTCCAGATTGCTTCTCTATGGAATCAAATGTACCAATCCCGATATACAGTAAATAAGTAGACATTCTTGGTGTATCTTCAAAAACAACTACTTTCCTTCCCCTGTTTATCTCAGAGCTTTTTATTGGCATGTTCGAAATCGCATCAAGTTCATTGTCGATAGTCAGTGTTAACGAAAATACAGCCTTTTTAGATGGATCATCAACGCAGGGGAATGCATGTCTTGCGCCAGTAGATTCAAACTGGGTTGTTATCATCCTTCCGTTCTTATAGTCTGCAACATACAGTCCTTCTAATCCTTTTGAAACTTTTCCAGAAAATTTGACTTCAACCTCTGTCTTACCTGAAAGAATCAGATCAGTCTCTATTGTCTGCTTTTTTTTGTTTTCCTTGAACTTGAAGGTCTTCCCGTGTGAAACAATGCTCTCAATAGATAGATCTACAGAGTTAAGAAAGAACTTCTCCTTGTTCCCAGAAACCGTTATAATTTCATGTCCCCGGTATTCAAGATTTTTATAATTTAAATCAAGTTCTAGCTGATATTTCTCTATTTCCATGGGTAGTTATAGTTTTTTATTATTATAAATTTGTGATAAATGGCCACGTACAAGTAGTTAATGTAAGCAAGTTGAAATCAATGGCATTTCTGCAGCATTATCTCAGGCACGTTTACATTTCCTGTTCATCCGTAAAAATATATGTAAACAGCGGTTAGTAGCAGCGCGATAACCACAATGCGATCAACGGTTACAGGTGAAACTTTTGACAAGCCTTTGATTAAACCAATATTTACCAACGTAACTATTAAAAGAAGAAATACAGCGCTTGATATTACAAAAATTATACTTATCAAAGAAACCGAAAAAGATCCATAACTCGCTGCAACAAGAAGAATAGGGAGAAATGCAGGATCAGGAAAAACGCTCACAAGCAGAGAAGTATTTTCAAAACCTTTCTTTTCTTGTGATTCTCTTATGCTGTTTATCAAAATATATAATGCAACTACAATTATGATTATGACAGAGGCGATTCTAATCTCTTTTGTTCCAAAGGCATACACTCCGAAAAAGACGACCAACAGGGCAAGTGCTGTGGATGTGGTGCCGTGCAGGAATCCGAGCAAAAACGCGATAGCCCTTACCCTCTTAGAACTAAATGATTTCTTAAGGGAGAGCGCAGTAAGCGGAATCCAGTGGTCAGGAGCGATCATGTGAAGCATCGAAAGAAGCGTTGCCACGAGCGCTAGAACAATTACTGGATTCATTATTCCAGATCTCTCCTCCCTTAAAGCATTTTACACCCTAACGGAAACTGTTGCAATCTAACTCATATGGGCAACTATCGTAAATGTTTCGAGAATTTACTACATAAACAATACATAATATTAAATGGTTTTTACTAAAAGGTCCTGAAACCCATTGATGTTGATTCGAAACACTCATTACCCAGATCTGTATTACGAGAGAAGGCGTCAAACACGGTAGCGTACATAATAAAAACTGATCAGATGCATCCCGATTCAAACGCGGTTCTTTTTGGTGCAAACATAATTAACAACAACGGCTTGGTAGTTTTTCCAACAGAAACTGTATATGGGCTTGGTGCCAATGCCCTTTCAGCTTATGCATGCCGGAAAATTTATCTCACAAAGGAGCGTCCAGCAGACAATCCGTTGATAGTTCATGTATCGTCATTGGCAATGCTCCATAGGATAACTGTTGGCATCGATCCTGAGATTGAAAGTAAACTTGGAGAAGTATGGCCTGGGCCGGTTACGTTACTCTTTCAGAAGAGCGACAATATCCCGGATATTGTTACCGCAAATTCACCGCGGGTAGCCGTGAGAATGCCGGATAATCCACTGGCACTTCAACTAATTGAGAAGTCTGGCGTGCCTATAGCAGCTCCTAGTGCAAATATTTCAACCAGAGCAAGTATAACAGATTCGAAATACGCAATAGATGAACTCAAGGATCGTGTCGATCTTATTTACGATTCTGGCCCCACTAAATTTGGTCTTGAATCGACGATACTCGATCTTTCAGGAGAAGTTCCAACACTGCTTAGGGCTGGTTCAAAGACTGTTGAGGAACTAGAGCCAATATTTGGAAAGATATTTGTCTCTGAAGTAGCGAGAGGAACTTACGAGAGTCCCGTTGCAATAACGCCAGGGATGAAATACAAACATTATTCTCCTGTTAAGACACTGATACTTGTAGACGAGAATGTATTTGACGAGATATCCGTGAATAGCGATCTGAAAGGCGAAGTCCTTATGATAGGATCGACTGAGCACTGCAAGAATTCCATTCTCGACACTTTCGATCTGGGATCGATGGGAGATCTAAGGACAGTAGCTGCCAAACTATTCATTGCTTTCAGAGAACTGGACAAGAGAAATGAAAGGATTGGTGTCATTCACCCATTCCCAGAGTACGGGTATGGACTAGCGATAATGAATCGTATAAGGAAAGCATCAAGCTACAAAATACAGAATCTGAAGGATTTTGAAGAGAAGCTTTCTGAGATAGGTTCATGATTTTGTTTTTTTTGAGCTCTTCGGGTACAGTTAAGTTTATTTTTGAGGACGTAAAGAATTATTGTACTTCAGGAACAAGATAAGGCCGTTTCTCCAAATGTGGAATGTATAGCTGGCACTAATACAACGGAAAAAATGATGTGGAGAATGTCTCAGATTAGACACCGTCCGTAATGCCTTCCTCTGATATCTGGATCACAGTTTCGCCTTCTGGGAGGTATGGTGAATCTATCAGTCTCGCGATTCTCTTCCCACCTTTACTCTTCCTGAGGTATATCCTGAATGTTGCAGTATGTCCAACGACATTTCCCCCTATAGGTGCGGTCGGGTCTCCAAAGAATACATCAGGCCTTGCAGAAACCTGGTTCGTAACAGCGATAACTGCATTGTAAATTGTTGAGAATCTCAACAGATCGTGCATATGCCGGTTCAACAATTGTTGTCTCTCCGCAAGGGAGCCTCTTCCAAGATATTCAGACCTAAAGTGAGATGTAAGGGAATCTACAATTAAAAGCCTAATAGGAAACTCCTTTGCCAACTCTGCTGCCCTTTCCCCAAGCAATATTTGATGGTGTGAGTTATATGCTCTCGCCACATGTATTCTTTTTAGTACCGCATCCGGGTCGAGGTTTTTAGCTTTGGACATCTGAATGATTCTTTCTGGTCTGAAGGTGTTTTCAGTATCTATCATGAGAACATCGGAATCAAAACCACCAGCCTCAGGTGGCATTGTGGCATTCACTGCTGCCTGATGCATGATCTGGGTCTTTCCTGAGCCGAACTCACCAAAAAACTCCGTGATTGCCTGAGTTTCAAATCCACCACCAAGCAATGCATCAAGATTCTTGCTTCCTGTTGTGAGTTTCTGGACACTTTTCCTTCTTTCAAGAATCTCCTCCCCGGTTTCAAAATTACCAACATCTGCAAATTTCCTGGCCGCAGCTATAATTTTTGCCGCACTTCCTTCAGCTACTCCAGCCAGATCTGAAAGATCCTTTGGGGAGGCAACGGCAAGCGTCATTAAATCATCGTAACCGTTCTCTCTAAGCTTCTCTGCAGTGGCTTCTCCAACTCCTGGCAAATCCTCTATCCTATACTTTTTTGGCTGTTCTTCATCTTCTGGCATTTAGATCGCTCCTTTTCCGATATTCATTGATGCATCAGTCTTGGCAATAGATTCTTCCTGATTAGCCAGTTGCATCATGGCTCTGATTGCATCCACGTTTTCCGGAACTACGTCACTTTCCTGATGAATAGCTTGGATATAATTCAATCTCTTTTCCTTTACTGTTATGCTCTCTTTCCATACGGCAATTTCGTACAGATCCGAGCGGTCTCTACCCATTTCACGGGCCAGATCCATAATCTGAGCAGTTGAGGTAACACCATTCTTTCCAGAGACAAGCAGTATTCTCCTTTTTTCCTTTAGCAGATCAGTGATCTGTTCGGCCGTGGCAGGGTAGTTCATTTCGACCTGAACAGTATGGACATGCATAAGAGTTGTTGGCGCCTTAATTGCCACAGTATTTACGTCTACGTTCCCTAGGACTGTTTTAAGGTCTGGAGCATGATGGGATGGGAATTTTAGGCTGGGTTCGAGCGCGTTAATTGGGCCACCCCTGCTATCGTTTGGATCCGCGCCCCTCCGGACGAGCACTGCACTTATGTGCTCAATGCCAAAATTGTCTCTCACAACAGATAAAGTCCGGGCCAGTCCAGTTGTGTTGCATGATACAACTCGGACGTATTTTTTTCCATAAGAATCGTTATAATTTGAATAAGCATTGAAACTTGCCTCCGCTATAGATGGTTCCTCCCCTCCTTGAAATATGGCGGGTTTCTTGTGTGCCTTGTATACTTCCAAATCCTTTTTACCGTTGCCCTCTGGCGAAGCGTCAACAATAATGTCGGAATCATCGATCAAGTTATCCAAGGTTCCGTGGCATGGCATGCCTGCTTCTTTGAAATTATTCAAAGCTTTTTCATCACTGCAAAAGACCTTGAAATCACGGCTTGCTTCTCGAGCCAGGTAATCCGGCTTCGTTTTAAGTATGCCTGAAACATGCATATCCGGCTGTATGGAAACTGCCATTGCAACCCTTCGCCCTATGGTTCCGTATCCAACTATACCAACCTTAATCATATTAGTTGTATATCCACAGCATAAATATAAATTGTGAAGTTCTGGTTCGAAAAATTTATTTATAATACCTAAGTAATTGTGAATTAGTTAATTTATGCGAATAATTACATTAAGTTTATTAATTGCATGTGCCATTATCGGCTCTCCTTCTTTTGTCCATGTAAGTGCAGTTGGTTCTCCCATTGGGCATAACTATGACTATAACTTTACAGGACTCCCGATCAACAGTTTTCCAGGCAATAATTCATTGATCACATTTGAAAGGTTCACAAGCGGATCTTTTTCAAATGTTTCTATACAGAGTGGTCACGGGGAACGCGGATTACAGATTTACGGTCTTCCTTCAAATGGAAGTGGGTATACGGGAATAAAAATTAATATATCGCATAGTGCAAATTTCTCTCTAAAGATGACTTTTTCATGGAACGCGGATGCAAATCTCATGGACACAGGAGAAGTGATAGCCATGGGTAATAATACCACAAATTCCCCGCTTGTACGATTTGGACCTCTTTATAACAGGACAGCAGTAGTTGGTGGAGGGAAGAATCAAGTTATCTGGGGCGAACCTAGGTATTCCAAAGTATATACTCTAGAAATCTCCCATACGAGCACTGATCTAGGGCGTATGTTCCTATCAATCAACGGCGGATGGAACTCTTCATCCCTTATGCAGTTCCCTTTGGCATACAATTCTACTTTCAAACATAACACGATCAGTCTAATCGTTATGGGCATTTATTCTAATATAACCATTTATAATCTATATGTAGGCACTCCGTCAAGATCCATTTATCCGATTTCGGTTTCGGCTAATCAAATAGCCTACAAATCAAGGAAGATTGATCTCAACCATTCTGGTCTAGGTGAAAGTCTGGCGGATTCGAATCCAGTTATCGATCCAAATTTGAGCGATATCATATTTGTTAATGTTCAAAACGATACCATCTCCTCGTTAAATTATCAGAATATTACGACAAGCAGTATAGCTAATATCGGCAATTACAGTACGAAAAGTCTAGAGTATTCTGAACCATGCAATGCCTACTATTTGTTCCATAACGGAAGCAGCCTGGAAGTGGTAGATGTATATTTGGAAAATCTTTCCACGAAGGTAACTAAGTTTGTTATCGAAAATGAAAATTACACAAGGTTCTTCGTACTAAACGATCTCTACATATTGATGACAAGCAATGGTACTGTCATCATCCTTCAAAACATTCATAATTCCGTAACCGAACTTCATTCCATTAGTTTGGGAAGCTACATAATATATGCAGGGATTTATCAGAAAAATTTTACCGTGCTCAGAT
>JAKAYB010000104.1 GCA_021826925.1 Thermoplasmata archaeon | reverse complement strand
GTGTTGTTCAAGAACTGCCTCGACAGCTTTCCTGATTATCTGGCTACTAACAGGATATATTTCAACCGAGGAGGATCTTTCAAGTGAGCCCAACTCACTTAGCATTGCTTGGAGACGGTTTCTCGCGTCAATACCCGTTTTCCTGGAGTATTTGTCAAAAACAACAGCCGCCTCGCCAAGGTTGATCTCAGACAGGCAAATAACTGTCTCCCCTCGCTGGGCTTGATGGAAGTAGCTGTCAGCTAGGGTGCTGTTTTCCTCCTTAACGTACCTTTTGATCAGTATACTGGTATCAAGATAGACGTGAGATACGTTCATTTCGCATTTCCCTGACTTCTTTTTCTGAGTACACTCTACCAGTGAGATCAGGCCTGTTCCTCTCTACATCTTCCCCACTCATGTATCCGCAATCGAGATTAAGCTCCTTGCACAGATCACTTAAGATCTCCGCTGTGGAAAGGGAACGAAGTGATTTTTCGATGTAGTCGCTGAGGGTCCTTCCTTTTTTCAATACGGCCAGCTTTGCGTTGTCCACTACTGCTTTTTCTACCGATACAGTTATCTTGGTTTTAACCATCTAACCGTATATATGGTAAACCGTATTAAGTCTTTCCACCCATTTGGTTCTTAGCCGAGAACAGATTAGACAGCTATAAACAGGTCTGACATACTCCCACAGCTGAAGATTGTGAGGTTCGCACTTTTGCTTCGGTTTCGTCTTCATCCCCTCACGGTCCAGTCGGTTTTTCGGGATCAATTACCGAGTCTTGAGGCCGCTCCAGTCCTGAACGTTGCCTCTTTAGGGATATCAGTGCTCCCTTTGCACACATTCAGAACAAATCACACGTGCATCACGCCGAGGTACCTCAATTCTTCAGAAATAATTTTGACTATGTAAATAGCATTTTTTCCATCCGGGTCGAGATCAGGATTAAAGATAGTGACATCAGCCCCAATAGCGCCCGGTGCCAAGAAGTTCACCAATTCAGCAAGATGCTCACCTTCAAAGCCTCCTTCATCAGGGCTATCAACAGCAGGCATCACGCTAGGATCCAGAACTTTAAGATCAATATGAAGGCAAAAGGGCTGATTATATACAAGGAAAAACACATCAATTTAACTTCCTAACAAGTATATTTAATAATAAAATTACTAGTCAACTCCAATTAATCTCATATAAGTTTTTATTAGATTTAAGGTTTAAGTGAATAAAACAGATCCTTTTAGACACAGTGAACTCCCTTTTTACTATCTGGCTGCCTATTTAATGTGTAAGTTATCTTAATCGTATCATTGACCTTCGGTCGAATGTTTTCCCGATCCCGTTGAAGTACTCTATGAACTTCACGACTTTTTCAAGAGTTCTTGCTTTGGTCTTCATTCTCCCCTCCCTATTATTCTCCCTTCGAGGATGCTGAACCACAACTCTACCTAGTTCGGGATGTGGAGAGTAACGTTAACAAATCTATATCCGATGAAGTTCAGATAAGGGCCCCTTAGAGAGTAAAATAACTTCAAAGACATTGGGCAATGTTATTTAAGCAAAGACTTTATAAAGTAGTTACTATATCTTGTATACATGGATGCATTCAGTGCTCTCGCCGAGCCAAGGAGACGCAAAATAGTTGAACTCCTTGCCAGAGAAGGCCGTCTCTCCGCGAGCGAGATATACCGGAAGTTTGACGTAACAGCCCAAGCTGTATCGCAGCACTTACATATTCTCCTTGATGCAAAACTGCTAAGGATGGAGAAGCGCGCTCAGCAGCACATTTACAGTATCAATCCGGAGTCGATAGAGGAGATAAAGCACTGGGCAAGTTGTATGCATACCTTATGGAGTGAGTCGTTAGGCAGGCTCGAGGAAGTCCTAGAAGAAGAAAAGGGTACTAAATAAGGTGGTAAGAGGTCTGAGAAAAAGAAGCAAAATAAGGAACCGACAATAACGCGCATGTTCGATGCGCCAAGGGAACTTGTGTGGAAAGCATGGACAGATCCTAAGCTTGTAGCAAAATGGTGGGACCCGAGAGGTGTGACGAACCCCACATGTGAATGGGACGCCAGGCCGGGAGGGGAGATCTACATAGTGATGCTCGCTGGGAAGGAGCTGGGACCCGCCGAAGGAATGAAGTGGCCGATGAAGGGAACGTTCAAGGAGGTGGTGCCGCAGAGCAGGCTGGTATACACCAGCGGCGCCCTCGATGATGTGGACAGGGGCAGCGACACGTTAATAGAGCAGACCGTGACGATAGAGTTTGAAGACCTGGGAGAGAAGACCAGGATGAATCTGCACCTCGTGGTCACCAAGGTCGAGGGACCGAAGGTTTCTGATGCAATGCAGGGAATGACAATGGGCTGGAACCAGCAGGTGGATAAGCTTGCAGAGGAACTCCGTCGCATGCAAACGGTAAACGATCAAGAGGACTGAGCATGGGGAAAAAGGAAACCAATCAAGGAGTGAAGGGATTCACTGACGAGGAGCGAGCCGCAATGAAAGAACGCAGCCAGGAGTTAAGGACTGCGCGCCGGAGTTCAGACTCTAGCAAGACAGATGGAGAGAGCACCGTACTTGCAAAGATCTCTGAAATGCAGGAACCGGATCGCATTATGGCTGAACGACTCCATGCAATCATCAAAGCCAATGCACCAGTTCTATCACCGAGAACGTGGTACGGGATGCCTGCGTATGCCAAAGACGGTAATGTTGTATGTTTCTTCCAAAGCGCTCAGAAGTTCAAGACGAGGTATGCAACATTGGGTTTCAGCGACAAGGCGAACCTTGATGAAGGCTCAATGTGGCCAACCTGCTTTGCGCTGAAGAAATTGACTACCATCGAAGAGGCCAAAATTAAGGCTCTCGTGAAGAAAGCGGTGGGACAAGTATGAAAACAAGTACGAACTCTTTTCCGGAAGGCAATTCTCCGTCTCAACAGATAGACGCAATAATCATGGAATCGGCTGACTGGCGTGGTAAAACATTGTCGCAGCTACGTTCCATAATCAAGAAAGCCACTCCTGCCGTGACAGAAGAAGTGAAGTGGAAAAAGCCCTCAAAACCGTCTGGAATTCCTGTCTGGTCCCATGACGGAATAGTCTGCATAGCGGACATACTCATGAATTCTGTTAGGCTGACATTCCCCAAAGGCGCCCAGATAAATGATCCGATGAAGCTCTTTAACACGCGTTTGGATAGCAAAACGGTTCGCGCCATCGATTTTCATGAAGGAGACTCTGTGGATGAGTCTGCCTTGATTACACTCATTAATGAAGCAATTTACCTGAACACCTCGAAAATTCGCTCTAAAGGGAACCAGAATGGTTAAGAGAGGCGAACAAACTGTCCAGCAACGAGCCTAAACTGATTTCCCAGTTTTTTTCCTAAAGTTATTCAAGTGAACGTAAGTGAAAACCGCATATAAGAAAAACCAAGCAGCAGCGATCACCAATAACATGTAATGCCAGTTAAAAGTAATCGAACACAATACAAAAGCTAAGATTAAAATCGCAATGTCAGGTGCAAGGACTTCTGCAACAAACCTTTGGCCCATGCTTGATTAAGGTGAATCTTAATAGATGGTTAAGCTCTCGTCGTAATCAAACCGCCTCAGACGAAAAGTTGTATAGTTTTTGCAGTTAGGACATCACACGCGGCGAAACTCACATTAATAAAACAGACTATTATATATAAAATTCTCTCTATATCGACGGAAGTTTGGTAACTTTCGGCAATTATAATTCGTATGTATAGCGATTTCGAGAGTCCCAATGATATTGCGTGAAAGGAACAAAGTATTTCTTAGATGAAAGAACTGTAAGCTGATATTGAGCCAGAAGATACAATTCTTATGTTATGTGGAGCTTACATATCGAAAAGTGGAATTGAATTCAACGAGAGGACCCTATTAAAATGGTGGACCGGTCGGGATTTGATTAAAAGTTTAATGGAATACCACAGACAACAGATCGTAAACCAGTTAAATATTCATGGAAAACAAGTTCTTCCATGCCGTCAGGTCCTGTCTGCCAGTATTAAATCCAGGTAAACGTCAGGCAAGAAGACGTGCACATTTCCGCGACGATGATCTACGGTAAGGGTGTGTGCGTCAGGACCGGTTTGTATTTTCTCCACGAACTGGAGAGTGTTTGTGTCAAAGACATCTATCACTCCAGGATCCCCGACAGCAACGTAAAGCCGATCCAAATTCCGGTTCAGCCAAATTACATCCGGTGGTCCTGAAAGAGGCCCGAGAACTTCTATTGCACCTGTTCCTAAGTCAAGACCGATTAAGATGCCCTCATCACAGGCGCAATATAGTGTGCCGTTCTTCTTATTCTGTTCCAGTCCGTGTGGTCCCCTAGCCGGGATGCTGAACGTTCTGGAAACCTTGGAAAGATTATCGGCCCTAACAGAAACTATTGAAGGCGGATCAGCAACGTTCACGTAGAATGAGTCCGTATCTGCATTATAGAGCGCCCATCGAGTTCTTCCCGGAAGTTCGATCTTTCCCATCACTTTCCCGCTGCTGGTGTCGATGAAGGTCAGAGATGGTGGGGCATTGCTCTTTTCTGTATTGCCAACACCTGCAACCATGAGGATGTTTCTTCCTTCATCAAATGCCATGCCGTTTGGCCTGACCCCAGTAGGGACGCGAAATTTCTCTGTGGCTTTTTTTCCATCCAGATGGAATATACTTGCAGTATCCTCCCCTCTGTTGGAAGTGAATAGGAGCCTTCTTTTCGCTGAAACCCAGACTCCTGCCACTCCCTTATGTCCTGTGATGGAGTACAGGAATTTCTCAGCACTTAGATCAATGACGTCCACCGCATCATTTGATGGGTGGGCCACGTACAAAAGATCCGTCATCTCGTCCACGGCAGCATGGTCAAATTCTCCGCCTTCCAAGTGATGCGGGAGGGGAACACGCTTAACTTCCTTGAGCGCCATTACTACATCCTGCTCCTTTGAATTACACAGGGTCAGTTGCTGGAATGTTCCAGTTTTCCGCCTTCCTCTAATCTCCATTTACAGTAGGCATATAGTGCATCATACAAAGGAAATTGCAATTTCATGTTCTCATGGTCGTCCTTTGCTATTTTTCTGAATCCGAGAGCTGCTGCTTCGAGACCTGCCCCCTCTGGCTTTGCATCAGGGGGTTCCGCATCCGCAGATCTTACAATCTTTGCGAGTTCAAGCAGTGCCGGGTCTTTGAGAGCGTACTTCTTTATGATGGCATCAAAGCTCACATACTCGTAACCTTTTTCTTCATAATGCATCAATTCCGCGCCTGGTGTGTCGAAAGGTGTAGCATTATTCTTCTTTGCATACTCCAACACCTCTTGAGCCGGAACAAAAAAGAACTGAGCATCTTTATCGACAAATCTGGAAATCACCCAGGGGCACGCAATCCTATCCACCTTTGCCTTCTCTCTAGTAACCCATCGCATAG
>JAKAYB010000103.1 GCA_021826925.1 Thermoplasmata archaeon | reverse complement strand
TCTTGATTCATCTGTTAGTATCGAAAAGGAGCCCGATGCTGAATGATTTCTTGTGATTACTGTCAAAAGAGAATAATTCCAGATGAGGATTATACCCTGATAATCCGAACAGATGGAATCATAACGAGACTGCATCTAGAAAACTGCACACAGGATTGGATAACTGAAAACACAGTGGGAGGCATAATAGAATGAAACTCACAAAATCAGGAGAAATCGAGGCTTGCTGCAGGTGGAGCAGACAGTACAATGGTGAACTGGTAAGCAAAGGATTCAGCACGAGGCATTATTTTATGCTGTTGGATGGTGAACTTTTAATTAGAGGCAGACTTAGGAGAGCCAAAGGATACGATGTAGTTCCGTTAAAATTCTGCCCAAATTGCGGAGCCAAAACCGAGATAGAGGGAGAATAACCCACTAAACTTTTAATCATTTTACCTCTAAACGTAAGTCTTATATACTTCCAAAGGATATACTTATAGAGGTAAAAAAATGACACCAACTGAACTAATATCCAAGTATGGGTTTTTCCTGGTGAAATTGAATGGTGCAGACGCAATTAAGCCTGCATCCGTGCCAATGAGCTTAAAGGCAAAATTTGAATCGGAATTTGAGAAGGACAGACCAGATATAATGGCATCCAAGGAAGAGATCAAGCAGATACTCAGAAACAGGGCAAAGATTTTGGAAGAATCAAAGAAAGAAGCAAAGAGGGTAGCTGCTCTGGATATAGACGACCAGGAATTTTGGGACAGGAGATCAAAGGAACTGGACGAACTAAAGGGAAAGAAAATCCGGACCAGGGATATCCAGAAAGAAAAGGGATGGACGGACGAAGAGTACTGGGAATACCTTAACAGGCTGTGAGCAGATGAAAAATAAGCCTTACTGCACGCAAAACGATGGGGACTGTTCTACCTGTAGCCTTGTGAGCTATGGGAGGGATTGCCAAAACGTGCCATTGGAGGGTGAGAATGCAAACCAGTAGAATTTTTCTCACCTGCCTCCGCTGTGGCTGGATATGGCCGCCAAGAAAAACGAAGAAAGAAATCAAGATCTGCCCTCATTGCAAATCTCCGTACTGGGATGTTCCGAAAAAGAACTAAACTTTTAACCTGAAAACTTTAGCTTCTGTCATTTAATTTTCAAATTCAATTACATCATTTTAAACGAACTTTTAATAACGTATTTGTCATTAATTACGTAATGATTAAAGGCTATGCCAGGGTTTCAACTTTTGGGCAGAGTTTAGACGGGCAGATTGAGATTCTCAAAAGGAATGGATGCGAGAAAATCTACATGGAAAAAATTTCAGGCAAGGACCGCAAGAGGCCGGAACTTGAAAGGATGCTCCTTGAACTTGGAGAAGGCGATACCGTCAAGATAACGAAGCTTGACAGGCTGGCCCGATCTAATCAGGACCTTCTTAATGTCGTCAGTGAGATCGAAGGAAAGAAAGCACAGTTTATAAGTATAAATGACCCGGGGATAGATACCACAACCGCACCAGGCAGGTTTATGCTCCAGATGTTGGGAGCTGTGGCGGAACTCGAAAGGTCCATGATAAATGATCGGATGGAAGCTGGGAAAGAAATAGCCAGGAGGAAAGGGGTAAAATTTGGAAGACCTTCACTGAAAGCCAAATCCGGAAAGATGCTTGACCCAAAAGTCATAATTGAAAAACACAATAAGGGAATGTCAGCGAGATCCATTGCCAAAGATCTGGAATGTTCCATTACGCCAGTCCTCAAGGTGCTAAAAGAGATTAGATGATTTCTCTTACCTGAATTGATGTGTAATCATACCCCTATGCCTTATATACAATCCAAGATTATCTTAAGGTTAGCATAACTTTATAGGAATGTTTGACTTACTACACTATGGAGAAAAGATTACAACCTCCGGCAGTCAAGGTTGAACGAACCATTTATGACCTGGCGGAAAAGGAACGCCTAAAAGAACTGAAGAAAGGGAATCCAATAGCCCTGAGCTCATTGAATTGGATCTCGTATTTGATCAAGAGGGGAATGGAGGGGTTGAAATGAAACAGAGAACAAAGAACTGGTTTAGGGCTGGTTTCTCCATGCAACAGTATTGTGAAGTCCTTGAGGTTTCAATCCACACATCCCTATGGGATGTGACTATGTCAGGTTTTTCGTAGCTGGAAAAAAAGACAGAAATTAGACTGCACATATATGTGCATCCTAAATTTTAGGATCTCCTGATTCTTGTCAGATTGAGGCTTATCCTGTCGTGTATCTCAAGTTCAATTTTGTTATCTTTTACCTTTTTGTCATTATACCCCATTACGCACCTTTTTCATTTATTGCATTTAATTCCTTATCAGTCGCTGAAATGCGGGTTTCTGTCCCTTCACTTTCCTTGGAGTTTTCCATTCTGGTCGGCGATAGCCCGAGATTTTTTAGTGAGTTGGGGTGCATTCTTTTTTTAGCTTTAGGCTTCTCTGTCTCTGCCGCTTTGATCCTCTCTGCTTCAGCTTCAACCCATTCCGCTGTGATTTCCTGCCAGTGAATTGCATCGCCAGGGTACACATCAAAAGGTTTCTTATGCTTGCTGCACATTTTCGTGGTCCGTTTCGGCGAATTGTATGTGTCCATTTCCCCGCAATACGGGCATACTGACACCCCGACCCATTCTTTTTTTCTGGACCGCTGAAACTGCCCGTAATCAACCTCTGACATTTCAATGAAATTTAGTCCTGCAATGGGATCGATCTCGAATTGTGTCTTACAGTCCTTATCCCTGCATTCAAACACTGAGTTCTTCTGTGAGTTGTAAGGTTTCCTTGAACCACAGGCCGGGCACACGGATACGCCAACCATCCGGGTATTTCCCTTCGATAGCGCCGTTTCGCACCAGTCCCGGCATAATACAATCAACTCCTTGTCGGGTATCATCTGGAACTCTATTCCGGCGGTTTCCGCAACGTCAGAAATCATCTGCATGAAATCAATATCGATTTCGAGCGGGATGGTAACATCACGTTCTGTCTCATAGAAAGAGAAAGGCAAGTCAGAAGCCGCTTCGGTCAGAACTTTTTCCTCTATTTTCTCAGTTCCATTATACCGCTGAACCTTCATATAGTGCTGCACGCCGTCTTTGTAGGTCGTCATTACACAGGTTTTTTTGTTTTCCAGCTCAGGATCCTCTTTGTCTGCTCCGAGTTCAACCCGTGCGATGGAAAATTTCCTTGCATATTGCTGCAATGCGGATGAAAACCTTGAGGCTATGGTTCCTGTTCTATTTGACTCGGCTGTGCTCTTTCCCATTTCATCGGCTACCAGGGTAATGGAAGCGGAGAAATTTTCTTCCGTTTTTCGGACATCGTCCCGCCAGACCATGAACTCAAAAATCGATGGTGCTACTCTTTGGGTGAAGAGGTCGGAGAGTTTTGTTATGTGGTAAATATGCAGAAAATCATCACGGTTTACAGGCAGAGTCGTATATATCCAGTTGCGGAAATCAACAGCGATTTTCATAATTTGTTTTGCGAGTGTTGATTTTCCTGTTCCCTGCAATCCTTTTATGTATGCATCTGAGTAAAAAGAACCGCCGGACTGTACCAGAAATTCCCTGTATGTCCACGTGGAAAAGGTTAATGTGGGTGCAGATCGTTCCTGGCCTGTAATCGAAAACCTCGCATAAGCCTCTGGAAATCCCTCAAGTACTCTTTTGTCCATCATGGCGGATGCAAGCTGCGCGGGTTGCCTGTATGTTATTTCCTGCATTTCCCGTATTGCAGGCATGATCACTTTGTCGATAAACAACTTGTAAAGATTTTCATTTTTCAGGATTTCGAGAAGTTCGGTTTCCATTTCCTCAGGGGTCTTGAAATACTTGTTTCCATTGGCTTTGTCTTTATGTATGGGGTCTATGTAAAAAATGGAATCTGGCGGCATTTCTGTGCACCTGCGGGTTCCGACATTGCGGATAAAGGCTTTGATAACACTTGGTTGCCAGTACCTGTACCACAGGTCAAGCTTCTGGGCTGATCCGGCAATTACGGGATGCAAAGTCAGGGAACCGGAAGGCAAGCCTCCGCCATCGTAATGCCTGTTCCCGAGTATGGCGATGCTCTTGTATTCGTCTATATCCTTTTTATCGTTCCCTGACATTTATTAACCCCTTTTTGTCCGGTGGCTGTGAAGCCATTTCTGCAGGCTTTCTGAGAAAAGCTTCAAGCTCTCTCAACTGGTCCGCACCTATGGTGAGTTTTCCTGCAAACACGCTGATAAATTCCGTGAATGCGTTGTTGTATACCCATGGCAACGCAGATTCGAGTGCCAACCCCGTTATAATCGTGCGAGCCGCTTGGTCTGCGACACTTGAAAGATTGGAAGCGGTGAACAGAGAAGGGTCTTTCATTCTCTCCAGCCGTTTTATATTGTGGTAATCCTCTGCAAGTGCCACGCCTATGACAAATCTTTTAGTGTATTTCCCGAAATTCTCAAGATTCAGGTATATGGGAGAGTGTTTCAGGCGTTCCACTTCATCCGATGCCTCGGTGAGCAGTTCCACACCAAGCTGGAATTTCCTGTTGATTTCCAAAATCTCTTTATGTTCCGGCAGTCCCGTATTCTTCTTTTCCAGCTTCTTAATGAACTTATCCCATTTTTTTGAGATTTTGGCGAACTTTTCAGATACCGCTTTAACCAGAATGAGCGATGCAAGCCCGGGAATGGGATCGCCTTGCACATACCATTTGTGGGGCCTCACTGCACCGATATATGCTGATCTCTTGGTGTTTCTGTCCGTTTCCCGCAGGCATTGCACTAACTGAACCCCTTTGTATGATTCGTCATATTTGTTTCCCGTCTTTATGAGCGATTCGGGATAATCCCATATTGATATCGATGTGTGCTCTGCCCTCATGTCGTCATATTGTATCTGCTCGTCCTCGTCATGCGGGTCTATCTTTACGCCTCTTGTGATACGATGTCCCTCAACCTCAAATACCGCTATGCGTGCCTTGTCTTTCCGTTCCAGCAGGAATACAATAACACAAGCAAAAAATAAACCAATTGTAATTAGTGCCAAAATTACCTGTTCCGTAGTATTGACATTCTTGGCATTTTCCCCCGTGTAGATCAGGAAGAAAATAAACCCTACGAATAACAGGAACGTTTTCCATCCACCGTTTTTAAGCCCTGTGTAGAAGTCATGCCAGGCTTCGCCCAGTGTCCCCGTAATAGTTATGTTTACTTTTTCCTCCTTGGTCTTGGTTTTCCGCTCTACGAGTTCCACGGGCACTTGTGAAGCTGAGTCAGTCATTTGTACCGCCTTCCGTTTTTCTGGACATATGAAGATGTTTCATTATTTCATCCTCTCCGTTTCCTTTTCATAGGGATCATCCTCCATGGGCAATCCCTGCTTGCGTTTCCATGCCCTGTAAAATCCTCTGATAGGCTTTACCGTAAGGACAATGGTTATTCCAAGTATCAA
>JAKAYB010000102.1 GCA_021826925.1 Thermoplasmata archaeon | reverse complement strand
TAGAGAAAGCGCGTACTCTTATTCTGTTTGGAACCAACACTACTGAGAATCACCCTGTTGTGGGTGCCAGGATAAAACAGCAGAGGTTGAGAGGTTCGAATCTAATTGTTGTAGACCCTAGGAAAACAGAACTCGCAAAACTAGCCACATATCATTTGCAGATAAGACCCGGCACAAATATACCATTGATAAATGCATTTGCTAATGTGATAATAAACGAGAATTTAGTTGACAGGGAATTTATAGATAAAAGGGTGGACGATTACGATAATTTTAAGAAATTAGCTGATGAGTGGCCTCCAGAGAGAGCAGCAGATGTATGCGGAGTGGAACCTGAGACCATCAGAAAAGCAGCGAGACTCTATGCAAAGGAAAAACCGTCGATGATGTTTCACGGCCTCGGGATAACTGAACATCTTCAAGGCACAGATGGTGTAATCGATCTTGTAAACCTTGCCCTGCTTACAGGCAATATAGGAAAGGCAGGAAGCGGTGTGAATCCATTGCGTGGGCAGAACAATGTTCAGGGTTCCGCGCATATGGGCTGTGAACCATCAAAATTAACGGGTTATGTTCCGGTTGAGCAGGGAAGAAACAAATTTGAGAAGATATGGAAGAGTAAGATCCCAAAAAATAAGGGCCTCGATGAAATTCAGATGCTTGATGCAGCTACCGCCGGTACTTTTCATGCTTTGTGGATCATGGGATGGGACGTTTACCTTACAAATCCGGATATGAAATTCACAGAAAAAGCGTTCAATGCAATGGATTTCATAATCATTCAAGATTTTTTCCTTAACGAGACTGCCAAGAAGTTCGGATCTGTTTTTCTCCCTGCCGTATCCTCTTACGAAAAGGACGGTACATTTATGAATTCAGAAAGAAGGGTACAGCGTGTCAGAAAAGCAATAAATCCCCGCGGAAATTCAAAACCGGACTGGGAAATCATCCAGCTCGTTGCACAGAAAATGGGTTTCACGAGAGGATTCGATTTCGATTCACCAGAGGAAATCTGGAACGAAATTAGAGATCTTTGGAGCGGGGGACAAGGAATTACATATGAACGCATTGAGAATGGGGGACTTCAATGGCCTTGTGTTTCAACGGACGATCCAGGAACTAAGATTCTTCACGTGGAGCAATTTACTAAAGGAAAAAGAACGTCACTTGTTGCAATAGATTATATTCCATCAACTGAGTCAACCGACCAGAATTTCCCTATACTTCTTTCAACTGGCAGATCACTCTTTCAGTTCAACGCATCCACTATGACAGACCGATCAGGGAACAGAAATCTACGTGACACAGATTACTTATATATTTCCAAGGAGGATGCTGTTAACCTTAATTTGCATGCGGGAGACTATGCTGACGTAGAAAGCAAATTTGGGAAAGCAAAACTCAAGGTTTCGTTGGATTATTCTCTGGTTAAAGGTGTGGCTTTTGCCACCTTCAACGATCCAGAAACTAGGTTGAATGACGTTACAAGCTCAAACAGAGATTATAAACAAAATACGCCGGAGTACAAGGTCACCGCGATTAGAGTCAAGAAACACATTTGAAAATATTTTCCTGTCTATTTTTTAATATTTTTCCTTCTCACACCGGTCTTTTTGACATTACGGACTGAGTTTAGCATAATAACGATACCACGGTCATTCACGGACATAAGTTTTTTCTGCATCAGATCTAAAAATCTGGGATTTTCACATAGTCAACAATATCAGTTTCGAGTTCAGATAATGCATGTTGAATACTAGGTATGTTCTTCACAACAATTTTTTGGATTTTCCCCCTCCAATTTCCGTTACAGATCCAGATCAGGGTAAAGGAACAATTTCCAACTGCATTGACCAGGAATTTGCCGTAATTTCCCTGAAAAATCAATCAAAAGTAGTAAATTTATATGTTGCTAAAAATTGTGTAAAATCAATTTAATCAGGTTTGATCGGTGCATTGAAAAAGATTGTATTAACAAAAGCTCACGATTGTTTTGCTAATACTAAGCCATAAGCAACCTGATCCTGCTCCCCACTTTCGCTGCCAACGAAAATGTGCCTTGTTTGAGTGTATTCCAATATACCTTCAAGACCCAGTTCTCTACCAACTCCACTGTTCTTGAAACCGCCCCTAGGTGCTGCAGCAGAAAGAAGATGATATTCGTTTATCCATACAGTTCCAGATTCTATAGAAGACGCGACACGCATTGCTTTATTACGATCTTTTGTCCAGACACCGGCAGCAAGACCATAAGAGCTCCTGTTAGCTATTTCTACTGCCTCGTTCTCGTTTTTGAATTCTATAGCCGAGAGGACTGGCCCAAAAATTTCTTCGTTGCCTATCTTCATATCCATATTCACGTTATCAAGTATTGTTGGCGGATAATAGAAACCCAGTGATGGTACTAATCCGTCTATGTTCTTAGAATAATAGAGATTTGATCCTTCTTGCAGACCCTCGGTAACAAGCTTCTCTATTTTCAACTTTTGTGAACGGGTTGTTATTGCACTTACGTCTGTCTCCATTTCCATGGGATTACCGGCCTTCATTTCATCAAGCTTCTTTCTTAATGTAACGAGAAATTTTTCTTTTATTGAAGACTGCACTAGAAGTCTGCTGCCAGACTCACATAACTGTCCGGAATTCAGGTAAATGCCAAAAATCACGCCCATAGAAGCTCTTTCTAAATCCGCATCCTCGAAAACTATGTTTGGAGATTTCCCACCCAACTCAAGTGTCAGCTTCTTCACGCCAGCCACAGAACTTATATGCCTTCCAGTCTCTGTTGAACCAGTAAAACTGAGCATTCTGATTTTTTCACTCTTTGCCAACTCTTCTCCGGCGGTTTCACCTTTACCACAGACAACATTCAAAACCCCGGGAGGAAAACCAACAGAAAGAGCATCTTTGGCCATCTCAATGGTTGTGATAGGCGTAGAACTTGAGGGTTTTATAACAAGCGTATTTCCAGCAAGAAGAGCAGGTGCAGCCTTCCAAACTGCCATGAGAAAGGGAACATTCCACGGAGTTATAGCACCAACCACACCCATGGGAACATTCTGAATAATCCCATGAGTATCGGGAAATTCTGGATGTTCGATCTTCCGTTCCAATGAAAATTCAGTTTCGTTTGCAAAATAGGAAATATGTTCTATTCCAAGAGGTATGTCCATGAGAGTACTCTGCCTTAGCGTCTTTCCAGTGGAAAGACTCTCAAGCATAGCATATTCATTGCTTCTTTCCTGGATTCTATCCGAAAGCTTCTGGAGGAGAATTTTACGATCATGGAGAGATGTTTTTGACCATATACCATAGAATGCATCCTGCGCAGCATCTATTGCTTCACGTATCTTCTTTACCCCTCCATCGACAACAGTGGCAATAGTATCACCGGTTGCCGGGCTTTTTAGGACATATTCTGATCCTTCGTGATCCTCAGTCCCATTCACTACATTTCCGTACGATTCTACAGACATCAGACAACACTCCTTGCGATATTTCTTAGATCTTCAGACGTAGAATCTTTCGCATTTGTGAGCATTCCAGTAGATTCAGAGGCCAGTGAAACAATCTCTTCTATACTAGCCATATATGCACCTGGATCTATTCCTGCTTCCCTAATATTCCTGGCTTCACCAATAGATCCAAGGAATCTGAAAATAGTTTCAGATAGATTCTCGGATCTATATTCGTCTGGGAATAGTGAATTCAACTTGTCATAACGACTTTTGACCGCATCATAGTTAAAAGAAATAACATGTGGAAGGTATAGCCCAACAGCCTTCCCGTGTGCAATCTTGAATTCTGCGCCCACTGCATGACCAAGAGCGTGGGCAAGGCCTATCTGGGAATTTGAAAAGCTAATTCCTGCCATGGAAGCACCTATATGAACATTATTTCGGGCATCGATATTCCCCGGGTTTTTGAGCACTATCGGAAGATTAGGAATTATCAATTCGAGTGCCTTCTCCGCCATGGCATCAGAGAAAACGTTACGCCACTGACTACCATAGGCTTCAATGGCATGGGTTACAGCATCGGTAGCTGTATTGATCGTCTGTTCCCTTGGTAAATCAATGACTAACGACGGATCAAGAATAGCGTAATCTGCAAGTATCTCCGGAGAAGCTATCTCATTTTTCCTCTTTTCCACATCATCAGTAAAGACAGCGGCCCAAGAACATTCGGAACCTGTGCCGCTCGTTGTAGGAACCTCAACTAGTCTGCTTTTCTTATGTAATTTTAGATCGTTTATCGGTGTAATGTCAAATGGAGAAAGGCCAGGAATCTCGTTCATTGCAAAGAGTATTTTCGCTGCATCCATCGATGATCCGCCTCCGACCCCAATAACGCAATCCGGATCGAACTTTGCAAGAAGCTCCGTCCCTTTTACAATATCCGAAAGTTTTGGTTCAGTTCCTATTTTATCAAAGATTCGTACCTCGACGCCACGCCCAAGTACATCCATGACTTTTGATAGAATTGATGTTTTAGAAAGAAATTGATCTGTAACTATTAGTGTCTTTTTAGTGCCAAGCGTGCTCAAGAAACTAAGCGAATCTTCTCCATATACGATCTTTGGTGATCTAAAAAACCACATCAAATCACCTAAAATTCTGTCTTGACATCTGAGGCAGTGTTGACCATTTCTTTAGCAGCTTTCGTGTAGCGCATTATCTTCATCATCGAGCCTTCAAGTTTAAATTTACCAGTAAGTATACCTTGGATAGGATCTATTTCTTTCTTTATAAGACGCTGCCAGTTTCCATAACTTCCTATATACCTAAACTGTGCATTTGGGACTTCTTCACCGGGATGAATATATTTTGCTGCTCTGCATTTCCCATGGTACAAATCGAGATATATGTAATTCTCTCCACCCTGCTCGCTCTCTGGTTTCACTACAAAAAGTATATCTCCTTCCCAGGTTTTTCCGGCATCGGCGTAATTTTGATTCGAATTTAACTTTTCGGAGTACTCAATAACCCATTCATCACTTGGAAATTTTGCCATATGTTTGTAGTTGAAGTCCCTATTAAAATTTTACTAAAACAAGCACTCATACTATTTACGTATTTGTTTTCTTAAGGGCGAAATAGCGGGAATCTATAATGAGTGAGAGAAAAGAAATTTTTGGTAGAAGGGAGTGTCAAATATATGGGGATTCGACTATGATAAATTACGGAAAGAGGTGCGGGATTGCTTTATCTACGTTGATTATTAGCGCCTTAGATCTCTCCCCCTCACGTAACCAGGAAAGTTCTTTCAACTCCTCAGTAGCTACCTGAGTTTCAATACCGTACGAAGAAATTATCTTGTCAAGTGGGAGATCGAACGAGAAATAATCCCTATTTTCCATTCCGGGAAAGGAAGAAATAGAGAAGCTCTTAAGGATGCTGTACCCATTATTCTTTAGAACAATTATTTTCAAAGGAATCCTATAATTCATTATTGTCCAAAGCTCCTGTATGGAATACA
>JAKAYB010000101.1 GCA_021826925.1 Thermoplasmata archaeon | reverse complement strand
ATTAATTTAGAAAACCACCTGATTGACTATGTGGGCGCACAATTCATATGCCTATCTCTTGAAATAAATCTTGCCTTAACAAATCACCAGCATGACATCGTAATTCAAATAGCATAAAACTCTTTAATGATCTTATCTCCAGGATAGTGAATGGTCAGGACAGCTTCACCGAGATTTGACTTGGAGAAGTCTTCAGTTGACACAGCGGCCACTCCAACTGCGATGAAATTTCCGCGGAGATCAGTAACAAAAACTGTATCACCTTTCTTTATGTTGTCTGAAAACTGTGTTATGCCTTTACAGAACACGTTGGCACCATTGATCACGTGCGAGACAGCACCGTCATCAACTACGACAACATGGCCTTTAGGTTTAATGTCATTGAGCAAGAATATTGTTGGGATATATCTGTCTGATACGTAGATATATGGTTTTCCTCCTACAAAATAGCATCTGGAATCTTTACGCTGATCGAGCTCAACATTGCGATCGCCAAGATCTATTCCCATAGAGAGAAGTTGATCCCTGACTACTTTCTGTTCCTTCTTTGAGACAAAATGCCTTGCCATGTTTATCTAACGTAAGCCTTAATTTTTTCTATCTCTTCGGTAGCATGATCCGGGCCAGCCTTTAAAATGTTCTTTATGTGTGGAGAAATTTTCTGGGCAAGATCTGTTTCTGTTTCAGTGAACTGCCATTCCCTGTTCTTCCTCTCACCGACACTGTCAAGGAATGCCAGGAAAATCGCTTTTCTGGTAACAGACTCCCCTAATGATTTTTCAAAATTTCGGATTGTCCTGTCTTTGCCGTAACTGAAATAATTTTTCAGGATATCGACAAGAAATGCTGAGTCCCTAGTTGTGCCTTCTGCAGAGATTTTAAGTTCGTCGATCTTTAGTCTACCCTTAAGTGCTATGATCTGTTCTGTTGGAGATCCTTTTGCAGAGTTCAGAAAAGAATCCGGCTCTGAAGGAAATATGGATTTCAGAATCTCCATTTTAAAGCCCGGCCAAAGCACGTCAAGGACTTTACGCTCGGAAAAGGTATCCATCCTTATTCCTTTTCCATATTCCTTAAGGCAGCGAGTGATAACATCTTTATCAACATAAATGAAATCGTGCGCATTCACAAATTCTTCTGGTCCGGGATAAACTTCAGTGCCAACCATAAAAGCACCTTTCTTGATAGCTTCCTTTTCTCGAAATTCGCTCATCAGCTTAATCACTTCTCTATCATTTATTCTACCCTGAGAGTAAGATTCGAGAAGATCCGTTTGAGTCTCCGCAACCTGATCCTGAAGATAATCGAAGGAAAACTTGAAATCGGCCCATACATCCGGCGTAAGTTCATGTCTCAGCAGGGCCATCATCGTGTTATGATTTGAGTTCTCAAAAATCTTAAAAGTAACGGAATTCAGGTGGGTGATAGTCATACTATTGCCCATGGAACCGATTGTTATGGTATCGTCGGTAACTGTGACATCTATACCTTCATCCTTAAGTGCATCAATAAAGAATTCTTTTCCGGGCGAAGTATTCTTGCAGGAGGCTAAAAAATAATTAGTTGATGAATAAATTCTGACACCTTTTGATTTGGAGAGGGTATAGTGAGCCATCATGCGCCACAATGGATCATCGTAATGCTGTATTCCCGCTAGTACATTTTCATCTGTATCTCCCCTTTTTGCAAATTCAACAGAACCAAACTGTGTTTTTATCATCCCTAAAAGAGGCAGGGCATCGGAGTTGACTACCTTATAGGATTCTGCAATTCCCGAAAGAAATTGATCCGCGGATTTCGAGAATTTCTCGAAATTGGACTTTGATGAGGATAATTTTTTCTCATAAGAAGTGAATGGACAAAATAATCCTCCATCTATGCAATGAGGAACTATAACTTCAGGGTTCTCGAATAACTTCCTGAGATGTTCCTGAAATGCTTTCTGACTCTCCTTTGAAGGCGACTTCAATCTCATGATAATTACTTTACATCAAGCATTCTTATTGCTTCTGCCTTTACTGTCACTGGAATTGGAACCATCGATTCTACAAGTTGAACTGTAACTTCTTCTTTATTTGAATCTATTGACATTATCTTTGCCTTTTCGCCCTTGAATGGCCCATCTATCAATTCAACAAATGCGCCAAGTTCAAGACCAGATACTGCTGGTTTGGGAACAAGATAATGCGCAATTTCTTCAATATCGATGCTGCCTGCTACAACCCCCTTAAAGCCTTTTATTCCTTTTGCAATAAAGCTTACTCTATCTGGGTGCATGACCTCCGCAAAAACATAACCCTTAACTTCATAGGGAGATAAGATGGAAAGAACCTCGTTTATAGCATTAGGATCATTCATTCGTCTCTCCTCCATATCTCTGTTACTTTTCCTTTCGAGATCAACAGAAACCGGTAATTCGTTTCCAACAGTGGTCTTCATCGCAATTATTATGGGTGCTAGTGTCAGTTTAAACAATTTTGTGACAGAAAGGATTCCATCTTCTGATTTTACAGAAATCGAAAACGTTGCCAGGTCCCCTATGTATCCCCCCTTTGGGGTTGTTATTGAAAAAACAACCTTTCTGCTTTCAGCTTCGCCTAGTTCAACCTCCACTGTAAGATCTTTCTTGTCCATTGGAGAAACGCTTATTGATTTATTTTTTTGATCCTGAACGGATACAAACCACTCAACTAACTTGTCTACTTGGTTAAAATCTACAGACAAAGTTATCTCGAATTTTCTTTTTATCTGGCTCTCTCTGAGGATCACAGGTACCTCTACGGTCTTACCGCATCCTACAGAAGAATCGTTACCATTAATATCTACAAATTCAACCTGATTTTCCATCTTTATTCTACCTCTAAGGTAGGTGAATATAAACACCCATTATCAAATAAATGACAAAACCAACAACACCCAACAATATTATTCCAATACCGGTAATGAGAACAACCTTGACGTATTCTTCTCTGTTTGGTTTTTTAGCCATTTTAAGTACACGAGAATATTTTCCTCTTCCTATCCCCCCTACCTTTCTCTCGATTTTCTCCTGTACTTCTAATAATTTATCGTCAACGGTCATTATATCTCTAACCAGTAAAGGATAATTAACAATAAAGCTTTTTTCCAACAAAGTATAATTCTGAGGTAATATTATATTTAATTATATATTCTTTTATCACTGGCTTTTGAACAATTGCTCAGCATTTCGCTTATTGGCTTTGTTCTTTATCTCCCCAATAGATACATAGACAAGTATCCAGCCTATAAATGAAATTAATACTACCAAAATTGCTCCGACTTCCATTATCCCGCTTTCATTTTTACTTCCAATTCTGAATAACCCTATTGCAACAAGTATAGCGGAAAGAATACCTAAAACGGCACCGACGATAACAATGAGTGCACCGAAAATGGGATTAATAAAAAATAATATTCCTCCAATAAAAGCGATTACGGCAGCCACAATCATTGCGTATGCACCCGTAAGTCCTGTGCCGTAATCAGCATTGCTTTCTTTGAGAAGCTTAAAACCTGCTACAAGTTCAACCCATACCACAATAACAACTATTATTCCTGCTACAATTGCTACTACCGGATCGAAAAAAGAGACCAAGGATAACAAGGTACCAATTATTAGAACCAATGCAGCGAGCTTTATCTTATCCAATCCTTCGAAAAAAGATTCCGGATAGGGCGGTTTGTTCTCGGTCTGGAATTCTGAATCCATGAGCAAGTATATATACATATTGTATATATAAATGATCGCGTAGATAACGCGTTTCCATAAGCTTCAAGAAACGCTGTCTGATCTTGCGTCACTTGAAATTAACTAATAGACTATACCTTCCAACATACATGAGCTATAAAACAAAGCAAATAAATTAAGATAAGGTAACCACAAGAAGCCCCTGACCAGGACTCAAATATTTGAAGAACCTTAAATTGAAATCATTCGTGATCTGAGGTTTTTCACAAACATTAGCTGTTTAACATATACTTATCCTCCTTGGTTCAAATTGAATGGACAATACATCAGGATCTCGCTCTAATAAGGCTTTGGTAAAAAAACATCTCACCCCCCATGCGCATGAAAGAATAGCAACATCTTTACTCTATCTGAATACTTCTCAAAACAAAGTACTGAGATATTATCGTGCAAAGAATCTTATTGAGAGAAAACATTCGATCGCATGGATATATTCAGAGATAAAATATTAGAAGGAAAAAAGGTACTTATCAGTGGTGGAGGGACAGGTCTCGGTAGAGAGATAGGCATTGGAATTGGAAGACTTGGAGCGAAGGTCGCGATTGTTGGACGCCGAGAAGACGTTCTAAAAGAAACAATCGATGATATGCATGATCTTGGTATAGACGCGATATATTCTAGATGCGATATTCGTGATGCGGAACAGGTGAAGAATTCTGTGAATTATTTTCTCGAACAATTTGGAGAAATCAACACTTTGGTCAATAATGCTGCTGGGAATTTTATTAGCAAGACTGAAAGTCTATCACTCAACGCATTCAACTCGATCATAGGAATAGTTCTTCTTGGAACTATAAATCTGACTATGGATCTTGGAAAAAGGTGGATAGAAAAAAAGCAGAGAGGTACGGTCATTAATATATCTACAATATACGGAACAACTGGTTCTGCTTATGTAGTTCCATCTGCAGTTGGCAAATCTGGAGTTTTAGCACTCACTAAGTCTCTTGCTGCTGAATGGGGCAAGTACGGCATAAGGCACATAGCTATTGCTCCTGGCATAGTTCCCACCGAAGGCGCAATGTCTCGCCTTGCTCCTACTAAGGAGATAAGTGACAGTTTGCTGAACAGAGTTCCATTGGGGACCTTCGGTACTCCTCAAGAGCTGGTGAACCTAGCTATATTTCTGATTTCAGACGCATGCACTTACATAAATGGGGATATCATAAAATATGATGGCGGGGAAAGTCTCTGGCTTGCTGGTCAGTTTAACTTTCTTGACATGCTTACAGATGAGGAGTGGAGATCAATCCGTGAATTAAAGAAGTGAAATCTATCAATCTTATTGTGTTTTCTGCGTAATTACCATAATATCCTCTATTGTCTAAGATCATAAGTCTCCTCTTCCTGAAGGGACAGCTCAAGATTTTCCTACGATAGACTTTACGGGATCTTTTTTTTTCGCTCCAGGTACGTAATCCATTTCTGCGATCATTCTGAGTATTTTTTTATATCAATCTTAAAACTTTCAGGGAAACCGTATACTATCTATGAGATGAAAACGTCCCTTCTTAATTAATTAATTCAATTTTTATTCTCTACATATAATTTATAATGTTTAAATAATCACGTTTAAATACTGTCAGCTAATGTGTACGTATGACAGAAATAGTTGTAGTGCACAGTTGGAAGGATGACCAGAAGGACAAAGTTATGGATTTTGCTAACAAAGTAACCTCGATGGCTAAAGAAAAGAAGTTACCGTCTGGGCTTAAATTGCTT
>JAKAYB010000017.1 GCA_021826925.1 Thermoplasmata archaeon | reverse complement strand
CCCATCTGTTCTTCTTCGGTATCGGGATCGCATACCAGAACGTCGCCTATTTTTGACATGGTAACCGAGATCGGAATATGCTTCAGAACAAGCTTGGTATCTTTCCCACCTTCTTTTGAACCCGGAATAACGGCATTCCTTAGAGCGGATACAGCTGCAAGTGTGCACGCATCGATCAGGTTCCCGTCAAAGTCTAGCACATCAATATCAACAAATACAATCCATACCTTCTCCCCAGGGGTTATGACAAGGCTATCCATGTCTATCATTTTGCTTTCCCTGATTCCACGGTCTACGACACGGGCAAGTTCAATTGTTCCTTCACCTGGAGGCCCAGATTCGAATGTTGGGAAAGCCATAGGAAGCAACTCTACATTTGTAGTCAAGACACCACTGTCCGGAGTGTCGGGAAAAGGCTCACCAGATTCTATTTTTACGCCGGCTACAACTTTTGTCTTTCCGAGCTCCACTCTGGCAGAGCCAGAAGCCCTTGGTACGTAGCCGGGGAAAATCTTTATTTCCCTGAAATCAAGAGGCGATCTCCCGTCTCCCCTTTTTCCCTCCTTCAGTTTATTGATTATGTAACTCTTCTTAATCTCAGATAATACTCCTGCCTCATCTTTCGGCATTACTCACCACCTTCTTCAAGTGCTATATCCCTGTATTTTCCTGCAAGAGCTTCTCTCTGGATTTCGCTGATCCTCTTTATGGCATCGTCTATCATTTCGGTTGCCTTGTTGAATTCTTCAACCGAGAGATCTCCATCCATCTGCATCAGCACGATCTTACCGGACTTCACCAGCTGCGCTATTGGAAGATCCGCTTCGCCGAAGTTATCCTCTTCCTTGCCAAGATCCAGTACTATCTGTCCTGCCACCTTTCCGGCTGTACAGCCAGCGACCATATCCCTCATAGGTATGCCAGCAGCAGCTAAGGCCACGGCCGATGCCGTCAGGCCTGCTATCCTTGTTCCAGCATCTGCCTGGAGAACCTCAATAAAAACGTCGATCTGGGTTCTCGGGAACTGCTCGGCAAGAATCGCGGTCTGCAGAGCTTCAGATACAACCTTTGAGATCTCTATGGACCTCCTGTCAGGTCCAGGCCTCTTTCTTTCGTCAACCGAGAAAGCCGCCATGTTATATCTCGCTTTAACCACTGCCATATCCATATTCTGCGTGTGCTTAGGATACGCTTCCCTTGGTCCGTACACGGAGGCAATAATCTTGTTACCTCCCCATTCAATCATTGCTGATCCATCAGCGTTATCTAATACATCTGTCTGTATTTTTATAGGTCTAAGCTCGTTGGGAGACCGGCCATCTAACCTGAGGCCGTTCTCGTCTATTAACTTTAGATCTGTTTTTGCTCCACCCATCTAACTTCCTCCTTTCAATCCTTTCAAAAAGTTTTCAACTCTATCTGTCAATCCATTTGTGTGTGCTTCCCTCTCAACCATTCTTATTGCGGAAACCGCGTTCATTATGTTCTCGGGACTCCCATCTATCCAAATAAGGCCGTTCTGTCCAAGTACGATCCTTGTTGATGTCGCATCTTTTATCATGTTGACCATATTTCCCCCTTTTCCTATGATCCTTGGTACCTTGGGAGAAGGAACAGATATAATGTGTCCGCCTTCCAATTTCCTCAAGCCGACATCTCTCAGAGTGATCCAACTCTCTTTAAGCTCGTTAACTGTCATCACTTTTGCATACACGTAGTCCCCCATGGAAAGGTATTTCTTCAGTTCGCCACTGTTTACGCGCCATGGGCTATCATTGGAATGCAGCATTGTAAGATATGCTGAATTGATATCTATTGTCCACATGGACGGTCCTATGTCTATGACTTTTCCAATAACCTTGTCTCCCCTTCTTGGTACGTATCTTCCATAAAATGGAACTACGTCTACGAAACCATTTCCGGATTGGACTACACCAAAATATGAGGAGCAGAAATCGTTCTCACTGCACTTAAAGATCCCGTTTCTTGGTCTGTCCTGAGTTATCTCAATTATGTCTCCTGGAACCACTATTCTTTTTGTGTCCATTGTTTGTTCACCTGTCAAGTATCAAGCCAATTGTGCACTCAGAATCCAATGCATCCATAACGGACAGGACACAACTCCTGCCTTTAATATGTCTGGATGGAGTGATCAACTGGATATTTTTTACTCTCTTTTCGCTCTTATATTATACCTGACTATTTATTATTTATTTAATTCGATCAGGTGATCTTGCGCAGAGTTGACATGTAGCTGGAAGGCTTAGTTTAGAAGTTGTTTAGAAACTGTTAACATGAATGAGAACACAGAATTTACGGAATCACACGGTTATCCATGAAATCCCTGATAAATTCGCCTGTTTTAATTCTCGAATCGGGCACAGAATCCCTGTTTATCAGGAGGGCATGCATTCCGGATTCTCTGGCTGCCAGGATCTCCCGGTCAGAATCTGATATGAAAATCAAATTTTTCTTGTCTTTTCCTATTTTCTCAGAAATTCTACCATAGCTCTCGGGATCTGTTTTCTTTCCGACAGCTGTATCGAAGAATCCATCTATGTAGACGGTGAGGTCTCCATGCACGGTTGTGCCAAAAAGAAGTCTTTGTGACAGGACACTGCCCGACGAATATATGTATATCCCTATGTTTGCCATTCTCCATTTTTTAAATGCATTAGGTACGTCATCGTACACCTCGCCTCTTATGTTCCCATTTCTATAACCTTCTTCCCAGATGAACCCCTCTATCTCTTTCAATGGAGCTGCCTTGCTGTCCTTTGCGATGAGGTATCTTATCGTAGATGATACGCTATTGAGAAAATGTTCTGTTGAATACTTATCTTCTGGAACAAATTCTAAAGGTAGATCAGGGAGCATTCTAAGCCTTTCAATACAAGCAGCAATTTCAGATCTATAGTAATTATTATGCAAAAACGTCTCAACGTTTTCCTTGACGTAATCAAAAAGGGTGGAGTGAACAAATTCAATTGGGGTCGTTGTTCCTTCAATGTCTAGAATCACAGAGTTAATGCCAATCTCCGCCAGACCCATTAGGATCCTCTTTGCTTTGTTGGAGGTATATACGAGGGACCGAAACATACAGGCTCATATGACTGCTCTTTTCCGCTTCCTGTATAATAAGGCGTCCAGCCCGCTGGGTCCTGAAACAGCCTTATGGCCCTGATCCTTTTTTCGTTGCACAGATCAAACCAGTGTTTAGTTCCTCTGGGGATGCGGATGAGATCGCCTGTCTCAACCTCTACCGAAACAACTTCATCTGTTTTCGGATGAATGTAGAATATGCCCCTGCCCTCGATCGTATACCTGACTTCATCTTCGCTGTGTGTATGTTCCTTCCTGAACTTCAGGAGCATGGAATCAAGACCAGGGGTATCTGGTTTCATATCAATTACGTCTGCGGTTGTGTAGCCTCCAATTTTCATGAGTCTGCTCACTTCCTCGTCATATGCTTCAAGAATCTTTTCGGGATTGATTTCATCGCTGCTTATTTTACCGGTATTCCACCTCTCATAATAGATCCCGATATTCTCCAGGAAAGCTTTTGCCTCCCTACTACTTTCAATCTTTATACCTTTGTCGGGAACGCTTACAACTACCATTGAATCATCACCTTTTTTCTTTTAACTATATGTCGGAATTACCAAGTCTCCCATGAACCTCCAACAGGAACTCTAAGACTTCAGTATGTCTCTTCGCAGTCTCAACATTGTTCCCCCATACATACAAGCCATGGCCAGAAAGAAGGAAACAATGCAGGTTTTTATCATTTTCGAGTAGATCGTTGACCTTGACGGAAAGGGAGCGCATGTCCTGTGAATTTTCTAACACTGGGACCCATTCTGCATGGTCGTGAGATACTACGTTTTCGAGCCCTTTGAGCATTTCATATCCCTCTATCTGAAATCCCCCATCCTTGAGGTATTTCTTCGAGAGGATTGTTCCCCAAATGGAGTGGGTGTGGAATACAGCGCTGCAATTCCTCTGTTTGATCGCAGCAACATGAAGCAACGTTTCGCTTGATGGTTTTCTATCCCCGGAGAGGACTTTTCCAAGGTCATCAACGTAAACTATATCTCGCAAGTTCAACTTGCTTTTGTCAAGACCGCTTCCGGTAATGGAAAGAACAAATGGAGATCTCGAGATCAGTGCACTCAGATTCCCGCTTGTGCCAAAAAGCCACCCTCTTCTGTAGAATTCGTACGCAATTTTTATTAGGTCAAGTGAAACATTAGGATTTGCTTCCGGAATCCCCTGGTCCGCTACGTTTACTTCCTGCAATTTATTTCTCACTCTTTGCTCCGATTAAGTCATGTTGTTTTAATTTTTTGTGCTAATTTATTACTCTCCGTAATATAAATGACACGAATAATTGCGTTTCCTGGAGTATCCTGTAAGACCCACATTATCTTACCAGCTTCAAAATGGAAGTGTAAAACATAACAATACTGGTTAAATCCTGATCTCCCTGCTTTTACTACCACGATACCTTTTCAAGTGCTTCTAGGATGCCCTCCTACTTTCGTGTCCTTATAGACTTGCCCACACAGTCGCTTTCGCTCTAAAGGTGTGTTCGAGACATTTATAAACTTTATAAAGTGTAATATTTATTTATCCTCAGGTCTTCTCAAAACTATGGAAAAAACTGTTTTGATCTCGGGAGGATCGAGAGGCTTAGGTAAAGCCTTATCGGATCTATTTTTTAGGGAAGGTTGGAATGTGGTAGCATTTTCCAGAACGGCTACACCTTCAGAAACACGAAATGGAAAAGCCACGTTTTTGGTGCGGCGGGCAGACATAAGGTTGGAAAGGGACATGGTGGAGCTCACAAACATGATCGGAGAGAAATTTCCGACACAGAAACTGTTGGTTCTCAATGCTGGTGCAATAACGCCATCTAGGCCATTTATTGAAAGTGACGTAGGTGATTTAAGGAGGTTGCTTGAAACAAATGTTATCGGGAGTTCGTTCCTCTTAAGCCTTTTCCTCGAACTATCTAACACCATAGGTGCAGTTCACATTACATCCGACGCTGCTACACATAACTATCCCGGGTGGGGTTTCTACGGATCAACAAAAAGGGCAATGGACCATATCATTGCAAATTTAGCGGTTGAACTGAAAGGAAAGGTTTTTCTGTCAATTGACCCCGGCGACATGGATACAGAAATGCATAGGATTGCTGAGCCTGATGCAGACAGGAGTCTCCTTAAGTCTCCGGATTCTGCCGCAAATGAGGTATATTTCAGAATAAAGGAGGCACTAGAAAATGCGGGATACTAAGCAAATATTCAGCTTCCAGGAAAAGAGCTATTCTCCTCCTCCAGAATCCATAGGAAGAAAGAGAAGCGATGTTAAATTACTGTATGTAAGGGATACAACAAAGTTTTATTCTATCCTCCGGTTTGAAGACATTGCTAAAATTATACCAAGAGATTCTCTACTTCTCTTCAACGACAGCATGATCATTCCTGCGCGATTTAACGTAATTTTGGAAAGAACCAAGAAGAATCTGCTTGTTCATGTTGGGCGCCTTCCAGATTCGTACGTCGTGGAAATAAGGGTTGGTAAACTGGAAGCCAGAGAAGGAGACAGATTAATATTTGAAGATGGAAGTATGCTACAACTGCATTCAAGAATGCCATCATTCTCTAGGTATTGGATCGCCTATCCGGATGGAAGATTCGATCTTGAGAAACTAGGATTCAAGTTTGGATCTTACATAAACTATGGAAATTTCGAGTACAGACCGCATGATGGCGTATATTCGAGTGAGTTTGCTAAAGTGCCTGGATCAGTAGAGTACCCGTCCGCATCTAGAGCCTTTACTCAAGATATTCTTTGTGCTCTTAGAGACAAAAATGTTGAAATAAGGACATTAACGCTCCATTGCAATCTGGCATCACTAGACGCAGATGAATTCTGGACATCTGAAAAGTTGCTTCCTGAGTACTACAACGTACCCGCAGAAACAGCGTCGGCCCTGAATAGAAAGATTAACTCTGGGGGAAAGGTTATCGCAGTTGGAACTAGCGTGGTTAGGGCCCTAGAAACGATTTATGATGGACATCAATATGTTCCAGGTAATGGGTGGACAGACATCTTTATTAAGAAAAGCCTGAGGTCGCCTATAAGTGGCCTCGTTACAGGTATGCACGATCCCAGCACTTCCCACATCCTTCTTCTTGAGGCCTTTTGCTCTCCCGAATTACTGGTGTCTGCATACCAGACGGCTGAAGAATATGGTTTCAGGTGGCATGAATTCGGTGACGTTGCACTAATAGTGAGAGAACCTAGAAATATGATGTATCCCACTATCACACAGAGTGTGCGGTAAATTAAACTCGACTGCCTGCAAGGTATTTATTTTATGGTTGCAAGCTCCTATTCATATGCGTCCTTAAATACTGAAATGAAATATTACTGCGTCCTCAAAACAGTCTTTGTTTGAGTCTCTGTTCAATTCGCACTATTATCTCCAAAAATTTTACAAAATTCTCTATTTTAATAGGGAACATGTATGGACTGTAAGTAGAAATTTATCAATGTTGTGGAATCCCACGTATATGCAGCCGAATAGGAGGCAGCGATCCTCATATTTTTATCAGAAAAAGGTAGAAAAAGCAAGTTATTATCATCTTGAGATAAGCGGTTGATAACACTCCACATATTTTAACATTGACGTTCCCCTAGTTAACTTTTGGTAAGCTCAGACATAAATATATGGCTCGAATTCTTGATGTTGTATCAACATTGGCAATTTTTGGCTGAGGAAATCCCTATACATAAACTCACACAGGGAAGGCGTGAGTGGTTAGTATAGCCGGAGCAACAGTCCCCACCAATTTAGACAAGTAAACTTTTCAACCTTGGACTGCAAGATCCCTTTATCACGCATTTTTACAAAGAGAAAAATGATAGTCAAATGGGGGGTTTTTGTGAGAGATTATCGGTACAGCATACTCACAACAGTCTTCATGCGAAATAAAGAGGCATAGTAGTGCAGTTTGAGCTAGGTTGTCTTTGAAGTGATTAATGTGGTTTTACGATTCGTATTTCCACGTTTTCCCTGGATTTTCGCGAAAGCTGACTCATTATGTCACCAACAATCCCTGCAGGTACCTCCAGGAGGCCCATCCATGAGCCGTCTTTACCCCATTCTTCTTTAATCAGGTAGCCTGTTCTGAGGATATCGCCATAAACCTTGCCATAGGCATCTCCCGTTAGTTTTACTGCCAGTTTTGTCTTATCCATTCTGATTGGGAGTATCGGCTTTATCGCTTTCAATATGGCCTGAAGCTGATCTCCTGCACTCTTGAAAGGGTCGACATGAACTTTTGCCTCTTCCATAGCCTGTGCAATCCTGACTGCGGGATGGGGTGTATTTGTCTGCGGGTTTATAGATTCGCGTACGATTAATTCTATAATCTGTTTTTTCCTGCGCTCAAGCAGTTCCCTTCTCTGATCCGTAGTGAGTTCAATCTGCCCTTTTCTGACAATCTCGGTTGCAATTTCCTTGATGTCTGAGGTTTTGAAAACTTCTTTTATAGCTTCCTCCCCTGCTTTCTCTCCTTTACGGGCATCTTTGTAAACTTCATCTATGGCCAGATCCTGGTCCACATCTATTTTTCCTTCCTTGATGCGGTCAGTAGCGTCTGGATCTACGAATATCTCGAATTTATGACCGTGTGATTCCAGTCTAGCAATTATCGCATCTTCCAGTCTGACCATATGATCCGTTATTTTTCAATAAGAGAAAAAATTTGCGTATATATTAATTCAAAAAAATAGTTTGAATCATGTTTATGGAAATTGAAAAACCAGGATCAGTGAAAACGAAACGCCCAGTTCATCCCTTGGAATCCCGTGATGCTTTTGTCAGGCTATCAGCAGAGGCAATTCATGCTCGAATTTATAACATAAAACATTATATAATCTTTATTTTTGCGTTGGTTCTCTTTGAAACTGCATTTGATGATTTTGCTAATATCCTGTGGTCTTCTTATTGCCAAACAAATTCTTTTATAAAATTTAGCAGATAAACTACTTGCCGATCCCGTCCGCTGTCAAATTATGCTGGTGTTAGTCTAATGGACTTGATTCAGGCAATGGATCTAGAAAAATTAAGGAGTCAAAAATAAGTTATTGGATTCTTATGCTTCCTTGAATAGTTCATCAACTTCTTCCTTTGAATAGACGTGGAATTTCTTCCCTTGAACTATTGCCGCTACCTCTGGACTTCTTATTTCTGATCCTTCTTCACTTACAGATTTTAGTGCCCTTATTCCCAGCAAAACAGCATCATTTTCAGACATTCCTTCTTTGTATTCTTTCTCAAGGAATGCTGTTACCTGATCTTTAGCAGCGCCTATAACCACCGCCCTGTACTCATTAATTGTCCCCGCAGGATCGCAGTCAAAAAGTTTTGGTGCAATACTGTCTATGCCAGCAAAGATCATGGATACTCCGTATGGCCTTACGCCCCCGTATTGTGTATATTGCTGCATCTGATCTGCAACTCTCTTGACAAGGTTCTCAAGATTCACGAGGGAACCGTAGGTAATTTTCTCCTGCTGTGCGGCAACTCTCGCAAAGTCAACGAGTACTCTCGCATCGGCGACAAGGCCGGAGGTAACCGTAGCTACATTATCATCGATGAGCTGGATCTTTTCCATTGAATTCTGCTCAACTAGTTTGCTCTTGAATTTCTTATCAGATATTAGTGCTACGCCATCCTCAAATTTTATTCCTAAGGCAGTCGAACCTTTTTTAACAGCTTCCCTTGCATACTCTACCTGAAATAACCTACCATCAGGGGAAAATACAGTTATAGCTCTATCATACGCCATTTGGGCTTGTTGCATTTAATTCACCTTTTATTCAGTAGGATAACCGAATAATAAATGTTTTCTACAAATTTTCCGGAGATTATAAAACCTTTTTGTAGTCACCTCTTTGGTAATTTGGTAAAAAATTTTTCACGATATTCAGAAAAATTTATGTTCATATTACTGACGTTACCGTCGAATTTCCGTTCTGTTTCACAACTTCTAACACGTTATCCGCAGCCGTATACAGGTCCGAGTGATGTGTGACTATGATCATCTGTGGAACGGGAGCATCCTCGCTGCTGAACGTATACTGTATGATATCCTTTAAATTGCTTCTTCGATCCTGATCAAGGTACGTGGTCGGTTCATCCATAATCATTGTTTTTATGTTTTCCATGACGTATTTTGCAAGTGCCAGCCTCAAGGCTATGGAAAGCGCAGTTTTTTCCCCACCGCTCAGCATATCTATGCTTTCTGTCTGGCCGTTCTGGGATATCTCTATGTTCATGTCCTCGCTAACCTTAACGTCATCAAAATTCAGATTGAAAGAATCCGCGTAATCCATTACTTTCAGGGTTAGAAATTCTGCCGAATCCTTCCTTATTGCTTTTTGCAAGCCGTCACGATCAAAGCATTGCCTGAGCTTTTCTACCTCTGTAATTGCTCTGGATAGCTTTTCCAGTCTTTCCTGTTTAATTGTTAGTTCTGAAATCCTTGTATCAATATTTTTGATCTGTTCTTCATAATCGGTCTTTCTTGTTTTCAGTTGCGAAATATTTCCCAAGGCGTCTTCATGGTCACGCCGTAAATCTTCGAGTTTCTCATTCGTTTTATTGTATTCATTCTCAATGACGGGTTTCAATTCGATAGATTTTTCAAGTTGCTGGATCTCCCTGTTCAAGTCTGATAATGATGCATTTTTTGCTTCCACACCAGATCTTAGAGATGTAATATCAACGTTTATTTGCTGTATCTTTTTATCAAAGTCGTCCATCTTCTGAATTGCTCCTAACGTTGAACTATTAGGGATAAATCCCAGTTCCGTCTGTATCTTCTGGAGATTCTTTTCCATCTCCGCAATGTTTGATCGTAATGTGTCTGTTTCATCCTGTATTTTTGCTATGTCTGTACCGGATATGTTCATTTTCAGGGATTCATATTTATGGTAATTCATTTCGAGATCCTTGAGCTCTTTCTTTTTTAGATCATTCTCTTTCTGTATTTTTGCATAAGTCAAATAGTCAGGTTCAAGATTCTTAATCTCGCCGTTTAATCTGTCGTACTTTACTTTGCGAGATTCATAATTCTCTGTGTCTGTGTAAAAATCATTAATCTTCCGGCTGTTGATAAAACCCATGATTTTGTTAAGTTTATTCAGATCATTATCGATCTCTTTTATCAAGCCATTGCTTTTCTCGATCTCGCTATTTTTTTCGGAAACTTCATCATTATATCCGTTTAGGATCACAATCCTGTGTTCATCAGTTATTGGTTGCTGGCATAGGGGGCATAGAGTGATTCCCGATATTGTCTTGATTTTCTCCTCTATTGTTTTTTTCTCTTTATCAAGATGTTTGACCCTGGATTCATAGGCTGATTTTTGTTGCATGGCCTCCTGAAAGGCCCTCCTCTTCTCATTGACTGTATCCTCAAGTTTCCTCCTGTCGTTTATCTCAACTCCGAGCACTCCCTGGATCTCTTCTTTACCAATCGAAATCCGTTTTTCAATCTTACCTATCTCTTCCTTCTCGTCAGATGCGAGCTGCACTTTCCTTGTGTAGTCTTCATACGCGCTCTTCAATTTTTCCAGGGTCGCCTCGGTGGAATCTATCTCTTTTTTGAGAAACAGGTATTTTTCATGTGCTTCTTCGAGGTGTTCAAGTTCTGACTTCATACTGTTGTATGTTCTGATCTGCTGTTCATTTTTCTTCAAGAGCTCACGTTTGACTGTGATATTCCCCTCAGTTCTCAAATATTCACTGACTTTATCCCTGTTCAGGAGAAGTGTGCGATCAATATTTTTCTCATAGGCTTTAGCCCGGGAGGAAAGCTCCTCTATTTTTCCTGAATCTTCCTTGATTTGTGCTTCGAGATCTGATCTTCTCGTCTTTTTCTGTTCCAGGGTTTTCGAATCTTCGTTTATCCTATTAAGCTGCAGAAAAAGATCATCCCTCTTTACTTTCGTGCTGTCGAGTTCTATCTTGATTGTTGAAGCTTTTTTGGCCACGTCAGAGAGTTCATTTGTGGTCTTTTGTATAATTCTATCTACATCGTCCCTTTGTTCCTGTGTAGACTTCAACTCATCAGGTATCCCGAGGAGTGAGGTTCTTTTCGCATCGAGATCTTTTTTTAGCGTTTTAAGCTCATCTGTATACTCTGAGAGCACGTCAAGGCCAACAATTTTTCCGAAAATCTTTTCACGCTCAGATTTTGCGCTGGACACCAAAGCGTCTATTTCTCCCTGCTCCACAAACACAGAATTAAGGAATACTTCTTTGTTTATACCAACGTAATTTGGGTCTTCTATGGCTTTGTCTACACCGGAAACATGCCGTGCAATTTCTATTCCATCCTGCACGAGGATCGCATCCCTGTCCTTCACATTGCCGTTTCTTCCAACGCTCATCTGCCTTGTTATGAGATAATTGTGATTCCCGATGGTAAAATCCAGAGAGACAGAGCAATCTGTTTTCCCTCTTTTTATAAGATCTTCTATTTTGGATCCGCGGCGTTCACCGAGAAAAGCAAATTTCATTCCATCAATTATGCTGCTCTTTCCAGCTCCGTTCTTGCCTATGATTACATTCACACCCTTTTCCAGAGAAATATCCGTGTCATTGTGAGACAGGAAATTGTGCAGCTTAAGCCTATTGATTATCATCGTCCCCCACTCCAAGGGTTCTCTTGAGCCATTTTATTCCCTCTTCCTTGTTGTTCGCGTCCCTTCCCCCCATGTTTGCATAAAATTCTGCCGCAAGTTTCGCGGTCTCTGGGTCGTCGGAGAAATATGAGTTTATGTAATCGCTTATTTTTTCCATACCCGGCTTAATCTCAACTGTACGGTCTATGCTGTGAAATTCAGGATTCCTGAAAATTATGCTATCATACGTTGCGAGCTTTTCCTTGACCGCTTCCCTGCTCCCCTCTCCGGTTATTCTCACAGAAACAACAGGCTTCTTTGTTCCAAAATCCATGGAATATTTGCTGATCATGGCATCAATGTCACTGGCATAATTGGAGAAATCAGAATCTATCCTGTACTGGAACCTTACGCTCTGGAGTTTCCTTCTCTCGACTTTTACCTCACCGTTGTCCATTGTGACTATGTTTACGGATTTTCCGTTCTTGAGAAAACCAGAGATCTCGTTTGTGGATTTCATCTCGGTTGATCCAGCGTAGGAAAATACAGGGTAATTGCTGTCTCTGAGAGCCCAGTCGTGAACATGGCCGAAGGCGAGGTAGCTGAAATGCTGCGGCAGTTCCTCGTATCTGGCCTCACAAGCCTCATCATAAAGAAAGCCCTCGATCGCCTGGTGAGACATAAGAATTGAATTCTTATAATTCAGAGCAAGTTGGTCAGCCTGCTGGTAAGCTTCCAGGAGCTCTGGTTTTCTCATACCCTTGAGGTTAGAAATGCCAGCAATCAGGACCTGATCACCTTTGATATCAATAACGCGATGTTCCAGGCTGTCCACTCCTATAAGGTTGATTCCTGCAAAGTCAAATATACGCGCTGCTGGATAATCCTTCCTCTTCGGACGGTCATGATCCCCTAGGATCAGGAAAAACGGAATCTTACGTTCCATTATCGGGAGTATACTGTCCTTGAACTCAGTAAGTGCCCTGTTGCTCGGGCTCCATGTGTCGAAAAGATCCCCTGTATGAACTATGAAATCAACATTTTCACGAATGGCGATATCCATTGCTTCACGGAAAGCATCGTAGAAGTCCTGTTCCCTCTCCTCGATCATGTACTGCCTGCTTCCAAGGTGTGTATCAGAAACATGCATGAATTTGAACATCCTAATCACCAAGTATTCTTGAGACTCGTTTGAGGTCTTCCTGGGCAGATTTCTTCTTTTCTCTCTCTCCAAGGGCTTCCTTAAGGAGCGGAACCAGATCAACGTCCCCTCCACCTTCCATACTCTCCCTCTGCCTTATCTTCACGTTAACAGGCATCTTTACAAACTGCCCAACCAATATCGCTTCACCTATATTCAGCGATGGCAGATCCTGCAGTATCGATTCGCTAATGCTCTCGCCACTCTCTATTATTGCACTCTGATCCAGCGGGTTGGTAACCCTTAGTATGATTTCGGAATTGCACTGGCTGAGGATATCCTGATCAATCTTTCCAGGTCTCTGCGTTATTATCACAAGGAACAGCCCAAATTTCCTGCCCTCTGACGCGATTTTTCTAATGATCTGCGCTATTTCTGTCTGAGACTTTGGAGGTATGAAATTATGTGCCTCCTCTATGAAGACGAATATCGGGTACTTATACTGGCCGGACATTTTAGCTTCCATCATGGCTGTGAGCACCCTGAGAGAGAAGTAGTTCGCTAGAAACTGGTCAAGGCCAGAGAGATCGAGAACGGACATCAGCCCCGGTGAAAGATAATCAGTCATGTCGGTCGTTCTTTCGGAAAATATAGATTTTACCTTCGACAGGAATCTTAGTCTCCCCGCCAGCTTCTTGTAATCTTCTGGATCAAGGTTTTCCACGGTGTTCATGAACTCTTGAAAATCCTTTCTGCCATGCATCTTTGACAATGCGTTCTCAACGGCTTTTCTCAACGAGACCCATGATTCCTTTATGCCCATGATCTGGGACAGATCATCAGCGTCAAGATCTGAGAATTTCAGGGTGAACTGATCCACGACGCCGTTCTGGATCGTGTCGTATCTTCCAGTGCTGAGAGGAGTCCTGAATATCTTTATGTCGTTCTGGTAATGTTTTCCGGACCGGTCTCTTCTCATCAGTACGTAGTCTGCATGTGGATCGAGAACCACTATGGATGCACCCTTCTTGAGCAGTTCCTCCATGAGCACTCCTGCAGTATGGCTCTTTCCTGCACCGGTCTGCGCAATTATTGCGACATGCCTTCTCATGCCGTTTATATTCACGGACACCCTAACATCCGGCCTGTCAGCAAGGTAACCGATATCCAGGGCCTCTTCGTCCGATGTCCTGAATACTCGTTCAAGCAGATCGGATGGAGCCCGGTAGACCGGTGTTCCGGGTTTTATGAGTTCCCTCGACAGCTCTATTCTGTCTCCTTCTACAAGTCCCAGCGTCTTCGCTATGCACACGCTTGTTGAGTACTCAAGGTGCGTGGAAACATATTTTGAAACGCTTTCATAGTCAAGTCCTTCATTCAACAGATCGCTTTTTGACTGTATCCCCTCGATCCTTCCAAGGATCTTGCGATCCTGAAGATCAATGTATACGTATTCCCATTTTTTCAAGTTCGCGTCCTCAGGGATCACGAATCTGAAGGAGTCGGACGTGTTGATGCCAACAACGTAGCCCAGCTTATATTCTGATTCTTGCACGTCTCTCCCCTCTGGTTTCATATAGGCTTATGCCTATCTCCTTTTCAAATGCACGCATAAAAACATTCTCCGTTTCTTCACTTCTGAATTTTACGAGATCATCAACTCTTGAGAGCCATATATTGTGTACCTTAAGGCCTCCGTATCCCCAGAATAGGAGGTTGCGAATATTCTCGCTTATATCAGAACTTCCGTCATTCTTTGGAGAAACAATCTCCACTTTGAATGGTAAATCCCTTGTATCCGGTAATATGTGAGTGGTAATTATCTGGATCTCAGTCTGCCAATCGCCAATGCCAAGCTTCATCGTATGGGATATTGGAAAGGAATATCCAGGATAAGCAGCCATTGACTTTATTATGAAATGGTCAGTACTCCGGCTCTTCCTCTCAAGATCGATCTTTTCACTTTCAGAACGCACCTGGGATAGAAGGAAATTCCTGAATATAGAGCTGTCAGAGCTCTTGGCTATAAATATTAGGGGTATATTCCTTCTGGCAGCAAGATCAATCATCCTTGAGATGGTTCCGAAATATTCCTTCCTGAACTCCTTAAAATCATCAGCATCTATGGCGATCTCTTCTGAAAAGATTCTTCCGCTCAAAGAGCCATCTACTAAAACATAATCAGGGTTTTCATTCTCTAGCATTTTCAATATGCTCATATGTTCGGAGTGCTCCATGTTCATTATGGTGTATCTCTGCACATCTTCACGTGCTACGACCTGTAACTTTGTTATGAAACTCTCGTAGTTTTTGTTCCGGATGCTTGTAAGCGAGCGGAAAAGCATCAGTTTTCTTCCATTGTATAGTTCTCTTATCACTTCAGAGCTATCCGTTGCCGAGATCAGACCATGTGGTTCGGAAAAATTTGGCATAGGGAAGAAATACCTGTTGAAAGGTTCAGAATACAACGACCTTCTCCAGGAATCTTTGGGTATCATCAGATCGCCTTTGATCTGCTCTCTGTTCTTTCTCAAAAATTCAACATAGTCATGAAATCCTGTATTCATTGATGCAATGATTATGAACACCACCGTTATAAAGTGTTCTCTGGAAATTCACTTTCAGCCAGGCTTAAGTAAGCGCAGTAATAGGCACTAATGTGAATGTCAATGCAAACATTATAAGCGCTATGACGCCAAGCACAATGTCTCTATATTTTATCTTTGAATAGTCGTCAAGCGCTGGGGGATGCGTGAGTCCCATCAGAACTACCAGGATGGCAATGATCCACCATCCCGTATAATTAAATCCCGCAATGAATAGAAAACCTACGAATATGTAGTCTACATAATTTGCTTTTTTTCCCAGCAGACCCCTGATCACGTGGCCACCGTCAAGTTGTCCCGCCGGTATGAGGTTCATGGCGGTAGCAAACATTCCCACCCATACTGCAAGCACCATGGGAAATACTGGTTTTGTTGGTATATAATGAAGGTGGAAGAGCGTATAGATCAACGGATAATTTATTACAAAGGGATACGGAGAAGGAATTCCAGAGATTGGAGTGTAGATATGGGAGAAGTAATTGGCAACAAACAGCAATGGAAGAGCTGTGACAAAGCCAAATATGGGGCCAGCTATCCCTATCTCTGTCATCACTTTCCTGTTAGGGATCGGGTCCCTCAGCGAGATGAAAGCGCCGAAAGTTCCTATTTCATATGGTATAGGTATAAAAAAAGGAAGAGAGGCTCTAACCTTGTGGAGTCTCGCGACTATGAAATGTCCTGTTTCATGTATGCCGAGAATCGCCATAATGGGGAGGGAGAAGAAGACGAAACCGTAGAATATCCTTGATCGTAATCCTATAAAAAATGGTTCCGCCCAAAGGGTGCCAACGTAAATAGTTGAGGCAAGTGTTGCTATAAGCAATATCAAATTTACAATTACACCACGAAAGTGAGTTTCGGGTCTTCGTGTAACCTCCAGAAAGTGCTCCTGACTTTCGTTCAGGAAAGGTACATAATTTTTTGGTACAAGTTCCTTCCTTATCTCATCAAAGGCATTGGTAAGGTCCGGGTTATCGCTGTTGAAATAGTAAAACTTCACTGAAATGGGGTCAACCACAACATCATACGTAACGAGTTTTGATTTTACAAAATTTACAATATACTCCAGATCGTCACTCTGCACTTTAACTTGGCTTATTCCTGTTTCCATTAGACACCTTTAATGATTTAATTTTCCCCAGTTTAACGAGAGCTAATCACGTTTCATAGTTCTACTGACCCCTGGGGAATTTTTCGCCCACCGCTGATCGAGTGATCACTGCCTGGGTTTCGGCCAGATGCTAAACTCGAGGCCCATGGTTGGGCGAATTTTATTCCCATGTCGTCATACGTGATCATGAATCACACGTACTATTTTATGGGACAAATACCAAAGCGTAATCGCATAATAATAATTTACCCCAGCCAGACAGGCATATTCGCTAACGATAACAAAGAAAAATTATAATGATATGAACTATGTCGTCTAGTTGAAAAAGGGCTTGTGGTCTAGCGGTTATGACATCGCTCTCACACAGCGAAGGTCGCCGGTTCAAATCCGGCCAAGCCCATTTAGAAATGCAGGCAAATCCGATTTCCAGGCGGATAGGTAGGGAGTCGATTATTTAATTATGTGGGTACATCCATAGAGCAATCGAGGAAGTAACAGCCATGTCTTGAAGTAAATTATTTGAAATGTAGGAATTTTGTTATTTTAAAATCTATTATTTAAAGGGCTGTGCGCTTGACCCCTCAAATTTTTTTATTATGCCCACTAGATACATGGAACCTGTGACAAGTATGTGTTCATAATGCTTCTTGGCGTATTCTAATGCCTCGTAGGGATTGGGTATTACATGCTTTTCCCGGAAAATATTTCCAGAAATATCGGAAAGCATTTCGGGCTTTGCTGCCCTGTCAGGTTCGTCTGGAGTGGTAAAAATAATTTCGTCGCTGATCGGTCTAATTGCGTGTATAAATGAAAAAATATCCTTATCTGACATCATCCCAACAACTAGCACAGGTTTCTCCTTGAAAATTCTCTTATAACTGTATGTCAACGTATTACCCGCCGGCGGGTTATGTGCGCTGTCTACCATAATGAAAGGAGATTTAGAAATGATCTCCATTCTTCCTGGCCATCTTGTGTTAGATACTCCCTTTTCTATCTTGGCCCTCCCGGGGTTAAGATCATCAGATTGCTCTAAGGCTAGAACCGCATTGCTGATGTTCTCGATCTGGAATTCGCCTAACAGATCAGTGTGGATGTAATAAGTGTCTTTGCTTGTAGTAAGATCAAACGAGGTACCATCTTCAGATTCCTCGAGATTTTTGACAGAGCACTCCTTAATTCTCAACAAAAGCTTGCTGTTCCTAACATCAGATATTCTCCTTATCTCTTTTATGACCGCTCCTTTCGTGTCTCCAAGGACAACAGGTTTTCCTCTCTTGATTATCCCCCCCTCTTCCCATGAAATCGCTTCAAGTGAGCAGCCAAGTTTGTCTGTATGCTCGTATCCGATAGTGGTAATAACGCTCACCTCAGGCGTTATTATGTTTGTCGAATCAAGTCTTCCTCCGAGACCAGCCTCAATGGAAGCAACACTATTCTTCATGCTCCTGAAATATGAAAGAGCAAGGAGTGTTGTGGTCTCAAAAAATGTTGGATTTCGTAAGTTGACCCTCAGCTTTTCTATTAAATCTCTGTTAGACGCAATGAATTTTTCTATATATACATCCGGAATCAGCTTCCTTCCAGAGACAATTCTTTCATTGAAGTCAATGAGATGCGGTGATGTATAAAGTGCAGTTTCCGTTGTTTCTTGCAATGCATTGTATATGAAAGCTGATGTGGAGCCCTTTCCATTGGAACCAGAAATATGAAAAGATCGGAAGGAATCTTGTGGATTATCAAGATACTTTGCGAAATTTCTTATGACTTCAAGATCTAATTTTACCCCTTCTCGCTTAAGGTTGTAAAGAAAATCCATATCCACTGAATGCATCGAAAGGTGATGTACCGTTCTTAATTATATCTTATGCATCATGTTTGGATTTTGTGGCCACAGTATTGCAGACAGAAGGAATTTTTGCCCCTGTTATAATGCTATGTATTTTGAGGCAGTGTAGTAATCTATCACTAGCCTCAATTTTCAAGCACGATCAAGAAATAATAAAACAACAAGAGCATTTTTGATAAGTCTTACTAATAATATTCGTTAAAGTCCTCAAATTCAGATAGCAACTTCATGTCTCCATATATCAAGCCGCAAGCATTCAACTTGTTTGTGATCAAATCCTTCATTCATGCGGCCGAGATCAAATCAGCGAAAAATCATAGGAAAATTAGGAAACGTCCATAGTATCTATCGCAAATTCTTCTCCCTGGCTCCATCGGGTTATTCATTATGGAATCCCGTGATATACAGCCTCCCTTTAGCATTCACTGACCCTGTCCAAGAGAGTAACCCGGCTTTCCGTCAAACGTGTAAAGTCCTTCAGTTTTCACAGCAGGTAATCCAGAATCCACAAGTCTTGATTGAAGACTAATGAGGTCTTCATACTGAACCCTATTACCATTGACTCTTGACTGAAAACGGCATCTCCAGTGATCAACACAGAATGTTTCTGGTATTCCGTCAGGATAAACCTTTGTCCCTCTATTCGTTATCATTACGAGTTTCAGATCATCACCCGATATTTTTTCCAATCTTCTGCCGAGTTCATTAGGATCTCCCTCCCAGTCAATAAAGACATCTATTCCCACGAGCTCCTTTTTTGCCTTATTTTTAATTTTGAGAGTAATCTTTATTGGTTCTAATTTTGAAGGATAATCCACGGCTTTCAGCACTGTAGGTTTCATTCCTATTCTTTCAATTACTGCATCTGCAAATTCGCTGGTACCTACTTTTTCCATTGAAATGTCTTTATTGTAAATGTCGTACGTGTGTATCCCATCCTCAATTGTTTTCAACCAGGCGTTATGAACTCTGGAAGCCACATCTCCCTGCCCTATGTGCACAAGCATCTGGACTGCTGCAAGTAATAACCCTGATGGATTGGCCATATTCTGTCCGGCTCTCCTTGGAGCCGATCCATGAATAGCTTCAAACATTGCAACGCTATCCCCGATGTTTGAACTCCCTGCAATACCAACGGATCCGGCTATCTGAGCGGCAACGTCTGAAAGAATGTCACCATAGAGGTTGGGAAGCACAATGACATCAAAATCTTCCGGTCTGTCAGCGAGTTTGGCAGCACCAATGTCCACTATCCAATGCTCACTCTGTATGTCCGGATATTCTTTTGCCACTTCGTCGAATACTTTGTGAAATAAACCATCTGTCATTTTCATTATGTTGTCTTTAGTGAAACAGGTAACCTTATGCCTTCTGTACCTCCGAGCATATTCAAAACCGTATCTGATCAATCTTTCTGTTCCGGGCCTTGTAATAAGTTTCAGGCACTGAAATACATCCTCAGTCTGCCTGTGCTCAATACCACCGTAAAGATCTTCTTCGTTTTCTCGAACAATCACTACATCCATTCCTGGATGTTTTGTTTTGATGAATGGATCATATGACTGACACGGTCGAACATTGGCGTAAAGCCCAAGTGTCTTTCTGACCGTAACGTTCAGGCTTTTGTATCCACCTCCTTCTGGGGTTGTTATGGGTGCTTTCAGGAATACACGTGTTCGTCGAAGTGATTCCCATGCTGAGGGCTCTATACCAGAGGATATTCCCCTTTTGTAGACCTCTTCACCTACCTGTATTTCCTCTATCTTTAGGCGAGCTCCTGCAGCTTTGATTATTCTGAGAGTTGCTTTCATAATTTCTGGACCAATTCCATCGCCATTTGCAACTGTTATTGGCACGGAATTTTCCAGTTGAGTTCTATCAAATTGAGAACGATCTTCCGAATCCATCCTCTCGACATAGACTTAACGAATTTAAATCTAAGCTAGAGCACTTTTACAGCACAATGAATTGATTGATCCGAGGGATATTTGGAACCAAAACTATGACCTACGGAGTTGATTTAAACGCACTGGATAGCAATGCAGTTTAGTAAAGATTGGTATTCATGGTTATTCTACCAAGTTTGAAAATTTTCTCTTCGTGTTCTCGTGCTGTATCTTCGCTTCTCCGTTATTTGTATATTTATTCCATAAATCATTTTCTACGTTTCTTGCACCATTCCTTGCTCAAACTTCTTTCTAAGAAGTTTGTCGCAAAAGACTTGCATGCATTAATAATGCACTCTGGGGAATTGAGGTCAGGATATAGTAGTTTATTGATAGGCTTCTTTTCTAAAGAAGCCACAGAGTTAAGCTTCGAGATAGGGTGGTATGAATAATATGAGATAAGAATATGTTGGAAAATCTATGTAGGGTGTTATGAAACATATTGATCTAATCTATATCCATCAATTAGTATAAGATAGTGCATTACTATTAGTGAAATTGAGTTTTCAGTATGCGGCATCACTAATAATTTCAATGATCGACAGCTTCTAGTTCCTTTACGTGCTCACCTACATGATCATCAATCAGTTCTCCATCTTCAACAACTGATTCCCCTCGCATTATCACATTCTTTGGAAAAATAGCATCAAATCCGTTGAACGGTGTTACTTTAAGCTTTGAATGAAGCCTAGTCTCATCTATCTTGGTTATATCACTTGGATCAAAATTAATGAAGTCAGCAAAGTACCCTATTGATACTTTACCTTTTTTTATACCCATGATT
>JAKAYB010000100.1 GCA_021826925.1 Thermoplasmata archaeon | reverse complement strand
AGCTGGTTGTAGGAGAGCATCTGCAGATCAGCATCTCCAAGCCTGAATGAGAACTTGGTGCCAAAATTGGCCCTCATCTCCGGCAGTATATCAATGAGGTTCTGCGTTATGATCCAGAGCATTCCCTTGTCCCTTATTTCCCTGCTCATTACGTCGAGGATAGTGTGGTATGATTTCGTGAGCCTGTGGGCCTCGTCTATGCAGATGAGCACTTCTTTCCTTGTTCGAGCTTCCATCTCCCTATAGATTTGCCTGAGCATCAGCTCGGCATAGAAGTTCTGTGCCTGCTTTGTCGGCAATGTTGAAAAATCAAACACAGTGCTTTCGTTGGCAAGCTCTACATTCCCCATATCTTCCACAACAAGGGATTTGACGTTCTGCTCTATTGCATTGAGCGTCTCGATCTGGTTCTTCGATGCCGATCTCCTCTTTTCGCTGATCGTTTTCATGAAGCTTTTCCAGTCGCTGCTTTGCGATGCTATTTCCTGCAGGAACGCCGGCGTTTGCTGCAATTGAATGCCTGAGCTTACCTTCTCTCCGAAGAATGCCGTCATATACGATTCGGAGAAGGCGTTTATGTCCCTGAACGGATTTGGAAGGCACTGCTTGGCATCTATGACCGGTATTCCCAGATGGACCTCATGGTCATCGGGCTTGAAGGAGAATATGATCCTCTGCCTGTCTTCGAATTTATGCAGGAGGTGCATTGTCAGGTAACTCTTTCCTTGGCCAGAAACGCCCGTTATGGATACATTCCTGTTTCCCTTGTGCTCTATGTAGTCCCTGAGATCTGTCGCTTTAGGGGAGCACTCTTCTCTCCTGAACTTTCCTCTCTCAACATCGGGTATGATGTTATACGCAAGCGCTGTGTGGCCAGAAAATCTTCTCAGCCTTCTTGAGAGGTCATAGAATAGCCTCTGCTCATTCCTAAGAGGCAGCTCTATGAATGGCTTTGACAATACGCGCCTTGCATTTATGAGCTCCGAAAAGCCATATTCTCTCATAGTCGTATTCTGGCTTTCCAAATATTTATTCATATCCCGCTACCTTCTTATTACGTATCGCCTGTGAAGGCTGATCGTTATGGTGTAGTGTTCCACTTTTACTGTATGGGTTTCTATCAGGTATACGGGCGCTATGACGCCGATGATCACTGCAAGAATTATGCTGTATTCAAGGCCTAATGCAAGGTAAATCAGGTATGCTGGGATGCCGAATATTGCTGCAAAAAAGATGATGTATGCCAAGCAAAGAAGAGCGCAGTAGAGCACTACGAGGGCTCCCACAAAGGTCAGCAGGAAACCTGCTATTCCTGCTGCCTCGTAGAACATGTTTCCTGACATCACCATTGAAAAAAGAATTGACCAGAAGCCCTGCCACACCATTCCAGTAACGAAAACTGCAACTGATGCCATTAGGAATCCGAAGGTAAATGCATCCTCGTCCATAATTACCTCTGTGCCCTGAATCTCCTGTTCGGTGTCAGTGTTGCAGATATCGATGCTTCCTCGCGCTTGAAGATCAGCCCGCGTCTCGTAATCACGAGATCCATCCTCAATACAGGATTTGACTCGTACTCCACGTAGCTTATGTCGGGATTCCGTTCCATGAACTCTCGTATGGCCGCTATCTGCCTCCTGTCCTCAAGCTCGTAACGGTTAACCGTATTGTCGATAACCGTTTCCTGCAGTCGTTCAAGAGTGCCTTTTCTTTCTGGCTTTGCTACATCGTATCTCACTATCTCAGGCGCGGAACCCTCAAAATAAACAGGCTCCTCACCGTCGTTTCCCAAACTCACTCTCATCTTTTTCATTTTCACAAACTCCTTTTTCTCTGCAGAAAAGCAAGCCAGGTGCCAGTTTTGGCAATGAGATCGTCCTCACTCATTGTATCAGGCTCGTAAAGAAGGACTGGGGTTAGTGGACTGTCGGGGAATTTTTGCGTAAAATTCCTCTTCAAGTCGGATATGGATATTTCCCTGCCAACCTTGCCTTCCTGCATAAACGAATAATGCAATTCTGGGTATTGTATCGTTTTAGATACTTCTCATATTGCTGCTTCAGAGTGTTCTTATGAGTGTGATATGACCAAAACTACAAGAATCGCATTCCCACGTGATCTCTCCAATTACCCTTCTGTCGGAATACTTCTTCTCTTCTGGAGAAATTATTTCATAGACCGGGACTAATTTTTCTGTTTTGCATCCTGGGCACTGAAGAGTTAAAATTTCCCGCCAGTTTTCGTATAAAATTTTGCAATCAGACACAAACATGGGGGCGTTTCGTATAAACTTCCATTTGACTTGTGGGTCTCTTTTGATCATGCTGAGGTATATCTCATCGGGGAGAAGGAGGAAGCTGACTTCTCCTGAGAAGTTACCTACAAACCTTCTGAGATATCCCTGGGTTACGAGCTCTTTGACATGCTTATCCACCGTACGATGACTCATCTTTCCGTTGAAGATGGAATACAGCTCTGATGTCCGCGGCTCCGAGTCTCTCTCCCTTATTGAATTTACAATAATCTGGCACTTCTTGCAAGGTAAATTGAACTCAAACGGATAGTCCTCTAGCAGTGAATCTCCCATCTGTACACGTTGTCAAAACGACATTTTCATTATAGCCTTTCCGTTTGGCATATTGTAATCTAATTGTAGAATCCGGAAAACAAAGCTATTTTCTTTTCATCCTCAACGCTAATACCACTTGATGAAATGGACAGTGCGACAAAATGAGCGCTGTTTCCTACTATGTAGGCCATGTCGAAAAGATAGAGATAGTTAGAGACATTCCTTGTGTAGAATGTAAGGACATTGACTATTAGTGTCACGATAGAGACTAATATGACAAAGAGCAGATGATATGGATATTTACTCAGCAATTAGATTTACAACTCCTTGAATGCTCACTTTAACACCTTATTCTTTTTTCTCTTTCTTGCCGAATATCTCATCAGTCCTCTGCCGGAGTTTACCACTTCGTGCACCGATGAGTACACCTATTGTCAGGAGAATGACGGAAATTAGGAAAGCTAATCCTCCATACAGAAAAGTATCTGCCAATATTGTACCGTTAGAATGAAAAATTGCCCCAATAGCCAAAACAATAAGAGAAGCGAAGAACAGAAAAGTACCCACAGTCATTATCTTGTTTATCCGACGAAATTTAACCATTTTGTCATCGCCTCATTTATAATCATTCTTGAATTTCTTAATGAAATCAAGCATTTGTTTTTCCTTTGAACCGTGTTTTCCCACGTAGTTATAAAAACCCTCATCATCCAATTCTCCACTGAGATATTTATTTGCGGCTTCGTTAAGTTTTCTTGAATGTTTTGTTGTTCCATAGGGCTTTCTAATGAACAGGTTACTGTATTCTACAGTCTTTCCGTCGGGTGACTTTACTGCACCCGGAAGTTCAGAAAGAATATCGTGGTCAGTTTTCCATGTTCTGGTTCCCTGTATTCTGTTTTGTCTCAGGACTCTTGTAAACCCCCCAGAGCCCAGAGTCCCCATTACAGAGTTTATTCCATAATCGCGTGCCTTAAACACACCATACAGGAGGATTGAGAGACCTATTCCAAAGGGTATAAAAAATCCAATAAAAGAGCCAAAAAAACTGTAAATTAAGATTCTTGGATATCTGAGAGCGAACACGGTGTCAATAACCATAATTGCGATACCTGTACTTATGTAAATCAGCCTGTACCTCATAGAAAGTCACCTTGTTGTATGTGAGTATAGCTATATAAATCCTTCACAGAGAGCACCCAATTGCTTTCTCACATATATAATCAGCACCCAATTCGCAAGCCACATGGACACCGATGTCTATTATTGTCTGAAGAACAACATCGCAGATGGATGCCACAATTCCAAAACAGACAACATAAACTATGGGATCCTCAATGAATTCTAGGCAAACAATGCCTGATGCTTCTTCACAAGCCAAATCTTCTGAAACGCCATCAGCAAGAATGGTACAAAGCACAGTTCCAAGTGCGTGGCAAATGAGGCACTCAATTGCGTTTGGGTCCGATTTCACGTTTGAAAGAGCAACATTATTGTTTGTGGTAGTAACTTTGCCATTCGAGCTCAGCCCACTTCCTTCGACATGAACAATCTTTTTGCCACTGATAGTGTCAACGTACTTTGTCTTGAATTTGTTTGTTATTGTTTTCCCGCTGTGCTGTATTATGTATGTAATTGAGGCATTCGATGAAGTTTCTCCCTCAATGATATACTTCCAGTTGAGGATTGCCCCAGGGCCTTTCTTAAATTGTACAATCGTAACTCCCTCAGTCACGTTCGCTTTCCCGAGTGTATAGGTCTCTGTGTGTGGTACGCTTATTCTGGTTATTTTTCTTCCTTTCGCATCAAAACAATTACTACAGGTCATATAATATGAATAGAACTATCATATATATATTATTCGATACACTTTCTAGTTCCGGAAAATGTCCAAGAAATTAAAATAAATTCGGCGTTTTATTGCTTAGATTGTTGTTAATATAAATATTACCCATCGGCATAAATGCAAATGAGTGGCAATCATCTCACCTCCTCGCTTAGATTGATTTTATGGTTTTATTAGAACGGCATTTTCATTATGGCCTTTCCGTTAGGCAGATAAGTTAATTGCAAGATTCAGCAACCAAGGCTACGTTGATTTCTTTTCATCATCGATGCTAATGCCACTTGATGAAATGGATAATGCAACAAAGTGGGCACTGTTCCCTATGACATATGCTATGTCAAACAAATAGAGATAATCGGAGACGTTCTTTGTCGTTAACGCCATAGTATTGATTATCAGAACAACAAAAGATACAATGGTCACGAGAATGATGTGGTATTTGTACCTATTCATAAGTGCTCTCTTGATCTTTTAGTCTCTTTGTCCCTTTTTGCCAAATTCGCATCAAGAAGAAAATATATTCCTGCAAGAATGGAGAGCGATGCAATCACAGAACCCCACCGACATTGGTAACTCGGTGACAAAAATATATTCCTGCAAGAATGGAGAGCGATGCAATTATTGTTCCAACCGACTGAATATTATGAGCAATAAATAATGAGGATAACTCTGCAATACCTGAGATAAGTAATATGCTTCCAAGAGCTACAGAAAATACTGATCTAATTCTTTGCTTTTCTGTAAGCACTAAACCCACCCTGAATAGTCAATCTAACAATTGAAGCAAGAATAAACAAAATTCCTATTCCCAATGAGCCTCCCCATACCAAAGATTTTGCTCCCAAATAAAATGATAGAATGCCAAAGAAGAATAAGGTCAATCCAGCAACCAGACTCATCACGCCGGTCCTAAAGAACCAAGGATAATCCTGGTCAAAAATAAAAAGAACGGCTAGACTAACAAATACAATGGCAAAAACGATAGGGAGAATTATTGGAAGTACCGATATGAAATTTCCATTGTACTCTAGATCGTTTGACAAAAGAATTGAAAGGTATAAAAGAATTATACCAGTTATATAGAAAATG
>JAKAYB010000016.1 GCA_021826925.1 Thermoplasmata archaeon | reverse complement strand
TAAGTTTAATAAAATAACTTGATATAGCTTGTCAATGGTACAAGAAAATTCTGCAGATGAAAGTCTAAAACCTGCATTACAGAGCACAAAGGGAACAGCAGTATGGGTTCCATCGCGATTTGCTGCCCTTCTAAATGTATTAATAGGATTCTTATTGCTGATCGTAGCTCCATTAGCAATGTATACAACAAAAAGTCATTTTAATGGACCTGTCCTAGCTGTGAACACAGTTTTTGCTCTCATAATAATTGTATTTGGCATATTTGACTACAGAGCCCAGTTGTCCAAAAACAGGAACCTCTGGAAAAAATTGCCTACTGTAATGATCGTGTTGGGATTCATTCTTTTCTTCTTTTATTCCGAGTTTTATGCCACACCATGGATCAAGACCTATCATCTTTACCTTGTCCCAATAGATTCCTACGGGAGTATATTCTACATGTCATATTATGTGGCCCGAGATTATCTGTCGACGATAAGCCATACTGGAGGAATACTGATCATACTCCTCGCACTCTATGAAATCGCATACGTCAAGTATGTAGCCGAGAAAGAAAACAAAACCTCTTTAAACAAATAATAGAAGTTTTTCCCTAACTATTTTTTACGACTTAAGTTTAATCAATGAAAGTTTGACTTTCTGTTGGCTCGTTTATGATGATTTCCGAATTTACAGAAAATAAAAAGTCCGCCCTTATATGGTTCGCGTAACAAAGTTTAATAATTGAGAGAAACCATGTATTAATCATGAACAAACAAGAAATCATTGACCTGACAACGCCGGTAGAAACGTTTATGCCAGTTTGGCCGACAGCCCCGTTGCCTGAGATAAAGCCTGTTGGCATAATAAGCCGTGATGGTTATAATATTGAGACTATTTCATCGACGACACATACCGGGACACATATCGATGCCCCGTACCATTTTGATGAGGCCGGAGAAAAGATTGACGAGATCGATCTTGGCACGTTGATAGGGCCCGGGTACTGTATTAGAGTAAAAAGTGAGGGGCACGAGATAGGGCTTGAAGAGCTAGAGAATAAATGGAAAGACGAATATTCTGGGAAAATAGTACTTCTCAATACAGGATGGAGCAAAAAAAGATCGTTTTCCAGAGAATTTTTATACGACTTCCCTGGCCTGAGCATGGATGCGGCGAAGTTTCTTTATGATAAGAAAACAAAAGTTGTTGGGATCGACACCTTAGGCATGGACCCATTCGAAAGGACAGACTTTCCTGTACACAGGTATCTTCTTGCCAGAGGTGTCCCATTTATCGAAGATCTCTGTAATCTTGATGCACTAAAAGAAGGAACGGAGTACACGATAGCTGCACTTCCTCTGAAACTGAAGGGGGCAAGTGGATCGCTGGCGAGAGTTGTTGCGATCTCTCATTCGTGATTAAGCATTCAGGCCTTAATGTGCATCGCTTACCAAGATTGCTGAAGTATCGATCAACAGAATATTATATCGTGCTCCTTTTACCATAAGAGATGGAACAGAAGATTTGGATAGATGGATCGCTTGTGAACAAGTCTGATGCAAAAGTGCCGATTCTTACGCAATCACTGCAGTACGGCACTGGAATATTCGAGGGTATTAGATCCTATGAATCTGAAGACAATAGCTTTGTTTTTAGGCTATACGACCACATGGTCAGATTCACGGAATCTGCGAAGATTTACAGAATGAACCTAGGCTTCACTGCAAAAGATCTATCACAGGCCGTCATAGATACAATAAAGGAAAATGGCCTTAAGTCCTGTTACGTAAGGCCCTTTGCATTTTTTTCTGATGAGACTGTTTCTCTTGCCACAGATAGTCTTCATGTCAGTGTTGCTATAGCCACAGTAGATCTTGGAAAGTACTTCGGATCGAACGCCCATAAAGGGCTTAATTGCATGACATCTTCCTGGAGGAGAATTAACTCTAATATTTTGCCGGTTCACGCAAAAGCTAGCGGCAATTACCTGAATTCCTGCTTAGCCAGCACAGAAGCTAAACTCGCAGGATATGACGAGAGCCTGATGCTATCCGGAGAGGGATATATTTCCGAAGGCCCCGGCGAGAATATATTCATGGTAAAGAATGGTGTGATAGTTACTCCAGGTATGGAAGCAAGTATACTGAAAGGAATCACAAGGGATTCCGTTATAACACTGGCAAAGGATCTTGGTTATACTGTTATGGAAAGACAGATTCACAGGGACGAGATTTACTCCGCTGACGAGGCTTTCCTATGTGGCACTGCCGCAGAAATAACTCATGTAAGAAGCCTTGACAGAGTGGTTATCGGAGACGGCAACGCCGGAATTGTTACTCAGGATCTAAGGGATAATTTTGAGAAAGCTCTTTCAGGGAAGAGTGAAAGGTACAAACAGTGGCTTACTCCAGTATACTGAGCTTGGACTCTTGATCAGGAACACACTGTTATCTAGGAAAGAACAAGATAGTTGAGATTATCGCTTAATTATTGCTAGTTTCATCTCTGTCATATCCTCGATTGAGAACCTTACGCCTTCCCTTCCAATCCCGCTGTTCTTCAGGCCTCCAAATGGCATTGTATCGATTCTGAAATCTGATGTATCATTAATGAGAACGGTTCCAAAATCGAGTTTTTCAATTGACAGCATTGCCAGATCGAGGTCTGATGTAAACACACCTGCCTGGAGTCCATAAGCCGTTCCATTTGCGAGAGAAATGGCTTCTTCAAAGGACCTTATTTTCTTTAGCATGGTTACAGGGCCGAAGATTTCATTGCCCCATATAGGCAACGAGGTATCCGAAAGTTCGAGAACAGTTGGATGCATGAAGGCCTGATCCCTTTCCCCACCAAGAAGCAGATCAGCGCCATCGGCCACAGCTCTTTTAACTGAGTCCTCAACTCGCAAAGCCTCAGATTCTGAGATCATGGGCCCGATGTCCGTGCTCTCGTCGAGTGGATCTCCAATCCTGAGCTTCGAGGACAATTCAACAATTCTGTTCTTTACATAATCGTAGACATCATCCTTTATAAGAATCCTCTGCGCGTGTATGCAATTCTCACCCTGAGACTCGAAAGCAGCCTCGGTAACAAGTTCAGCCGCATTGTCAAGATCCGCATCGTTCCATATTATCACAGGCGAATCGTTACCCAATTCCATGGAATATTTCTTTATCCTTCCCATACCAAGAATCCTTCGGCCAGCGTCTACACCTCCTGTGAATGTTACACGCTTTATTTCATCGGAGTTGAGGATGGCGCGCATGACTTCGCCCTCACCTGAAGTGAACAATATCTGGATGGCGTCCTCCTGGAGTCCAGATTTAATCAGGATGTCCTTTAAGTTTACTGCGCTGATTGGCGTAAGCGTTGAAGGCTTATTTATGACGCTATTCCCTGCAGCTATTGCCGGGCCAATCTTGTGAGCTACAAGGTTCAGTGGATCATTGAAAGGTGTTATTGCAAGGACAGGCCCTATGGGCTCTCGGGTGTAAAAGGCAAATCTGTTAACACCGCGTGGTTCAATGTCCATTGGCACTGTTTCCCCATGTATTCTCTTCGATTCTTCAGCGGAGAAGAGCGTAGTAATGGCTGCACGTTTAACCTCGTTCCTTGCATATTTCAATGGCTTCCCTGCCTCACCAGCAATCGTTCGCGCAAAATTCTCTGAATTTTGCTCCAGCAATTTGGAGGCGTTGAGCAATATTTCGTATCTCTCAAAATGTGACAGGTTTTTGACATAATTAAATGCATTCTTGCTTTTGGCGATGATAGAATCTGTGTCCGCGCTCTTTGTCTCTTCGAATTCCGCCATCACATCTCCAGAATACTTGTTTTTTACTAACACATAATAGAGATAGAACTGCGAGATTTTACAATTTCGTTACACAGACAGATAGAAGAATGCTACCTGGATATCCTCAAAATATTGACGAGATCCGAAATTGCTGCCTGTGCTGTCTCGCGTTTTCCTGCGCCTGGTCCGATCATCGTGATCCTTCCTAGTGTGTCGGTATCAAACTGGATTGCGTTATCTGTTCCGTTAACATCTTTCAGGATATCATCTGAAACTTCTGTGGGCTTTACATATATTTTATCCTTGTCTGCGTATGCGATTAGTTTTGTTCCCCTTTTTGCTTCTTCAGTGGAAACGTTCCGAATCCCTGTTCTTTCGACGTCCCCGAATTCATGACCCCACCCAAGCAACTTACTGATTATTGTTATTTTTGCAGCAGCATCTAGCCCATCGATATCGTTTGTTGGATCATTTTCCGCATATCCGAGTTTCTGGGCTTCCTTCAATGCAGAATCGAAATCTTTTCCCTCACGAATTCTGCTGAGAATAAAATTTGTCGTGCCGTTCATTATCCCACGTACTGATTTGATCTTTGCGCCAGGGATAAGATCCATGAGATCAAAAGATGGCGTGCCAGACATAACTGTTCCCTTAAATTTGAATAGCCTTTCATGAATCCTTGCAGTTTCCATAATGCTGCCGAAGTGCAGAGCCACCGGTCCTTTGTTTGTCGTAACGACATGTTTTCCACTATGCAGTGCCGCCATTATGTGGCTTAGTGCAGGTTCTGCTGTGGTATAATTTACCCAGGTGAATTCGCACACCAAGTCTGCGTCCGAATTTTTTATCAACTCAGTTACCGATAGGTTCTGTTCACTTGCTGCAGTTTTCAATGGCAATGGATCCTTAGGATTAGGATCAATAATGTGACCGTAGGCACTGTCTATTATCTCGCTTATTTCTACATTTCCGAGTTTTAGCAAATCCCTCTTTTCATAAAAGAGGTCGAAAAATCCTTTTCCAACCGTTCCGAAGCCAACGATCAGGATCTTGAATTTGTTCTTTGCCATGAAGAGTAATTTTATACGGAGAAATAAGTTTGTCCTAGAAGAGAAACTAAAAGAGCCATAATTTGGAAATGATCATGGTGTAACTTTGGATATAAGATCCTGGAAAGTTTCTCTTATCCTGATAAGTTTAGGTGCTCCATTAACAATCATTACCTCAGCAGGACGAACGTTTCCATTATACTGGCTGCTCATACTGTAACCGTACGCACCGGTGTTGTAGACGATTATAAGATCACCGATCTCTGGATCTGGGAGCAATCTGTCTACTCCGATTATATCAGAAGTTTCGCAAACTGGTCCCACTACTGTGCATTTAGGACCATTTTCCCCAATGAATTTGTTCACCAGTGAAATTTCATGATACGCGCCATAGAGTGCGGGTCTGAGCAGTGTGCTCATTCCTATATCGGTACCAACGAAAAACTCGGAACTATTTTTTATGTTTGTAATCTGCCCAATCAACACTGTCGTGTCCGCTACAAGATACCTTCCTGGCTCTATTATAATTTTTAAATTTTCATTGTCTACCTTATTTTTGTCAAAAACCGATCTGAATGCACTAAAAACTTCAGCTATATCCAGCGGCTCTTCTTCAGGCCTGTAAGGAACGCCAAGACCACCGCCTGCATCTATGAATTCAAATTCAATGTCTAATTTTTCCTGAATTCTCAACATAACTTCCATGGCTTTTGAAAAGGTATTTCTGAATACTTGCGGATCAAGAATTCCAGAGCCTTCCATGTAGTGAAAGCCAAAGCGCTTCGCACCGAGATCCTTGGCCTTACGGTACGCATCTAGTATCTGATCCTCGAGAATCCCAAACTTCGTTTTCACGCCACCAGTGGTGATTCCTGGAAAATAGCCATGTCCAGTTCCAGGATTGAATCTAAATGAAATAAGGTCTGGCAATTTAGCCTTCATTCTCTCCAGCTGGCCGATGTCATCGAAGTTTATGGCTATATTTTGTTTCGCAATCTCATCCATTTCAGATTGATGCAGATTATTGGATGTGAGCATAATTTTTTCAGACGGAATACCCCCTTTCAAAGCAAGATTAAGCTCGTTCAGATTTGATACATCCGCGCCAGATCCAAGCTCAGAAAATACAGATATTATGTGTGGGTTTGAGTTTGCCTTTACCGCATATTTTATTTCAAAATTCTTGAAATTATTGCTCAGGGCTTTTCTCAATCTATCAAAATTTTCTCTTATTCTGTTGGATGATGTCACATATAGTGGCGTACCAAAACCTTTGGCAATCTCCTCAAGATCGCAGCCATCGATCAGCATTCGTTCATTGTTAACCACAATGGGGGGATAATATTTCCGGGGCATCTATAGATATTTTCTCCCAAGTATTAAAGTAATATTCTGGCGTCCACGACAATAGAGCCATCGACGTTGACTATCATTGGATTTGCATCAATGCTTTTTATTTCAGGGTGCTCATAAGCCAGCCATGAAAATCTAACTATGGCATCCGCAACGGCTTCGGAGTCCAGTGCCTTTCGACCACGGAATTCCTTCATGAGCTTTCCTGCGAGTGTTTCATTTATCATGTCATACGCATCCGACCGGCACAAGGGAGCAACCCTGAACGAGACATCTTTTAGGACCTGTACGGTTATACCGCCAGTGCCGAACATCACTGTAGGGCCAAATGTTGGGTCGTTAACGGTGCCGATGATTGTCTCTATTCCGTCCTGAACCATTTCCTGGAGAACCACACCATCTATTCTGGCGTCTTTAACGTTTCTTCTTACGTTTGAGACTATCTCATCGAAGGCCTTACTGACCTCGTCCACAGAAGATAGATTCAATTTAACGCCGCCAACGTCGGTTTTGTGCAGTACATCGGGGCTTTCTATCTTTGCTGCGAGGGGAAATGCAAGATCCTTTGACAATTTTTCTGCTTCTTCTTTTGTTTTGGCAAGAATTGTCTTATTAACCTTTATTCCATAGAGTGAAAAAATTTCCTTCGAATCCCTCTCATCAAGTGAATTTTTTCCTGACAAAATGAAGCTGCTTATCCTGCTTTTTACCTCATCGCTCTGCATTCCATGCGGTTTTTCGGGAGAGTTGCAAATCTTGCCCTTTAGAATGTTGTGTTTCCTCAAAGCAGCAATAGCCCTTACACCCAGATCAGGAGCGCTGAATGAGGGAATTTTATTCTCTATAAGGTAATCAGAAGCCTTATCGGAAGCTTTTCCACCGACAAAAGCAGCTACAAGTGGGACACGCCTCTTTGTTGAAGTAAAGGCGTCTTCGATCCCTTTTGCAGCCTCAAGTGGATCGAGATCCGCGACCTCACAGTACATGGCAAGAACTGCATCTACAGACTCATCTTCCATTGCAGTCCTTATCGTGTCCGCATACATCTTCCTTGTAGCCATTGCACTCATGTCTATTGGGTTTCGCAGGCTACCGAAAGACGGGATAATACTTCCAATTTTCTGCTTAAGTTCATCGGCTGGATCATTCAAAGGAATGCCGTTGGCCTCAGCGGCGTCCGTAGCTAGAACACCGATTCCGCCACCATTTGTTACTACGATCAAATGATCTCCTTTCATTTCAGGTTGCAATGAAAGCGTAAGTGAAAAATCAAAAAGTTCGTCTATACTGTAGGCTCTCACAACACCAGCTTGCTTCAGAGCACCATCGTAAACTTTGTGCGATCCAGCGAGTGAACCTGTATGGGAAGCAGCCGCTACAGTCCCGTGTTGTGAAACTCCCGATTTAAGCATTATTATTGGCTTTGTGATCCTCTTTGTTGTTTCGATAAATCTACGCCCTTGTTTCAGACCTTCGGTGTAGAGAGATATACATGATACATTTTTATCGGAGTTCAGAAAATCCGTTACCTCTGAGAATTCTAAATCTCCCATGTTGCCTATGCTTATAAGATGGGACATACCTATCTTGTCTCGCAGTGTCCTGGCGTCGAGCGCAATGATCATCGCACCGCTCTGGGAAATCATCCCTATAGATCCAGGATATGGAAGATAAGGGGCAAATGACGCATTCATCTTTATTACGCTATTAAGAGTACCGACTACGTTCGGTCCAAGCAGGCGAACGTTATATTTCTTGCACACTGAAACAAGTTGCTCCTCTAACTTAACATTTCCAACCTCAGCAAAACCGGATGCAACTACTATTATTCCAAAAATTCCTTTCTTTCCACATTCCTCGGCTGCGTCAGGCGTAAATTTTGCGGGAATGGAAAGTATTGCTATATCGATTTTATCAGGATAATCAAGCACAGATGGGTACGCTTTGAACCCAAGAATTTCCCCTCCTTTCTTGTTTATTGGAATTATTTTACCTTTATAGCCACCATCCTTCAGGTCCTTAACAATCTCGTAACCAATCTTTGTCTCGTCACTCGATGCACCAATTACTGCTACACTTTCTGGATAGAAAAAACGATCTAAACTCATAACCAGTTATTTTATGATACCATATAGAATTTGACCTAGCCATGTGATATCCATTCAAACAAAAGGATTTCATTTGTTTTATATGCAGGTGGGTTCGATTTTTACCATCTTATTTATTCTACAATTCATTATCTTTTAAGATCAATAATGCCGAATTCAAAATATCTCATCCAAAATTATGAGGAAATCGGGACATCAAACCTGCGCCGAAAGATCCTTGATTTGGTTGATCGCTCAATTTCTGAATTCTATCCTGCGACAATAATGAGAAAGGAGATTGATTCGTTAAAAGCTGTATTTCAAAATTCAAAAAGACTCTTTATAATAGGATTTGGTAAATGCTCTCTTTCAATGTTCAGAGGTATACCAGATTCGTTATCGGAAATGGCAGAATATAGTGGGGTAATTGTCCCTAAAAATCTTGAAACTGGAGATTACGGAGGACGCCCTGAGATTTTAAAGGGAAATCATCCTATCATAGGGACAGATACTGAGGTCTCCTCTAGAAAACTTCTTTCTAAATTGAGTAGATTGTCTGAAGATGATACTGTCCTTGTGCTTATCTCTGGTGGCGGCTCCGCACTCTTCGAGATTCCGGAAGACGGGATCACGTATGATTTTATTGCTTCTATTTCAAAGTGCATGATGAACAATGGAGGGAACATTGACGAGCTGAACGCCATGAGACAATCCATTTCAAAGGTTAAAGGGGGGAAACTCGCAGGTATACTGTACCCTTCCAGAGTTTTTTCATTCGTAATATCAGACGTTCCGGGAGATCGGGAAGATATAATAGCCTCAGGCCCACTCGTAAGGGCACAAACGACTAAAGAAGAAAGAAAGAGTATTATTAAAAAATTTGAGCCTTTATGTCCTGATCTGAAGAAGATAGATGACGGGTACATAGATTACAAGATACCAGACGAATCGTTTAAGAGGGTTAAGCAGAAAATCATTCTAAAAAACCATGATATCGTCCAATACTTCGTTAACAAGCTTAGAAATGATGGCAATTCCGTTGTAGATTTGGGATCAAACATACAGGGAAATGTAAAGGATTCCAGCGAGTACTTTGTGAAACAGATGAAGAAAGCCTATTCCAACTTGGGACCGTCTTATGTTGTTGGGGGTGGCGAAACAACTGTGGATGTGCGTGGCAACGGGATAGGGGGGAGAAATTGCGAGCTTTCTGTCAGGGTGGCAAGGCTAATGGAAAAGGATGATGAATTCATGTTCTCAAGCATCGGGACAGATGGTATAGATGGGATTTCCCCTGCAATGGGGGGTATTGTTGATAGGGAGTTTCTGAACGAAACTTCTAAAGCTGAGATAGATGAATCTCTTGAAAAAAATGATACCTATAATCTCCTGAACAAAAAAAGATCGGCAATAATTACAGGCTTCACAGAAAATAATGTATCAGACATAATGATTGGTTACTATGGCGGAAAATACTAAAATAGACAGTACAGGCAGGATTCTCATTTTGAAATCATCTGATGATTCCGGCTTATTGTATACGGGAGCAAACGTTGCAGTAATAAGGGGGAAAAAAGTACAGTTGGATTCAAATCTCGCAGTTTCTCCAGGCGATACAATTTCGATCGGTAGAGACCGGTACATAGCCATGGCAGCAAGCCCCGTCTACTTCAAGGATTTTGCTGAACGTGGAGCGCAGATAATACAGCCCTGGGATGCATCTATTATAATAAGATATTGCAACATTGGCCCAGAAATGAATGTTCTGGAAGCAGGAGCAGGTTCGGGAGCGCTGAGCTATTCTATACTTACATCCTTGGGAAACATTGGATCACTCGTAACAATTGAGAAGGAACAAAAATATGTCGAGCTTGCAAAGAAGAATCTATCAACAATTTCTAACTTCAAAAACTGGATATTGATTAACGGAGATATTACCACTGTAAAACTAGATCGCAAATTCGATGCTACAGTACTCGATATTCCTGAGCCTTGGAATGCCCTTGAAAATATTTCAAGGTATGCCAGGCCTGGATCCATTATTTCATGCTATCTCCCAACTTTCAACCAGGTTGAGACAACAGTGTTGTCCTTGCATAAATTTGGATTTTATTATCTTGAAACGTTCGAGATCGTGAAAAGGAATCTCTTAGTCAGGGAATCCTCGGTGAGGCCGGACAATAATATGATAGGCCACACCGCCTTTCTTGTTTTTGCAGTAAGACTGAGCGGAATTGCGTTTGATTGAAATATTGAGCAAGATTTTAATGCATTAATGCACATGAGATAGATCAATTGAGTTCGTTTAGAACTGCAATGTGTTTCCAGATGTTCGTAATGGAAGGTCTTTGACAAATGCTATATTGTAGGATGATCTATTGTTGATCATTGGATAAGAAAGAAGAGGTCATATGTGAAAGATGCAACGGGACAGGGTTTATTACTGACGAAAAGTCGCATCAAGATGTCTGTCCGGTGTGCCTTGGTCTGGGAACGATAATTCAAAATAAGGAAAAAATAACACTGACACACTCTAAATCCGGCCTTAAGAAAAACGTAATATGGACACTTATAGCACTTTCAATATATTATGTAATTTTTTTCTTCTTTTACATCCGGGGCGATTTAAACATACTTGCCACTGTCGTAATCTTAATTGCCGGCCACATGGCGGCTATATCTTACATAGTCGGATACATGATAATTAAATCCTTGCCTAGGCTCTGAACGATGCCAGCCTCCACGGTCATGCTTGGACTGTTGTAGTTTGTACCACGCTACAGACGTATTCTTGCGTGAATGACATGATCGCATACGATCTTTTGTCGTCCTGCGGATTTTAAATTGCGAAAGAACTTTATGTCAATAGACTAAGAAAAAATATTAGAGAGTAAAATATATCAAAATATACGTTTGGGACGAGATATCCCGGCTTCCGGATTTGAACCAGAGACCTGCGGATTACGGCGGTTTTCCAGCCGTGGATTCCCTCTACAGTCCGCCGCTCTACCAACTGAGCTAAGCCGGGTTTTGTAAACCGTGAATATTCATACACCTTAAAAATATTGACATTCTACAAGCTGAGAATGGAAGACAACAAAACGTTAAAACGGATCGTTCGATACCCTTCAACTAACGTTAGCATGTTTCTGAAGTGATGTATATGGATTCTGAAGAGCTTTCTGTTTCAATGGAAAAGTATTACGGGGAAAGGATAGTAACTGCCTTGATAGGCATAGAGACTGACATGGATATGGTAGAGACGGTTGGAGAGAAATTTTCCACAATGAAGCACGTTGAAGATGTGTTTGTTGTTACCGGGGATTATGATATAATGCTGAAGGTGAGATTTCCGGATTATAATGAATTTCAGGACTTCCTAGTTAAAGAGCTGGTAAATGTTGAGGGTGTTAAGAAGTCCAAGACAATGATGGTACTATCTATAAAGAAGGAAATGGGAAGGAGGATTGGAGCGTGATATTATGGATAAACAGCTATATGATGAGGTTCTGTTCCTTCTGGACGAGTTATCGCAAGATACTACAGTTCCAAGGAATGTGAGGAGAAATGCAACAGATTCAAAGAATAGACTTATGACAGGAAAGGAAAGTCTGGATATCAAGTGTGCGTCTGCCGTATCGGTACTTGAAGAAATGGCTAATGATCCGAATGTACCATCTCATGGCAGGGCAGCTCTTTATACTGTTATAAGCAAACTGGAAGCATTGGCCAAATCGTAATAATTTTTTTAGTGTTTATGAGCTAAAAATCTCCGTTCTTCTTGGGCGAGGATGTCGCATTCCAGTCTTGCGTAAAAGAGATATACAAGTAATTATTCAATATAGTTACATATATATATAATTATAATATTAGGGATAGATCGTATGACACTTTCGGAATTGAGTGATAAACTGGCAAAGTACCTTATCCTTTCGGATATCCCACGTAGCGTAGCGTACACGCTTGTTTACATCAGGGACAAAGATGAGGTTACTAGTGTAGAGATAGAGAGAGAAACCGGACTTAGGCAGCCTGAGGTTTCTGTTGCAATGCAATGGTTGAGACGTAAGAGCTGGATAACCAAAAGGAACCTAAAAAGAGAAGGAAAAGGCAGACCAATACACGGATACAAGCTTTCAAAGAACTTCAATGAGATTCTCGATGAAATCATTCAAACACAGGCAAACAAAATAAACGAGATAAACGAGAATATTAGCAGAATCAAAGGATTCCGCGTTTAGACCTTTTCACTTCAATTTTTTTAACATTATTTTTTTCACCGATAATTATAAGATCGCACAGGTTTGTAAAAATCCCAACCTCAGCGACCCCGGGGATCATCTTTATTTTTCTTTCCAGGAGTTTTGGGTTTGCAATAATTCCAAAATCGCAGTCAACTATGTGATTCCCGTTATCGGTCTTGAAAGCGCCATTATCCCGTAAAGCGCACTTGCCGCCCATATCCTCCAGCATCTCAACAGTTGTATTTCTTAGAAACGGGAATATTTCTATCGGTACCGTGAATTTACCTATACCCGCAGATTTTAGCTTTGAACTATCGACGATGATACAAATTTTTTTGCTCCTGCTTGCCACAATCTTCTCCCTTAGTAAAGCTCCCCCTCCACCTTTTATCATATTACCGTGTAGATCAATTTCATCTGCTCCGTCTACATCCAAATCAATGCCATCAGGTATGCTTTCAACGACTTTTATTCCAAGTTTTCTTGCCATGGTCTTTGTGTCTGTCGATGTAGCCACGCATTTTATATTTAGGCCATCAGAAATCCTTTCAGCGAGATGTTTTATAAAATATGCCACGGTAGATCCTGTACCTAATCCAACGACAGTACCATCCTTAACTAGATCCACAGCTTCCTTGGCGGCCAACGATTTCTCAGCGTCGATTCCCTCAATTGACACATCCGGTAATAGCATGTATTATTTTTTAATTGCTGGTGATTTTAAGCACACATATTTGATAAATAAAATTGTTAAAGTATAAATAAATTGAAAATTAATAAATTATCAAAAAAAGTTATTTTTCGAAATCCTGGAATTCAGAATCCCATATTATTCCCTCGTTCTTCACCTTTCCAGTGAGGTAAAATATAAGCATACCTATTCCAACCGTTGCAAGATTCAGGACAAGAGACAAAATGCCTATGTAAATAAAGTCCAGCGGTTTATACAGACTCGATGCGAACGCTATCTCGAACAGGAAATAGAGCGCAGATCCCAGTCCAACTAGCCACCCTGCGCCGACTGCCCACTTATTCAATTTTCTCGTGTAGAGTGAGAGATAGACCGCAGGCAGAGTCTGAAGGATAAATGCGCCGCCAAATGTTTGCAGGAATATTATGTCCTTGGAGGCAACTGGAATGAATGAAAACAAGAGCGCAAGCACGATTATGGCTATGACAAGAAATCTAGATAGCCAAGACTGGGTCTTAGATGATGCTTTTTGATTTATGTATTCATAGTAAACGTTTCTTGTAAGTAGGTTTGCAGAACCCAGAGCCATTATAGAAGCTGGAACTATGCTTCCAACTACAACTGCAGCGAAAGCAAATGCAGTGAATGCTGATGGAAACATTTTCAGCACCACGTCTGGAAATGCAAGGCTGCTCAGACTCGATGGGTAGAGAGAACCGCGTTGAACAACGGCAGCTATGCCGATAATTGCCACAAAAAGAAGAAGTACGTTATATAGAGGCAAAAGAGCTGAATTTCTGCGAATTGTCTTGGTGTTCTTTGCACCAAGCGTTCCGGTTATTGCATGCGGATAAAGGAAAAGTGCTAGTGCAGACCCCAATGCCAGTGTAACGTATCCAAGCTCAAGAGATGGGCTTAACTTTACCGTGATAGGGTTAATTGCTGCGGCACTCTGAAACATATGCGCAAATCCACCCAGTTTTATCGGGACATAAATGACTATTACAATCACTGCGGCCCATATTATTGCGTCCTTTATTATAGCCGTAAGTGCAGGCGCTCTTAACCCACTGAAAAAAGTAAAACCGGCCACAAGGAGAAATGCAATCGAAAGACCAATTGTGGCAGGTATTGCCAGGGATTCCATGACGAATTTTATACCCACAATTTGCAGTGCGATGTAAGGAATTTCAGCAACGACCCCAGTCAGCGCTATAAGCATAGCTAATGATCTACTGGAAAATCTATCTTTTACGTAATCTGCAGCTGTAATGTAGCCTCTTCTCTTTGAAACGTTCCACATCCTGGGCATCGTAGCATAAACTATCGGATAGATCATGATTCCATAAGTTATAGCAAACATTCCGAGAGCACCGGAAGATGAGGCAAGACCAGGAACTGCAACTAAAGTATACGCCGTATAGAGGTCTCCGCCAAGCAGGAACCAGACAACAACCGTTCCAAACCTATGCCCCCCTATACCCCATTCAGAGATATCTTCCATTGTTTTTGGTTTTCTCCAGAAATATGCAAGAAAACCAGCCACGAGAACACCTATTACTATTACAAAGAATATGACATAATCTTCAAGAGCAAATGATCCCATTTATGCACCACCTGTTCCAAGATTCTTGTCCTTTCTTTCTAACAGATACACCACAGATGTTAAAATCGCTGCTATAAATATCCACACTAACTGGTACCAATAAAAAAAAGGCCAGCCCCCAAGTGTTGGATTTACTCGGTTATATATGCCAATTCCGAGTACCATAAAAAAATACGGTATAGCTAGCAATATAAATTTCAGAATAGCATTCATTGTCAGACATTAACGATTAAGTTATTATTAAGTTTTTCGTCCATGATTATTTTGTGCGATGTAACGCCCATATTAGCTTTAACTATCAGAGGGAGAAACCAGAATATTATTATCATGTTAGAAAATATTTATTAACAATAAAAAATGTTATTACAAAAAAAGCTATAACAGTCTCAATGGAAAGTAAATCTTGGAAGGATTCCTTCGCCGAGCTTGAGCGTATCGTTTTGCCAACGGACACAAATCCTATAAACGATCTTTATGGTGGGCGTCTAGTAGAATGGATAGATAATGTTGCATCAATAACAGCTGCAAGGCACTCCAGAAGAAGAAATGTTACGGGTAGTATAGACAGCCTATTTTTCCTTTCTCCAATTCACCTTGGGGATATAGTACATTTAACATCCAGACTAAACTATGTAACCAGAAGCACTATGGAAGTGGAAGTAGATGTCTATGCCGAGGACAGCTTAACCGGGGACAAGAAATTCACCACAACCTGCTTTCTTACTTATGTGGCGATTACCCAGGATGGTAAACCAACAGAAGTGCCTTCATTGGCCCTTGACGATGAGGATACGATTCGACGGTTCAACGAGGGGAAAAAGAGGAGCGAAGCCAGATTGATAAACCTGCAAGAAGCAAAAAAGAAGGTTCCAAAAGAAATATAATTTATACAACTAATGCATGTAATTAAACAATGGAACTTATTACAATAAGTGCAATATTGTTTGGACCTTTGACTTCGTCCCTTCCATCACAAATTTCTGGCATAACTGGAAGGATATATGAGATAGTTGCCTCGGTATCTGCTATAATAATAGCGATTCTTTGGATACCTATCGCAATAAGCTTTTTTGGCGCGGACGAGAATCGGAGGTATGAGGCAAAAGCAAGAATGAAAAATGCTCTCATTGGAACGTTCATCTACATAATAGCAGTTAGTGGAGTTCTATACACCGTTGTAACATTCATAATCACGGGCTCATGAGGATGATCTCACTAAAGATCGCAACTGGGATTTTGTACTACATAATAGACGCAATAAATCTGCTCTATAAGACGTTGATACAATACTTTTGGTACAATACAATTTCATATGGGCTTTCCCCTAGCAACGCATTCCTTATTCCGGACCTAAAAAACCAGTCATTCCTGAATCTCTATAATATGCTCTTTAAAACAGCGTTCCTTCCGATTTCCGCTGTAGCGATAATCGCATCATCCTTGGCTGTGCTCTTCTACAATTCCTTCTATAAACCCCTAAATCCAGGCTATAATCTTATGAAACTGGTCGCGGCAATTTCCATAGCCGCTCTCTCCCTTATGATAGTAGAGAGTGTTCTCATGGAGTTACAACAGGGGTTTGATTACCTGTTCAAAAACATAGGCGTAAACTGGTATAGTTTCTATAATTTCTCTGGTGGATTTTCAAAATTCTCGGTTTCGCATCCCATTGGTTCTGCAAATCAGGAAATCCTTCAGTTTCTCGTGCTATCTGCTTACTTTATTGCAGTCATATCTCTTTTTGGAGTGCTAATGATGCGCCAAGCCCTCATGATATTAATGATTCTGATACTTCCATTCACTACTATCTTATTCTCATTAAATATAGGAAAAAAATATGCGAAGATTGTTTGGGAATTCATTGCAGAAATGATGGTATATCCTTTTCTTGTGCTCCTTTCTCTGTACATGGCATACATATTTTCTTCTAACATTCCTCTTCAGCTTGCTTTCCTGTTCGTTCCTATCGTTGTTCCCGCAATCCTCTTCTTCTCCGGAAGAGGGCTCACATCCCTTCCTCTTCTCAGTTTCGTTGGAGGGTTGACAATGGGCACGGTGGTATCCAGGGGAATTGGTTTAACGTCAGGGTTGGGAGGGACAGTATTATCTGACTCAATCGGAGGCAGCGTAAAGAACATAGCTCTTTCTCCGTTGCAAGATAGAATCCCACAGAAGACAGCGAATATGAAGAGATCACCGGACAGTTCACTTCCATGGAAACAGATCCTTGATGAGGAAATGAAATACAGGAAGCCAGATAGTGAATGATGAAATATAGAATACCATCAAACCTTTATAATTTCAAGCCCACCATGTTCGGGATAGAGCTGAAAAGACTGTTGATCTTTTTCGGATTGGCTTCTGTTTGTATCCTCATCATAAGGATCAATCCTTTAGCAGTGCTGCTTGCGTTACTTGTGATATTCCTGATTATGTTTATGAGGGTGGGAGGCGAACCACTTTCGGATTTAATATTTGTGAACATTCGCTATCTTTTCGCGAAAAAAAGAGGCACAATTACAATTGATGTCTATTTTTCAAAGCACAATGAAAGAACTCTATTTTTCCTATCATCGAGAATATACGTGATGATGTTGTGCTCAGGAACAAATTTTCTGGAGTTAAGTCACAAGGACCAGAATCAACTTCTTAAAACTGTACGCTCACTTCTCGATTCAATGGACGCCGACATGGATGTTGTAGCCTTACCCGAATCAATACCACCTACTGATCCAGAAAGGAATAGCGAGATCGATAGATTCGTCGTTGAAAATAACTACAGCTACTCCGTCATGATTCTCCTGTCATTTGCAAGTAGAAATGATAACGACGATAAAATTAAAAATCATCTGGTCTCTGAGGGGGACACGCTGATCTCTGCTCTCTCAAACAACGGAGTTTCCGTGTCATTTGTTGATGACGAAAACAAAGCGTTCTCATATTTGAGCAAGTGGCTTGGTTAGGTACGATCCAATGAAGAAGACATTAAAAATAAATTTCAAGTTAAGGAAAAAATTCATTGAGACGAACACAAATTCAACGGACGGCATATTATATGATGCGGATTACGAGCTTGGCCCGTACTATATAAGTATGATTGAGAGCCTGGATTTCCCGGTAACGTTAACATTCAGCATAAGAAAGCTTAACCAGAATCTTCAGAGAAAGATGATAAAGAAGATGATAGCCGAACGGAAAACTGAATTTCACACTTCAATTAATCAAAAGAGCGGCAAAAAGTCTACACTGATGAGACAGGTAGAAGATGCTGAAAGAATCCTTCAGGAACTCGATGCTGAAAATTCGAAGCTGTTCAACACGTCCATGCATATCAAGATATCCTCTGATCACCCTGTCGAGCTTAAGGATCGTTTTGATCGGCTTTCCGAAACATTGGGATACCTTGGGATGGAAATTAAAAATGATCCTGGCAGACTCGTTTCAAACCACACATACTTTCTGCCCTTATCCAAGGGTGAAAAATACCTGTTGAATTCCAAGTCTCTATCCAGTATAATCCCGATATACTTCACACCAAAAGTTATGCCACAAGGCATTCTTCTCGGAATCGACGACATTAATGAAAAGCCAGTATATATGGATCCATTCATCGAGAACTCACATAACATGCTTATTATTGGCGAAACTGGATCTGGTAAATCGTTTCTTGTTAAGCTATTGATTCACAGGTTGATAACAAAACACATATGCGAAAAATTTTTCATATTCGATCCTTTGAATGAATATTCCTCAAAGATATTTGATGAAAGAGCCATTTTTCTGTATATAGACGCGGGGGGTAAGATTCTCACATCCTCAGAACATAACAACTTTGGTAGTGACGAATCTAAGGGAAATTTGGCCGGCGATCAGGATGTTGTAATTGTTAGGCTATCGGATGGAATTGACTTCAACGAACGTACAATAACATCGATGCTTAAACTTGCAAACTCGTTTATGACTGCTGGAAACGATAAGAAAATGCTCATATTCGACGAGTGCCATATCATCACGTCAAGTCCCGCGGGATTCAACGCCCTAAATTCCATGGTCAGGCACTCAAGACATTTTAACGCCTCGATTACAAATGTGTCACAGAATGTGGATGATTTCCTGAGACCGGAGCTTGCCTCAATAGCCTATAACAGCAACAGGATTTTTGTATTCAGGACAAGAAGCATGAGAAGTGAGCATAACAACGTCCTTAAACTGGAAGATTTTGATTTTGCTCCGGTCCATTCCCTTCTGGGAGGAAAAACTGATTCATTTTCGGAGTGCGTATTATCCACTGGAAAAGACGTTAAAACGATAAGGATTCTGTTGACAGCCGAGGAAAGAAGAAGATTGTCTGTTTAATTTTTCGAGTTTTCTTCAGAAATTTTTGCCTGTACGAGAAGAAGCTCCAAAACACCGAAAACCACAAGAACGATCACAAAACTCGTTACCCCAACATCCCTCCACGTATTATACAGAATCGACCAGTAGAGGTAGAAGGCAATGCCTATTGCCAACAGCCCGAATCCCATGAATCTACCCCAGAAGTGATTCTTCATCGAACTGAACCTTGTTGAAGTTTCAATATCATTGTTCATGTGCTGAGAGGACTATCAAAATCATCTATTTCATTATATCGATCCTTGAAGCAAGATAAAAATGTTCTGAATCCGGAATTTTTCCTGTGTTATATATAAAAATATTTAAAGCCGCGCTCAAAAACATTTAAGCATTTTTATGTAATCACGGTGAAGTATGCGCGATCCCGCTAGTAAATTTTTTCACTGTTCGGACAGAGAGAGAGCAATATTCGAAGCCGGAGTAAAACTTGGAACAGTTTACCACCAGTACATCGGTGCACCTTTAAACCTTACTAATGTTGAATCTCTGGAAAAGGCCATCGAAGAGAGCATAAGTGTTCAACCGTTCGTGGAGTCAGCCATGGTCAAAATCGATAAGAAAATGATTAACAAACACAAGGGCCTATACAAATATATTACATTAACCGGGAACATGCTTGATGTATCTCTCAGGGTCAAATACAAAAATGAAGAAATAAACGCAAGATTACGCTACATCCCTGAAATGGACTATCCGTTAATGTACGTGGAGGATTAAGGATCGCAATGGCAGTAAAGGTAGGAATAACTGGGCCTGTTGGTTCGATAAAGGCAGAGGCCGTATCAAAGATCATAGACATGCTTCAGAAAGACGGAAAGATCGTACAGGGAGTTTTAGTTTCAGAAATTGTTGAAAATAACAAGCTATATGGATATTCTCTTTTCGACATAAACACAAAAAAGAGGATTGTGTTTGCACAGGCCACGATAGTATCGAGAGTTAAGATAGACAAGCTAGGCGTTGATACCAGGCTTCTCGAAGAGATTCTCATACCTAGCCTTAAAAAGGCGCGTGAGGAAGCCGACGTGATAATAATAGACGAGATTGGAAAACTTGAGAATACAACAAAAACTATTAGGAGCGAAATACAGACAACGCTGAAATCGGAAAAACCGCTCATAGTCACATTACACAAAAAGTCGAGAAACCCCGTCCTCCAGGAGATTCGAAGCCTGGAGGGTATAAGGGTATTCGACATAACGCCCATAAACAGGAACATACTCCCGTTTAAGGTCCTGAAGGTATTGAAAGGAGAAGAGGGCGTTACTTGATCGTAAAGGAAGGATTGGCAAGCGTCTATTCTTCCAGCGATACAACTTCCATTGGCCCAGGAGTCAGAGGTCCTGGATTTTACAATGCCGAACAGAGATTGAATAGAGATATCACCCTGGCATTATTGTCTGTCCTCAAACCAAAGCGATATCTTGACGGGTTTGGTGGTACCGGAATAAGAGCTATCAGGGCTGCACTTGAGCTTTCCATAGATTCGGTTGTTTCAGATATTAACAGGAAATCGTTCAGTATCATAGAGGAAAACGTAAAGCGTAACAATGCATCTGTTGAAGTCATCAATGGCAGGTTTGAGAGCGTTGTATCCTCTGAATTCTTCGATTTTATAGATGTTGATCCGTATGGAAGCATTGTGCCATATGTAGACGTGTCACTGAACTATGCTATGAACGGTGGATACATAGGCTTCACAGCAACCGATTTATCTTCGCTTACGGGATCGATTCAAAAGAAGACTTTCCGAAGATATGGAGCACATATCATAAATGACAGACTCAGGCATGAGAAGGGAATCAGGTTGCTGATTGCCTTTATTGCGAAAAGGGCCGCTGCACAGGACAAGGCTGTGATACCGATAATATCTTTCTGGAATTCCCATTATTACAGGGTTATTGTGCAGGTGAAGAAAAGCGCATCTATCTCGGATAGGACACTCGATCAAATT
>JAKAYB010000099.1 GCA_021826925.1 Thermoplasmata archaeon | reverse complement strand
AATATCTTGCCATTTTTGGGAAACTCCTTATCTTCTATTTCAATGGAACCACAGAAGGGGCAAATTTCTACCGATGTTAGCCATTCGTGACCGCAGGATCGACAGCGGTAACCAAGGAATTTGCCATTTCTAAGGCCTGAAGCATAATCCCTCACATTATGCATTATCTCGACCTCCTGAAAATATTAATGGATACAGAACCACCAGTTGCGCCAACGTTGTGCGTCAATCCTATCGAAGGATTGCTGACCTGTCTGTGAGGATCTACCTTGTAAAGCATCTGATCGTGAATCTCAACAATCTGGGCGATACCTGTCGCAGAAATTGGGTGCCCCTTAGCCTTTAATCCACCAGATGAATTGATCGGGATCTTCCCATCAAATGCGGTTTGCCCTTCGAGTGTGGCCTTTCCGGCCTCGCCCTTCCTGAAGAATCCGATGTCCTCAAGTGCCATTAATTCAGCTATAGTAAAGCAGTCGTGGACCTCGGCAAAGGAAATATCCTTCAGTTCAATACCCGCGGCTTTAAGTGCCTTCTGAGTGGCTATTTGTGCACCTGGAATACCAGTAAGTTCCTCACGATCCTGTATGGTCGCCCTACTTCCTGCTCTGGCCGATGATAGGACTTCGATCCGTTCCTGGCCTTCGAAGTTAAAATCCTCATTCGCCAACACAAGTGCCGAAGCACCGTCGCTGAATGGACATGAATCATAAAGCTTCAGAGGGCTCGCAACAATTGGGCTTTTCAGATAGGTCTCCATGTCAATTGCCTTCTGAAGATGCGCCTTTGGATTAAACGTGCCGTTCCTGTGATTCTTTATTGAGACAGAACCAAGCATCTCTTCAGTAGTTCCATAGAGATGCATATGAGCGCTCGCCATGAGGGCGTAGAGACCGGGAAAGGTCACACCATTTATGCCTTCGTACCAATGATCACTCGCCATGGCAAAATACCTTGTGTTCTCCGGGGTCTTGTTCATACTAAGTTTCTCATAGCCCACAACCAGTGCTACTTTATAATAGCCTGACGAAAGCGCGATATAAGCCTGGTTGAATGCTGCACTTCCTCCGGAACAAGCTGATTCTATGGAAAGACTCGGGACCTCTGGTATTCCAAGCGCACTGTTGATTATTGGACCTATGTGCAATTGATTTTCCCCTATTCCAAATGCGTTAGAAACGTATGTCGATTCTATATCGCGAGATGCAATGCCCGACTCCTGAATTGCTTCCTTCGCAGCTTGTATGGCTAGTTCTCTGCCGGATTGATCAAGTTTGCCAAATTTCGTCATTCCGGTTCCGATTACATATACTTTCTTCATAATTTATCCACTACTCCACTGGCAAATAGCGCCAATTTCTTGCTTTCGCTATAATCATAACTCCTGTAAAGTTCAATGGTGCTCGCTTCTATGGATCCCTCTGCATGTAACATAGCGGAAGTGAAAAGCGCGCCATACGATGAAATTATTTCCCTAACGGTCGATATTAGCCTGATTCTCTCCTCCGTTTTGTTAACAATGGCACCTGAAAGGTATTTCAAAAGCAATTCTCTTTCTTCAGGGTTGTTTAGATCACTGCTGTGCGGTAGCGTCGATGCCAGTCCGCCGGCTATATCTACAAGATTTTTTACCGAATCAAGATAGTTTTGATTAGCAAATAATTTTCCCACGTTTGTATAGACCCTATTCGGGACATAAATGCCTGTTTGAGTATCCATTTCAGCATACTCCGCTGCACCTATTCCAGCAAGCCTCAATGTTTCCTTGTACGTCATTAGATTAACTATGTTACGTCTTATATTTGAAGTCTCTGATGTCCCATTATGCTCAGCAATCAGTTTACCAAGACCAAGATATAGATCACCCATCGCGGCTCTGTAGGCTATTGCAGTAAACCGATGATACGTGGGAAACATACTTGCAAGCAGACCAGCATATTTCCACTCCCCTGCCATGAAAACATGTTCCCATGGGATGAAGACATGATCGAATATCGTTAGTGTCTCATTTTCTGCATTGTTATTCCCTATAACAAGAGAAGGATCCTTAATTGCACTTTCAGAAGCTTTCATTGGTCTTGAAATTAAAGATACTCCTTTCGCATTTGGGGGAACTGCAAATGCAACCGCATAATCTTTGTCGGCTTCAGTCATATTCCTTGTAGGAATAGCGATTATCATATTACTTGCCACGGACTGGGTTGTGTGGGCTTTTGCACCGTTTACCACAATTCCGTCGTCTCTTCTCTCAACTATTCTCACATACATGTCTTTGTCAGGTTGTTCGCTAGGCCGTAGCACACGATTTCCCTTAACATCTGTCTGGGCAACTGACAGTGCGAGATCATTTTGAACAGTATCCCTATAGAACTTGTTTATGCGTTCGGAATAATTGGTTTTGAATTCATTATCTATAATCCGCGACACTATCATCAGGGCAAACATAGCATCTGAGCCAATTGCCTTTACAATGTTGAACATACCGCGGCCGAGACGGGTGGTCTCATAGATGACGTCAAACCTTTCCTTCAGATCTCCCGTTGTTTTTGGAACGGCATAAAAGGCACTGATATTTCCGTATTCATTGTCAGGCCTTACCAATAAGGATGAGTATTGTTTCTGGTTTTGCCATTTAAAAAGATCAGAAGCGTGGTTAATAGCAATCTTCAGAATCTCATGTTTTGTTACATCACTAACCGCAGCACCTTCATAAAATACCCTTCTCCCATCCTGCAAACTTTTTTTGAATTCAACATCATTTCTCAGCATAAATAACGCACTTTGTTCATCGTTAAGGTTATCATTAATGTTTCTTCAGGAAACTTCATTCTTGCGGACAATAAGGTTAACGTATTTTCACATTATGAGAAAAAGATGGCGTTGTGTCTAGTATGTGTAAAATCCCCTCTTAGATTTTCTCCCATTATAACCGGCAGCGATCATCTGCTTCATCGTTTCCGGGGGTAGGTATTCATCACCGAATGCTTCTCTAAAGCTTTCTAAAACATGATACACAATATCAACGCCTACATAGTCCGAGAGCTCAAATGGCCCCATCGGCATACCAGCTCCCTTCTTCATTGCAATGTCGACAGTTTTAACATCGGCTATTCCTTCGTCAACAACCTTCATAGCTTCATTTATCATTGGAATGAGGATGCGATTTACAACAAAGCCTGCTCTCTCTTTTGCCTTAACAGGAACGATACTTTCTCTGTGATTCTTCATTGACTGAAGCAGTGAAAATGTGTCTTTTATTGTATCTTCTGACGTTTGTATAGCAGGAACAACCTCAACAAGCGGTAAGGTATACGGTGGATTAAAGAAATGAGCGGTTATAACTTTTTCAGGATATCTATAGTGGGCAGCCATTTCAGTAACACTAAGCGATGATGTATTAGAGGCAAGAATTGTGGATTCACTGAGTTTCCCCGAAAGTTCCTCAAATAGTTTGTTCTTTACGGACTGGTTCTCGAAGATTGCTTCGATCACGAAGTCCAGTTCACGCATATCATCGTAAGTTTCTGAAGGGTGTATTTTCGCGATTATGTCCTCCTTCTTTATACCCGTCTTAAGGTTCTTCCGTATAACATCTTTCTGTTCGTTGGTCAATATAACTCCAATTTTCTCAATTCTTTGTATCTCTTTTTCAGGGGTCCTTGTAGTATAAGATATGAAGTCATCCAGGATCCTCTCAATGCTTTTCATACCCTTTTCTGTCAATTCCTTGTTCTGGTCCTTTAAAACGACCTCATAACCATTATAGGCAAAAGTTTCCGCTATCGCAGCACCCATAGATCCAGCGCCGATAACTCCTATTTTTTTTATCATGTTATGTTTATCGCGGTATTTTATAAAAAGAATTCTTTATTTAAAAGACTTCTGCAACAAAGAACCCGTTAATTCACGTTCACGCATAAAACAAGAATTTACAAGAATACGGCAGAATTTGATACTAACGGCAAACTTTAGAGAATGAAGAACCTATCGTTATGGCCTGCTTATCATAAATTGTGATAATCTGCGTAATATTCTTATCCGTTGTCAAAATAAGAGAAAGTGATTGCTTTTGCTGGATGAAGAACCTGAGATAGATGAGCTTATATTACGATACCTTCATGATACTTGGAACATACGCTATAGGCAGAAAGTGTTCAAACCATTTTCTTCTGCGAACGATATTGAGCATCAGACTATTATTCCCTGGTCAATTCCTATGATCTCTGTTAACGTTCTTGTCGATGATCATGCGCTGCGAGAGATCATCGAAAGACAAGGCTACTTGCAAATCGATCATGAAAAAAGGTACGGACAAGATTTCGATCTTGTTAAGCTAAAGGGTGATAGGTCATCTTTACCGCCTATAGAAAGTAAGTCTATCAGGATTCCAGATGAAGTATCACTTAGTTCTTTGATCAATTTGTATATGTATCTTTTTCTCTCTGAGGCCGTAGCCACAGAGGATAGGCTTATGACTATTGAAGATGCTGTGTTCAGCCTTAAGAACACCTTAATGATTCCTGACGATTTTATTCCTCATCAGCTAATGTCAAACATAGAAGGCGAAGTTCATCTTGATATTAATGAAATGATCAAAGATATTCAGCCTTTTCCAGAACATCAACTTATATACGCTTACCCGGAATTTTCTAACGAAATTCCGAACAGGATCAGATTCCTCTATCCCTCAAAATCATATTCCATTGAAAACGGACGAACTCTCCAAGAATTGCTTTCCAAAATAGGAGATTCATTTGAAAAAATAAGGCTTGATGAGGATTTTTCTTCATTCCAACTGAGCAGGTACTTAAAGGACGTTATATACATAATCGAGGTGAAACATACAAGAGAACTTCTTCCTCCATTATTTAGCGCCGATAAAATATCTAAACTACAACCTCTTGGTATACTAAGTACTTCAGAGACTAAAACGACAGTAAAGGACAATATAGATATAAATTATCTAAAAGAATTAAGAGAAATTCTAAGGAAAAAAGCTGAACAACTCTCTTCTAATTGGCTAAAAAGCATTATCAAATACTGAGAATGGAACATTTATTCAATAGAAAGAATGATTTTTTTGAAATAATAAAATTTAAAAATGGAGGCATCATCCTTTCCAGGCACCTATTCCAAATCCCACTATAAACAAAATGAGGGAAAAGGAAAGGATCAAGGAACCAAATTTAACTGTCGCCATATAATTTATGACTGAATGGATAACATTGATTATGTTAACCTTAGGAATGAAAGAAAGACCCACAAAGTAAGCGAGAACGAATGCAACCACCATTAGAATTAGGGAAACTACACCTTTTTTTACCGCGAGTCCGAAAAGTAGACCGTCCACAAAAACTAGCAACAACGTGATGTACGCTGCATAAGGTTCAAGTACTGAAGGATACGCCATTTTTTTCTCCTGACTATATGTCAGACGTTTATAGCAATAACATCTATTAAATCTTTTGGTACAATAAAAAGCGTGATAGCGCATAATCAACATATGCAAGGATATCTTTTTATTCATTGT
>JAKAYB010000098.1 GCA_021826925.1 Thermoplasmata archaeon | reverse complement strand
CTTCTAGATGAGTTTGGTGGGTTATTTCACGCTGGGAGGGAGATTTGAACTCCCGATCTACAAAGAGAACAGGTTTTCCAGACCTGCGCCCTACCAGGCTAGGCTATCCCAGCTTCGCTCCGCTATCTGTTCAGGATATTTAATTTTACACCGCTTTCTCAAATAAAAGAAATATTCAATATGATATGTTAAAAATGAGACAACAAAATGGTTTGAATTCTATTTTTTCTCGGATTTCTGTGTTGAAATGTTTAATCTCTGAGTCACTAACGTTTGATTAAAGGGTGTTGGCAGGATTAACGATCTAATTTTTCTTGGGAAAATATGATGAAAGTGTTGGCAACATGACTGGTGCGCTGAATATGCTTTCTTGAGCTTCAAACCACACTCAGAGCGGTCTTTTCCCAGAAGCAATAGTTCCAAATTTTGGTACAATAATAGCTTCTATGCGTCCACTTACTTGGTCATCAACAATGCATGTAATTGTATCGCTAGGCTATGAGCACCAAAACACCCAGTGGAGCTTTTAAATAACTACAACACACAAACCATTTTTATAAACTAAAATTACGGGGGACTAAGTATGTCCTGATAATGTTAAAAAATATCTTCATAGCTCAGATAAATGTTTTGCAATTTTCTACCAGCGGTATTTTTTTCTAAGTTTTGATTCAATTTCGCTGGTCATAGAAATAATAAGTTCTCTCTTAGATGGTTCCAGTCCTGAAATGGCATCAAGAAACTCTTCATCGCTTATTTTGCCCCTTATTCTGCCCTCAACGGTTCTTTTCAGGTCCGGTGTAATAAAATCTGTTCTCTCGATACTTTCAACATAACCATCGACGCCTTTAATCAATCTTATTCCATCCGGCATCTGAATCGAGAAAAATTTTCTGGCAAACTTGTATCTATTGGTAATAAAAATGAAAGCGAATTGAAATGCTATCTCAGAAATAAGGAATACTTCGAAATAAGTTAGCCCTCCAAGTCCAGGAAAGACCAGATAAAATATTGTGAGAGCTATGATCTGTATTGATACGAGTGAAACTCCAACTTTCAAAATAGCCAGTGATCTTCTCCTGTTTGTTCTTGTATGCCTGATGACGGGCACTGTGAAAAACGCTAGTGCAACAAAGGACGAGACCAGGACAAAAAAGTCTATCAAAGCTTCAGGAAAACCAAAAGGGACTATGCCTGTAAAGTCCAGGATTGCTTCAGGGACCGCTATTGCGATTACCACTACAAGGTAAAACCTAACCAGTTTCTTTAGCTGATTCAACCCCAGATTTCTTTTTCTTTCAGTAAACGAAATTGTAATCTTTGGTTTCTCCTGTTCTGTCATTGAAAAACATCCCTATGTGGAAACGTCGCTGCGTGAAAGGAGTGCCGATTTGATTATTCGGTTCTTAAGTTCCTCATTTAGGCTCTGGTCAGACCCACTTAAAATACTCAGGATTTCATTTACAGTTATTTTTCCATTTCTCAGATTTTTAAGGTCATAGGCCAGAATTAGCAGACTGTCTTTTACGATTGCCTGGAAAAGCTCGTCCCATGTCATGTTGGTCTCATAAACGAAATCGAACCTGGTCTTCAGCCATTTCAATTTCTCATATGTTTCCGGTTCTATCTTCAATCCTATTTTTGACATATGTATGGTATTGTGATTTATAATATATACTTTTACATTACTTTACATTACTTTACATTACAATTATCTTTTTGCGACGTATCCAAACCACAGGGCATTTAAACATCAAAGAATGATAACCACAATAGGACTGAACTGAGATATTCCCTTTGGGCGGGATAAAACGTGCTATCTTAGCGCGTTAAGGGGGGAAAAAGCGCCGGGAGGGAGATTTGAACTCCCGAGCTACAAGAGCAATAGATTTCGGATCTATCGCCTTACCTGGCTAGGCTACCCCGGCAAAACCTCTCGGAGAATACTACGATTGATATTTAAATTTAGGCGCGGGCATCCATTTAAGTTTGCTGTGCTCTTTCATCATACAGCGATCCATCACAACAAGAATCCCATTTTCCTTCGCAAGTCTAGCTCCCTCCTCGTTAATTACCCCCTCCTGCATCCATATTACTTTAGGGTGTATTTCTAGACTTTCTTCAACAATTTTCGGAACGGCCTCTGACTTTCTGAATATGTCTACAATATCAATTTTTTTATCTCTAGGAATACTGACTAAGTTTGGATAAGTCTTTAAGCCTTCCCATTCAGAGATAACTGGGTTTACCGGGATAATCTGAAACCCGTTATTTCTCAGGTAATTGGCGACTCTGAAACTATCCCTCTCGGCTTTATCTGATATTCCAACAACAGCAACAGTCCTGCTATTTCTTAAAATCTCTGAGATCTTATTTTCATCGTATCCGGCCATACGAAATAATGAAACACAGCAATAAATAGATTCCATTATATTATCCTCTATACTATATTTTCAAGATCAACATATATTCTAAATTTTGTTAATTTATTCGCTTTGCATGAAATGTATTTTAGGTGCCTTAACTGCAAGGTGAAACAAATTAAAGATGTATTTTTCTTAAACTATGAATTGTCTATATAGGGATACCTTGAGTCTTTCTAATCCAGAACGGATTATGCTGGGGTTGTTCATTAAGTACCCATTCAGAATTTCAAAGAGAGGTTCAGTCCTGATGTAAAACTCAATCCTATTATGCGCATCATCGTCGAGTTTATAATCCAAAGACTCAATTATTTTTGTCGCTTCTTTTGGAAAATCAACTGCTATTGCGGCTACATCTATGGCAGGATCACCAAATGATGCATATCCCCAATCTATGATTGCGGACACCTTATTTCCTAGAACTAAAACATTATCCTTGTAAAGATCTCCGTGCACAAGCGATGATTCAAATGCGGATGTATTTTGGAGGAACTTCTCAAATTCATTTTCTATTAATTTTCGTAGCTCTTTATCCATCACTGAAAATATATTTTGCCTTACGTTGTTCATGAAATCTTTAAACTGTATCTTCCAGGATAATGGTGTGTAGAAATTAATTCCTGTTTCTTTAAGTCCACTATATTTCTTCTTATGGAGAAAATTTAGAAAATCTATTAATTGCTTAAGCATTATATTTGATAGGCTCTTTCTTTCGTTGATGGGTTTTCCTCTGAAAAACGTATAGCCTCCAAATTTCTCGTTGCAATCCTGGTTTGTGAAGATATAGCGTGGAATAGGTACCGGGGAATCACTCAGTATTTTCAATAACTTGATCTCCATTTCAAGCCTTTTTGAGTTTTCAGAGTCTTTTGGAAATTTAAAGACATATTCTTTATCGATGAGGAGTACCAAGTTAGCGTAACTTTCTCGAAGAACCTTATAATCTGACACATTAAAGCCATATTCAGCTTTTTTAACTTTATTCAGACAGCGAAAAAGAAATTCGTTATTTCGGTTATATTTCATTGGATTTGGAATATCCATTGTGTGTTTAAACATAACCAAAATCGTCAAAATATAATTGCATACAACGTATCGGTCTTTTATTTCGTGAACAATACTTCTTCTAATTTTCATACTGTCAATGTATTTATACAATCAAGTATTCCTTTTATCCTATGTTCTGCCCAAAGTGTGGTTCTCTCATGACACGTTCAGGTAATAAACTTGTATGCGGAAGTTGTGGGTACACAGAGGATGTCCCAAATGGGAATACTGGGCAAATAGTGAACAAGAGTTCTCACAAAGAAGTAATATTGATTCGCGAGGAGAAAAGTGCAGAACCTCTTGACTCTGATGCAGTGTGCCCAAAGTGTGGGCACAGAGGAGCTTATTATCTTCTCAAGCAAACTCGTTCAGCTGATGAACCAGAAACTAAATTTTATACTTGTGAATCGTGTGGATATAGGTGGCGTGAATACTGAAATAGGGGATGGAACATGGTTCTGGAAGGTCTCGGAAGCTCCCTCAGGGAGACCATTAGGAAGATATCGAATTCGAGTTACGTCGATAAACAAATGATCGACGAGATCATTCGCGACATTCAGAGAGCTCTTCTCAAGGCGGACGTTAACGTAAAACTTGTCCTTGAACTCACTAGCACCTTGGTGAAGAGAGTTAACGAAGAAAAACCACCTGCAGGAATGCCCCAGCAGGACTTTGTCATAAAGATTATTTATGAGGAACTTTTGAAAATACTAGGCGAGAATTCAACATTGAAACTCAAACCGCAGACGATAATGCTTGTCGGTCTCTACGGTCAAGGCAAAACGACGTCAGCTGGCAAACTTTCAAGATTTTTCCATAAAAAGGGTCTGAGCGTGGGTGTAATAGCAGCTGATATTCACAGACCTGCAGCCTACGATCAGCTGGAACAGATTGCAAAGTCCCTGAATATACAGTTCTACGGAGAGCGGAATGAGAAGAATCCAGTTAAGATTGTTAAAGCAGGCCTTGAGGCTCTAAAGGATCTCAAGGTAAAGATCATTGACACAAGTGGCAGGGACTCTCTGGACAATGAACTCATTGAGGAGATCCGGGATCTAAAGAAGTCGATTAACCCAGATGAAGTATTATTGGTAATGGATGCGACGATAGGCCAACAGGCTGGCCCACAGGCTTCTGCTATAAATGAGGCTGTTGGAATAACAGGGGTAATAATAACAAAGATGGATGGGACAGGAAAGGGTGGCGGCGCGCTGAGTGCTGTTGCAGCCATTCATTCACCGGTGTACTTTATTGGTACAGGTGAACACCTAGAAGACCTTGAGATCTTTGACGCTAAAAAGTTTCTTTCAAGATTACTAGGCCTTGGCGATCTGGAAACTCTCCTCGAAACGTTCAAAGAGACAAACATAACCGAGGAAGAAGCAGAAGAGTCCATGTCTAAGCTGATGTCTGGAAAGTTTAACCTAAAAGACATGTACGACTTATGGGAAAAGTTTGCCCAACCAGGCATAATTAAGAGAATGTTTAACGCCCTTCCCCTGGCAAAGATGCCTGGCTCGAAGCAACTTGAATCGGTTGATCTGGATTCTGCACAATCTAAACTTGAGAACTATAGGGTGATTCTCGATTCTATGACCTATTACGAACTGGAACATCCGGATGAGATTAATGCGAAAAGAATAGCCAGAGTTGCCCGCGGATCTGGCAAAAGCGAAGCTGACATTCGTATGTTACTTCGCGAATTCAAATCAATGAAGAACAACCTTAAAGCATTAAAGGGAAATAGAGGCTTTAAGAAGATGCTGAAAAATCAGATTAGGAGCGGTAATTTCGGTCTTGATCAACTGGAAGATGTGGGATAAAATAAACTTCTTCTCTTCTTTCATATTTGTTGTTTTAGCTTAAATATAGTATGATGTCAACACGTCGATGTTTTACCAACCGTATGCAAAAGATAAATCTTCATTCTTAGACAATTTCTAACAACATATTAATTTTAGGCTCTTGATTGATCTTTGAGGAAATTACAGTGAATTCATGGTCCATGTAGTCGGAAATGATCCCTTTTTCTCATTCATTCTTCATGGAATTTTCATAGATCACGCTATCATCCCCTTCTTTTTCATCCTTATCATGCACATGAGGTTGTGCCCAAGACACATGAACATGCACTTTACCCGAACCCTCGGAACGGTCGTAACG
>JAKAYB010000097.1 GCA_021826925.1 Thermoplasmata archaeon | reverse complement strand
AGGGTCCGGACCTACCGGGACTGTATGCCAGTAGCTATTGTTTTTCTGCATGGTCTTTCATTTTCTCTTTCTATTTATTAGTTTTTACATTCTTTCCGAATGTGATTTAGTTAACGATTTATCGGGCCACTGGGTTTCTAGGAAAATCTACTCTCCAAGTTCAGTAGATCGATATAGCCGTATTATTCCCCCTACCAAAATTAAAAGTACCCCAAGACCTATGCCGTACAAAGAATTATTATAGGAATTGGATGGGGTAATAACTGATATCATCGAAAGGATCACAATTGCCGCAAATGCAAATCCAGTACCAGCCAACAAATGTCCTTTCCTTCCAATCAATGGTGAACCAATTTTGCTATCTCTTGGAAGCTTCTCCATAGCAAATGCGACGGCTACAACAAGTGAGATGACGGTTATCGCAAGAAGGACGACTAGGGCCGCCAGGTATGTCATACTTGGAAATTTTATGTAATTATATATTATCATAACGTCTCCAAAAAGAGAGAATGCAGTTACGACGAGGGTTATGTAGACAGAGATTGCATTCTTCATTTTAATGCTGTTCGAACGTACACGAGAGGCTATATAAAACGTTAATGTGATTACAATGAACGCGGGAGCCATGAAGAATACCAAAACGTCAATCGTGCTTATTGGGACCCCAGGCTCCAGAGCACCCCAAGCCGAAAGTCCCGCCAGATAAACAATCCCAAGAATACCTAGCGAGACCGTAGTCGGTCTATCCTGTAATTTTAGGGTGTTGCCAGCATCAAACTTTGGAACAAGAAGAAGATATATTAAAGGCATGCCGACAAATAACACCGTGGCCCAGAATGGTCCCATGGTCTGCGAAAATTTAAAATCAAGTTCTTTGTAGACAAATAAGAGGAACCATGGTGGATACGCAGGTATCGTCGATGCCAATGGACTTGTAGGTGCGACCTGCGGAAATGGCGAGAAAAGAGCCGGGACCCCAGGTAATATGGCGAGAATTGAAGGAATGAGCACTATAATCGCAAATGAAAAAAACATAAGTTCCAGCATGTAAACCATGTTATAAGGGTACCACAACTTATAAGTCGAATCTGCATGATCAATAGCCGGGGCGCGGTAATGGCTCTGTTTCCCTGATGGCATTATTGTATTGTACTCTGCCATAAAGAAATGCAAGGCAAACAGTACGCCAATGCTAGCGGCCAGAATAATGTGCCAGCCCAACATCCTACTGAATAGGGAAATTGATGTGCCATTCCCGAAGAAAATGTCTCTGAGATATCCCCCTAGATACGGAAAGCCGGCTGCAATGCCCCTACCTACATCGGTAGCATCAATGGACAAAACATCTCCACTCATAGAATAACCAAAGAATCCAGCGCCCAAAGTCAGAAGGAGGAGCAAAAGCCCTGTCAACCACTGCTGTTCCCTGGGTTTTTTATATCCTGCCACAAACAGGTTGCGTAGAAGATGAATATACATGGCAACGATCATGGCATAGGCACCGTATAAGTGAGTTGTAAGAATTATCGAACCATACGGAAGAGAATAGGCTATGTTAGTTGTACTGACATAAGCATTTGAAGGTTGATAATAGAAGAGAAGGATAAGACCTGTTATGACCTCGTAAAAGAAAGCAAACATTACAAATGCACCTGTCCAGTACCACGCGCCTCCTTTCTTTCTCATGTAGTCAGGTACTCTGTTCGGAAGTGGTTGTGGACTGTTCATTATTCTTGCTATCATTGATTCTTTCTTTTCTGTCATTTAATCCCTCATGTACTGGGTACGCCACTATTTGTTACTGTTGTCCCTGTCGAAGACGGAAGCTTTGTCGCACCAGTTAGATCACTAGGTTTTCCATATATTGTTGGGCCTACCATGCTTGTTACTTTGTATGTGTCGCTCGTACTATCGTAAGAAAGAATAGTACTTGGCAGTGGCCTTTGAGTTGGACCAGTCACAACAGAAAAACCGGAGAATGGATCGTAAGTGCTTCCGTGACAACTACAATGAATCTTTCCAGGAAAAGATGCAGCGCTAGGCGGATAAAAATGAATCATCGGTGGTTCGCACCCTAGGTGTTGACATATTGCGCTCGAAGCGACCACTGAGGCATACGGACCGACACCTCCAGGGGACTTGAAAGTACTGCCGTTTATCGGTATTTTCACTGTTACAGGCTTTATTGCTATATCTGTGTTGCTTGAATTACCGAGCCTTAACAGGAAGTTCGGTTCTCCTTGCAGTGGATAGAGAAAAGTTACGATTGCAGGATCATTAACCTTCAGATCCTTTGTTGTGATTGGCTTTCCACTGGAGTCTACTAAAGTAAGGACCGGAAAAGCAGTTAGTACATTTGAAACTGGAGGAATCACATTTTGGATAACTCCTCTAAGTGCACCAACCGAGGCTGCACCAACAGTGATAACACCCATTAGTTTCAGGAAATTTCTCCTGGATTCGTCTTCTGGCTTATTATCCTCGTTCTTCATGCGATCAGTCTACCTGAACTACGCCCATCATCCATCCTGGTGTGGCCATTGCACCGCCCCATCCATCGAGTTCATTGCCACAAGGAACAAAACACTGCCAGGAAAAAGTGCCAGTCTGGTTAATATAGAAACTAGTATGAGTCACCCCGCCACCGTTTGGATTATTCCCTGCCCAAGAAGGAACATTTAACATAATTTGAGTTCCGTTGAGTATGGTGAAAGTATGTGTGACTTCCCAACCTCCGAACGTAGAATTCCAAGGCATATGGTGTACTTTCCATCCAGCACCGTGCGATATCGTGATATTATTCGTGGAATTTCCAGAGAGTGTTCCGTTTACATATTGTGCTGTTCCGTTGTACACATATCCAACATTACCCACCGTGCCTGTGAAGTTTGTGTAAGAGGTCACATTTGCTGTTCCGTTCGGGCCTATGTTTGTCGCCACACCTGAGTCATAATCTATTATCGTAAGAGAAATCAATGTATGTGACGGAAGAACTATTTTTGCTGACGACCCGAGAGTACCATTAGGCTCCAAAACATAGAAAGCCGGTTGTCTGTGGCTTATTGTTGCATTTTTGAAATAGTTGTTTGGCGTAATCACCAATGTCAAGGAAGTCTCTTTTTGAGTAACCGGGACTGGAGCGGTTGTGATTGCATGATAATAACCAATACCAATACCGACGCCGCCTATCAAAACTACAGCAGCTATAATTGCATAAAGTGCTTTTTCAGAAACCATATGTTACCACCAATTTAAACCCTCGATATATATCTTTTCCATTACCAGAGCAAGATTCATTCCCAAAGTGAAACCGCTTCAACAGATAGTTCCTTCCAATGGCGCTACCTTCCAGAATGCGTTTAGATGTCATAATGAATGTCAAAAGTCATGAACTTAGAATATTATTTAATGGATATACCTTCCATGTTAAGGTACTGTTTTAAAAAGATCGACCATCAATAAAATATTTTCCCAATAGTTTGTACCAACATAATTATATGAGGCGTTAATAATCCGACTGAGATTAACACATGGATAGATATCTAGCCTTTAGCCCTCTTAGGATTACTTTTGCTGGAGGAGGTACGGATGTTGAGCCTTTTATAGAGCGATATGGAGGCGCCGTACTTAACTCAACCATCGATAGAAAAGTCATGGTGACCTATGAACCGGATCCTTATGATCTTGAATTATCTTCTAGAGATTTTCTCAAGAGCATAACTCTAGTTTCTGAATCGAACGATGTATTAAGTAAGCTTTACAAGCTCTTTGAATCAAAAGGTGTATCAAAAGGTAGGGTGATAATCAACAACGCGGTTCCGCCTGGTTCTGGACTGGGTTCTTCCAGCGCCCTGATCACGGCGATACTGAAATTGATCTATGCTATCAAAGGAAAGGAAATTTCTGCAAAGGACCTTGCAGCTGAATCGTACGCCCTAGAGAAAAACTATTTCAATATAGCATTGGGAAAGCAGGACCCTTTTGCTATATCCATGGGCCATTTCAAGTTAATGGAATTTACTCGAAGCTCTGAGAATATGTTTGACCTCTCGGATCATTCTGACTTCGTTCAAGAACTTGAAAAGAGAACGCTTTTAATATACACTGGATCGACCAGGGAAAGCTCAACATTTCTGAAATCCCAGATCGATCAAACGGAAAACGAGAATAGCAAAATAATACCTAAATTACTTGAAATAAAATCGATTGCGTATAAAATGTCAGATGCAGTGAAAGCGAATGACATAAACTCGTTTATCAGCGATCTTAACAGGGGGTGGGAGATCAAAAAGGAACTGGACAAAAATATATCGAACAAGAAGATTGACGATTTGATAGAGGAAGCAAAGAACAATCACGCGCAGGGCGTACGTCTAATGGGCGGTGGTGGGGAAGGTTTTCTTTTAGCCATATCCGAAAAAGGAAAACTACAAGAATTGCAGAAGTCTATGTCGGGATTTTCTGATTTTGCAATAAGGATATCATTCAGAAAGAACGGTACTTCTTCTTATAAGATTTGAAATTTCCTCTAATGTATTCGGAAAGTATCCTGTAGGTCATACCCCACACGTACCACCCATCGTAATTTAATGCTGGTAGTCCTCTCTCTGTCGTGTTTTCCTCGTATTCATAGACATTAACGATCTTGATCTCACTTATCTCCGGACCGGGATGGGCCATTTCAAGATCCGGATAATCGAGTATGAAAGGAAATACCTTGAGCTCTGGGCTAATTATGGTGGAAGCGGGTTCCATTTCACCAACAATAGATTCTGTTGAAAGTTCAATACTAACTTCTTCCATAATTTCCCTAAGTAACCCTTCCTCTACGGTTTCTCCATTCTCTATATGACCACCGGGAAGAGCAATTTGCCCGGACCAGGGATCGCGTGAAGACGTCTTTCTTTTGATTAATATGATTCTACTGGAGTTGCGGATTATACCTACTGCGGCTGTGTCATTCACGTTTTGGTCTTTTCCCTGCTTTACAAGAATTCAATAATACTTGAAACTTTATCTCCTACTCCTATACCAAGCGCCGAGGCTTTCGTGGTTATTCCAGAAACCACTGCACCAAGTAAGCTGTCAAGATCCTTGACGCCCGTCACTCTTATGGCCGTATCTCCTAGCTTTTCGGCTGTTTCTAGACTCAGGTAACCGCACATAACATATCCATGTTCACCCTTGAGGATCAGAAGAGGCGCATTACCAAGGTTCATGCTTACGTACTGAAAGTGATGCTCTCCAATTTTTACATTTTCAACATTGACCATCTTTTGAGATTACATAGGGTAATATAATGTTGTTCGAAAAGCTTACAATCACGCGTTTTATGAAAATATACAGCTAAAATTAGAAATACTTATATAGAAGTTTATTTTTACTTGTTAGATAACTATGTTAGCAGGACAACCAATATTGATACTCAGAGAGGGAACAAAAAGAGAAAGTGGTAAGGATGCTATGAAGAATAACATCGACGCCGCAAAGGCCATTGCAAATTCAGTAAGGACAAGCCTCGGTCCAAGAGGCATGGACAAGATGCTTGTTGATTCGCTTGGAGATATTGTCATTACAAATGATGGCGTAACTATTCTTAAAGAAATGGATGTTGAACATCCCGCGGCGAAGATGATGGTAGAAGTAT
>JAKAYB010000096.1 GCA_021826925.1 Thermoplasmata archaeon | reverse complement strand
TCTCCTCTTTGGTACCCTGCTCGCATATCTCGCACCTACCCATCCGCCGAGGACACCACCTATTATGAACAATACGGACATGATTATGTTGAGATCACCACTGATGGCATACCTTGCTGCTGTTACGACACCGAATGTTCCGACAGCCATAAGAGATGTTCCGACAGCCTGAATGATGTTGAGGCCACCACCGAAGAGAAGACCTGGGACTATGAGGAATCCTCCACCGATACCGAAATAACCCGAGGCGAAGCCAACAGTTATGCCTGTGAGTATCAGGATGAGATATGATTTCGAGACCTTCCTCTCTCTTTCCGATATGTCAACACACTTCCTCTTGAGCATGTATAAAGCTATGGCGATCATGAGGAAGCCGAAGAAGAAGAGCAGGAATGTACCTGGGGTGAGGAGACCTAGTTCTGATCCTGCAAGTACACCTATTATTCCAGGAACTGTGAAGATCACACCTGTTCTGTAGTTGACGTTCTTCTTAAGGGTGTGAGGTATGAGATTGAGATATGCATTGATGCCGACAGCGAGTGCTGTCGTACCTATGACGAGGTGTGGATGATCGTACCCTACGAAGTATATCAGGAGGGGGATGGCGAGTATCGATCCGCCTCCACCTATGAGGCCGAGGGAGAAACCGACGAGTATTCCTGATATTATTGAAAGAATTATCTGGAGATCTGTTATCGGATACATTTTGATGGCCTAGAATGTTATTACCGTGTATCCGTCCTCTATTCGATCGTTCGTTTCCACTCCACCGAGAACCATGTCGATATCCGGGAAGATCTCATTCTCAGTCAGGCCTTCACCTGCCATGCTCACCTTGCATATCTTCAACGGTATTCCCTCGTTCCTGAGCATGTTGATCTGATCCAGGAACTGTGGAGAGCTCTTCTGATGCTTGTTCGCTGCCTGGACTCCCCTTCCGAGGAAGAGGAATTCAACATCTGCCTTTGCATTCTTGACCGCGTTGAATGCAAAGCTGAATGCAACCATCTCAGTGTTTATGTTGTCTTTGCCTGTGATAAGCATTACAAGTATTTTTGCCATTTCTTATCACCATCTTTTATTGTTCTCTTGTAAATAGCAATTTTCATTTTGTATATCCCCATGAGTTAATTTTCATATGCATAAAGTATCTAAGCATTATCCACGCCCCAAGAAGAACAAACATCATAAATACGAAGCTTGACACTGCCATTTGAATATCTCCACTAAGAATATGACCCGAAGCACATCCATTAGCCATTCTTGCTCCAAATAGTACCATAAATGCTCCAACGAATGCACCGATAGGTCTGTACTTTGGATTATGGCTTCTACTCCATATCTTTGGCACTTGTGGTTTAAAACCCATGTATCTTCTGGATATAAGAGTAGCCGCAATCAAACCTCCAAGGAACGAACTTAAATCTGTAAAGGGTTCCCAACCAATCTCACTAAAAGGAAGATTAATTGGTACTCCGTTAACGATATGAAGCCCACCAAATAATTGGAAATACGCGTTTGATGCTGCCCAATTTGGATTCACTAGATATGACAATTGAGCTCCTATCCATGAAAATGTCGTTGATTCCCCAAATATCTGATGTAATATTATTACCGCCACGGCTGTGATTGTGAAAGCAAGACCTAGAGGAATGGTCATTCTTGCGTTTTCAATGCTGCTTTCATTAATAAGTCGAGTTAAGTATCTATTCGCCTTCGGGTACTTTTCAAAATCTTCATTTATCACCAAATCAAATGTTGTCTTATTCTTACTTTTTCCAAGCATGTGGTAACCGCAAGAATTTTTTATTTTTTCCTTTGGATATCTAGGAAGAAGAAGAAATACGGCAATCAAGATTGTTCCAAATATTAAACTAACTAGAAACACACCTATTTTACTTGTGATCCCAAATATTGATGCCCAGGTAATTGGCCCAAAATTTAAAGTATCCCAGAAGAACCATTTTACGTTTCCAAATATTACTGACCATGAAAACGCACCAAGCAATCCTCCCAGAGCTGCATATATTGCATCTCGTCTTCCCTGCCCAAGTGCTATCCAAATGGTCCCTGGGAAATAACCTGCTAGACCGACCCCTGCTCCAAATATAAGTCCGCCAATCACGATTCCAGGTACGAAGAAATCTTTTATTCCAAAATTTGGATGCGTAAACAAAGCTACAAGATATAGTAATATTGCACCAACACCTATTGCAAAACCAAAACATACCATTAAGAATCTGTCTTGAAAAGCCATAACTCGGAACAGGGTATCTGGATCAGTGAAATTCCAGAGTTCCAATGGTATGGCAAGAGGGAGCGCCACTATTAATCCAAGTAGAAGAGGCGCCTTTGTCTGATGGAAAACAACCTGCATTAATATCCCCGCAATTAACAATGATAACGCAAGGATCAAAAGAGCGTAGACAGCTTTCCAAAAAATATATTTGTCTTTCTTATACGATGCGTCTTCAATAATTTTATTATCCATGTTTTTATTCATAATTTCATCAGCTTGGGTAAATATATAAGTCAATTGATTCATTGCAATAGATTTATTAATTCTTGCACAATTAATAAAAATGAATCAAAACTACAGTATTGCTATTCTAAATAGAGACGGCAAGCACATTATGAGGCCTTTTTTCGTAGATATTCCAAAAATTTCTAAACTTGTTGTAATAGCTGGACCTAAATCCGACAATGAAGACGCCACCTATGAAGTTACTAATTTTCTAAAATCCATCAATGTAAAATTTGAATTTATTCGTATTAACAACATCGAAAATTTTCTCGAAATATTTCTAGTGATTCAAAAGATATGTAAAAATGAAGGTTTACCTACTTGGGTTAACGTCTCATGCGGATCGGGGATAGGAGTTTCAGCTCTGACAATACACGCCTGCTCGCGCATAATTCCGTTGGTAGTTTACGACGAGCTTAGTAATAAGACAGCAGTTATAGACGTTAAAAGGATCAAAAGTATGAACATTTATGATCAAATTTTTGAGAACATAATTAATAGCCTTTCTGCCGGTAACAAAACCATGAATGAACTTGCGAGAGATATGAATCTCGAAAAATCAACCATTTCGAGACGAATGAAGAAGCTAATTTCCTTTGGCCTGATCGTCAGAAAGGGTAGTGGTTCAAGAAATAGCCCATACACTCACATGTTATCGGAGTTTGGAAAGCTGATGCTACTATAGTTTCGGTAAATTCGAGTCATTTTGAGACTCCTTTGATTAATCCATTTGGACGAGATCTGTGTAACAATGAAATGCTATGGTTGATCGAAAGAGAAAGTATAGGAATGAAACATGTAAACAACATGCCACTTTACTCCTGCTGCTGCCTTTCATCGATTCCCAAGCGAGCGTCCTCAGAATAATTTTATACTAATAATTGATAACTTATTATGAAATGGATAACAAGGGAAAAGGCAAAAGTTGACAGGATTGCTTGCCCATGGCTTATATCAAGATTTATCGATAAAGACTCTGTGTTTTTATTTGTGCCGAAGGATAAAGTTATTGAAATCTCAAAGAAAGAAGGGGCTATTCCTTTTGATACACCTGGGGCCGAGTTAATGCATTATGAAGAGAATGGAAAAGAGTATGTCAGTTTTGATTCGATAATAAAAAAGTATAATTTGAAGGATCCTGCGCTGTTTGAACTTGCGAAAATCGTTCGGGGAGCTGATACATCAATACCAGATACCCCATCAGAATCAGCTGGTTTAGAAGCTGCTGCATTAGGATTCAGAAATATTGCGAAAGATGATTTTGAAAACATGAAACTACAGTTTCCTCTTTACGATGCACTCTATTCATATTGTGAACAAAAAGTTAAAAAGAATGTTAAACTTGAACACGCCATTAAGTAGATGGTGGCATCTCCCTGCGGCTAACGCAGTGCGCTTCCCGTTTTAGCGACCTGATTTGCCTCTGCGTGTATTGAGCTGGTCTCCACGGGCGTAAATTCGAGAGTACCCCCTACATTCATGTGTTATTCCAGTTTCTCCACGTCTTTTCGTTCTATGTTTATTGCCTCATACAGATTACGATCAATGGTGAGACTAAATTCATTGCAGCGGCGAAAAAGCACAAAAATCAACTGACGATTACATACGGGGGCTTGGAAAGAAGAGGCCGATAGTTGCAATAGCAAGGATACTGTCTGAAATGATGTTCACAATGCTGAAGAAAGACGAGGATTCCGTAGATCAGATCGATGCTTTGACAGAGAGAAAGATGAATGCCTTGCATGAGGGTAGAGAGTCCGTCTCTGGTAAAGAAACCCGATGAGGTGATGAATTTTGTAAAGAAGAAAATGGAATGAGATTCCCCTAACCAACTTTTTTCCTTGAAGTAAACTATATATAATACTATCCACGTATCATGAAACAATTGGTGATAACTTAAATGAAGCAACTGAAAAATTCATACATATTCGACAATGATATGAACTACAACTACTTTGAATATTACCCTGGCCAAAACACGACTGAACCTTCCACGTACAGCGTAACCGTTGCTATGACAACTGGAGGTCTGGACCGAGGACTTGATTGCGGCTCAAGTTCTGTTAATTTCAACATGGGAGACGATGCTTAATCGATCTTCTAGAATTATTATGTGCAGTGCATAACAGAAGGAGAGACATGGAGAGTGGTTAAGTTGAAAAAAAGTCATAAAATAGTCGTCTCATTTCTTGTTGCAATTACTATTCTAATTCTGTTAAGCGAATTAACTATGCCTCCACAAATTCAACAAACTTCTGTTTCTGCTATCAAGAGTTCTGATTTTGACCCACTTGGAAGTAATATTTCTTTCGAAGTATCTGGCCCGTTGGCTAACTCTAGCTATTATGCCTGGGTTAACGGGCCAAATGTTTACGAGCCCAGCCTGGATAGTTTCAGTGTTGTCGTCAACATAGTAAAAACCGGCCAGAATACAACGGGTTTCGTCACTGGTAGCACCATTTCTGTGGAAAACGTGGTGTATGAGTCTCAAGGAATTCGGAACGTTACAACATACAGTGTTATGCCATTTGAAAACCAATGGTCGAAGAGGTTAATGATAAGCATTAATGGTCTATGGAGAGTCAACGACACAAAACAGGCGGAGGTATACGTTACTGTATTGGAACAATCTGTCTTTGGTCCATTCCACTTACCCGGTGACACTGTTACAATATCCTTGTTACTCATGTTTGAGGCAGCTACATAGTGAGCCGCAAATAGAGCTTATTCCTCAGCGTTCAGTGAATATTGCCTTATGTGAGAAAAGCTAGTTTCAGCCGTGTTCTTCCCTAGTTATGACATTCAAAATATGTGAATATTACGAAATAAGAGATATGGAGAAGCGAAAGACAAGCTAGGCGTCTTCCTTTGTGGGACGTTATATTTCCTTATGAGATTCTATCTGTGTAAACCCACCTATGGCATGCGTCTCTGCCTGCACTCAGATCTATACTCACGTGAATCCAGAATCTAATGCAAACACAGTGAGGGAGAGAATGAACAAATTTTTTCTCGAATATGAAATAAATACGGGTCCAAACGCGTACGTACCTATTTCAACGGGTCCGAGGGGGTTCGAACCCCCGACCTATGGATTAAGAGTCCATCGCTCTACCTAGCTAAGCTACGGACCCACGTTCTCTCTAACGGAAATGATTTATTGATATATAGATTTGTTAGATTCACTCAAAA
>JAKAYB010000095.1 GCA_021826925.1 Thermoplasmata archaeon | reverse complement strand
AGCATTTATTAGCCTTCCTGCCCATATCCATCTACCTGGGGAGAACGGTCAGAGTCGCAGACACCTATAACTTTCCCAAGAGGAAAGAGAATGCCTATCGGCGATAATGATCAGGGCAGATTCAATGCCAAGCAGATCCAAACCTGCAGTCAAATATCACTGCCCCTCCCCATGTCCAGTATTGAGCGAAACTCAATCATACAGGAGTATAGGTTGATTCTCTTATAGCATTCAATGCCAATTCGTCTCCATTCGATGCAAACTGCGAAACTCTTGGTGCCAGAAGAGAAACTTTTCGTTTATCATGAACTATTTCCAGATGTCCTATGGCCTCCTTGAAGTTATCTGAGAAGTACTCTTCTATGAGGCGGACAAATGTATCTCCAGGTATTAATCCATCTTTCTGCCTCTCTGCAAGAGTGATCGCTCTTTTAGCGATCCATGAAGCGGAACCCTCGTCACCTGCAAACCATCCCCAGCCTGCAATCCTCTTCAACTTTCCACTTTTCTGATAAAATCCGACACTCCCTGTTCCAGGAGCAAACATAACACCGTCCTGGAATAAATTGCTCATCCTGTATGCGACATAACCGTCATTATTTAGGACAAATTTTTTTCTACCTAATACTCTCTGAACAATTTTTTCTCCACGTTCAGTCGTCTCAATAGAATCTCCTGCTCCAGCGACGCCAAGGATCACACTGTCTACATTGTCAATATTTTCATCTCCCTCTAAAAGAGCTTCGTTTACGGCTTCCCGAATATTTTTCTCAGAAACATCCGGGCTCACAGAAACAAAATGGGAGGGTCCAGCAATACCCGAAGACACAAATCGCTTCCTTTCATCATCGTAAAGTATAGCACATGTTTTTGTTGCTCCACCATCAACAGAGAGAATCATCATGAACTATCTTTTCGGTGTATTAAAATAATCTTTATTGAGATTGCAACGAGAAAATACATTTGGAAACACAGGATGAAGAGATACGATCATGGAATAAGGACGGGTATAATATTTCTGAAATGGAGAAATCAATAGAGCTGAAAAAGTATTATGGAAAGAAGTTCGATGTAAAATTCTTCATAGGAATGTCCCACGAGACAAGGGACGAAGTTATGAAAAACATAGATTACGCTAATTACCTTATGAAAATAGAACGTAAATGACATGCAAATGAGGCGCATTTGAATCTTTAACAGATCCCTTTGACGATCCCGGATCACTCTGATATGAAAGTCAAAAACTTATGGAATAAACGTCTACACAAGATCACTTCAGGGATATATGATATTCCTAAAGGATTGAGGGAAAAGGTCATAAATAATACAATCCAACAGTGCGAAGACGAAAAGTGCTGTAAAAACAAATAAACACTTGGCATATCAAAACAAGGATACAGGATAGTCAAAGAAACACCCCTCTGCCTTAACACCATTTCTTATAATTTTATATAAACCATATGATTTGGAAACCCCGGAATTAAGGTATAATCTCATATAGGCCTATTTCAGGAATTGATTTTCGACTCTCAGAGAGATTTCACGTATCTTTCAGTTTAGCCTATACCTACGTCATTAATGTGTGTATATCCGCATTTATTCACATTTAGGATTAAAAAGGTTTATAGTGGTATTTACACTACAATAATTTATGAAGGCAATCATACAGGTATCAGAAAAGGAAAAGATTCCAATGGGGAACATAGTAGCCACTCACATTGCAGTTCTAAAGGATGTCGAAACTATAGAGGTTGTTTTTCTTGAAAGTGCCATAGTAGCAACGACAAATGAGGAAATGATAAAGCCTATGCTGGATGAGAAAAAAGTTATAGTCATGGCGTGCAGAACCTCGATGGGGCTTAATAACGTGAAAGAATCAGATCTCGTCAAGGGCGTTTCACCGACTCCCCAGGGCGGTTTCATTGAAATCATAAGAAGACAACAAGAAGGCTGGTACTATATACACGTTTAAACGTGAATTGGTATTCAGGCAATTCCGATATATTAACGCTCTTATGGCAATATAAAACCACATCGTTCTTACCGGTTCCTAAATTCTCCCGTCTATTGTACCCTTTGTTATACAAGTTCCATAATGATTTATTTGCTTTCATTCTCAATTTATATATATTATCTCCTGTTTATCACTTATGAGACGAATTGCTAAATCTTTACTATAGCAGAAAGTATATTTAACAAAGTATCGCAAGACATGTACGATTTGAAACCTGATAAGCTACCTGAACGGGATAGTAAGAAATGGTGTGGAGGATTCGGAATCAAATTAAAGGAGCATAGTCAATGAAGCAGGGACCTCATGGATTTATCCGTGGGAGAATGTCAGTAGAATTGCAACAAGAAAATATGGAAACACGTGTTTTGAAGGCTAAGCGATACCCATACTAATTACTTTCATTATCGACGAGTTGCGAAGTAAATCCGGACTTGACCACAGTTTCTCTATGCAGAATTTTGAATTATTAGGTTATTTTCAAAGAATCCTGTGATAGAAGAGCATATTTGTAGGGTTTAGCAGAGCCGCTTCTGTAATTCGAAGAGGATGTCTTTTTGTCGAACGTACTAAAACCTTTTTAGATCGTTATTAATTTCATTTGAATGCGTGTGGTGGTCCTTGTCAGTCACGGGAATGAACGTGTGGAAAAGGAAAATGATAATATCCACGTCTTCACAAAACAACCATTTGAGGATAACAGAGCAAACAGGGATGTGATAAGGCAAATTGCAAAATATTATTCGGTCCCTTCGAGCAATGTTAAAATTATAACCGGACTGCGGTCGCGGAAGAAGGTTCTGGACATCAGCATCCCTTGACGGTGCTTTATGCATAATTCGTTACAATGATTTCACTGGCACCCTGTCTCCTTTCACCTTTAGAATTTATCAACCTGGAAGCTTTAATTCCGTGAACATTGAATGAAGAATACAATTTTCTAGTTTCTTCTGTGTCTGAGTTACTGAGCATGAATTGTATTCCTAGTGAATCCAGGCGTCCTGCTTCCTCAGCAAGTCTTACCTGATCCATGTAGGAAAACCCTCCATCTATGTATGCTGTGAAATTCGACGACTTTGAGATCGGAGTATATGGTGGGTCAAAGTAAACGAAATCTCCAGCATTTGCATCCTTGGTAGCAGATTGAAAATCGCACAGCCTTAAATCCACATTTTTTAGGAGAGAAAACCAGGCGTTTACAAGATTCGAAGATGGTAGATGTGGATTTGTGTATCTGCCGAAGGGCACATTGAATTCTCCCCTTGAGTTCAACCTATAGAGGCCATTGAATGCGTGCCTGTTGAGATAAATGAAAATAATGGCCCTGCGCAGGTTATGTGTTCGGCGGATAGAGTTAAATTCACTCCTTGCCTCATAATAGCTCTCTTTTGAGTTTCTATATTCAATATTGTTCAATCCTTTTATGAGTTCTTCTGGGTTGTTTCTTATTTCACTGAAGAGGTTGTATATGTCAAAGTTTTTATCTGACAGAACAGCACTTTTTAGCCTGTTCATTCTAAAGATTTCGGAAACCAAGGCGCCGCCTCCTAAAAAAGGTTCAAAATACGTATTCCATTTCGATGGCATGTAATAGAGCAGCTTGTTAATGATCTGTCTTTTTCCTCCCGCCCATTTGATTATCGGTTCGATGATATATCGGAAAGATTCATCTTTTGATGGTTCCGCATATATCCTTAATGTTTTGTCCTTATGATCTCCTGCAATCATCGGTCAGATCTTCCTCATATGAACTTGAGTAATGCAGTGGTCTGCGCCCTTTACGAGGATGAGGTGGGCATGGTACTTTGTTGGAGCTATATTTTCAACGAGGTTAACCCCATTAATTCGATCCCAAATTTCTCCCCCTATTTTCAATGCCTCATTTTCAGGAATATCAGCTAATTTTCTAAAATATGATCTGGGATCTGTGAATGCAGTCTTGCGCAAAATCATGAACCTATCCAGAAACCATTTCTTTATAGCCGATTCTTCTGCATCAATATATATCGAGAAATCAAAGAAGTCTGAAACTATGAGTTCTGGAACATTTTTTGTTCTTAGTGTCGTGCGTGTCTGCAGCACATTTAATCCTTCCAGAATAACTATGTCTGGAGTGTCAATCTCCGAAAATTCATTTGGCACGATATCATAAGTCAGATGCGAATATATTGGAATTTTCAGACCTGGTCTTCCAGATTTGAGTTCATAAAGAAAAGTGATGAGACTTTTGATATCATAGCTCTCGGGGAAGCCCTTTCTTTCCATTAGGTTTTTTTTCTCGAGTACTGCATTGGGATATAGAAAACCGTCGGTTGTTATAAGATCTACCTTTGGCTTGCTTGGCCATCTTGATATTAGTACTTTGAGCAGACGTCCAATTGTACTTTTTCCAACTGCAACGCTGCCGGCAATGCCTATAACATAAGGAACTCTACGTGTAGGCTCTTCTAGGAATGTTCTTCTGGCAATATACAGATTGACCTGGGCCTGATAGTACAACTGTAGCAATCTTGAAAGAGGAAGAAAAACATCTTCAACCTCACTGGTCGAAATATTTTCATTGATCCCCCTGATCTCTCTTAGGTCATCTTCTGAAACAGTCATTGGAGTAGAATTTCTGAGTGCGCTCCATTCTTTTCGTGAAAATGATATGTAAGGCGAAACATCGGATTCTTTCAATGAAGGTAGGGCTACCATTGTAGTAGCTATGCATATCATGATATAGCGTTTGCGTTTTCCAAATAACCAATGTTCTCTAAAAACTAAGCAGTAAATAGCAACTTGCAATGAAATTCCCATAACATTTTTTTATTTGCTTAACCTTAATTAGTCGGAAGTATTGTATTATTGTGCATAAAGTATGTCCAAATTGTAAATCCGATGAGATTCTATCCTCATATTTTTTTGTAACAGGGCACTATAAATGCCTCAACTGTGGCTACGAGGGGGCATTCATAATGGAAATGGACGATTACGAATATCAAAAATTCCTAAGCATAGACGACACGCAAGAAAATTGAACATTATAGGTAGTTTTAGATGCGTGTAACAATGCGTTTGGCGACTTATCCCGAATTCCGTAAATAGAAGGTCAGAATAAAGTTTTATGGATCTCGCTGAGTTGCTTATGCTTGATCATCTAGCAATAAGATCAAAAGGACACTGGAATATCCCAGGAAAGAACACTGAGATTTTTATTGATTTTGCTACTTTCATCGACGACTGTCATGTTCAGGTCGAGGAAAAGGTATTTTTCCCTATAATAACCGAATTCGAATGGGAAGATAAAGAATCCTTTAGGAAAACGGTAGACAGAATAAAGGCGGATCACAAACTAATAAAGACACTTGGAGATAATTTGAAAAAATGGCTGTCTTCAGGAAACAGTAATTTTGAGTTGAGGTTGCCATTGTATTACAAAACAGTCGAAGAACATAATTCCAGCGAGGAAAAATCAATTTTTAACAGATGGCCACTTCTTTCGGAAGAAGTAAGAAAAAATGCCATGAAAGAATCTTTGGATATCATAGATGGGTTTGGTATTGACAAATACATTTCTGAAACAGAAAGCTCGAAGGAATTTATTTTGTACATAAAGAATGTAAAATAAAACTTCTTCTAGATGAGTTTGGTGGGTTATTTCACGCTGGGAGGGAGATTTGAACTCCCGATCTACAAAGAGAACAGGTTTTCCAGACCTGCGCCCTACCAGGCTAGGCTATCCCAGCTTCGCTCCGCTATC
>JAKAYB010000094.1 GCA_021826925.1 Thermoplasmata archaeon | reverse complement strand
TCCACTATTATCAATGTTCATCATGGGATGGCTTCCTGCAATCCAGTGATTGAAATTACCTATTACTGAAACACAGTTAGCATTTGGCGCGTAAACTGTGAACATTATACCCTCACATTCTGGAAACTTTATTCGGTGAGCCCCCATAAATTCGTATGCTCTGTAACTTTCACCTGACACGTATGAATATAAATCCTCTTTTTTCAAATATGGTTCAAAAAAATATGGATTATGCTTCTTTTCTACGTACCCTGAGCTATCCATATAACAAATGAGGATCGATCTAATGGGTTCCGCAGATGGGATTGAGAACCTGAAGATGGCGTTATCCTCTGTTTCTGGTTTTATTATTTTGCCTTTCAGTTCTATCCATGCCCTCGATGCATTTGGCAGATAGCATTGGAAGGTTCTATTTTCCCCTTCGTTAACAGTGGACAATAATTGATAGGCATCATATAACTTAAATTCTCTTAATAGTTTTAATTTATTTTTTAATTCAGAAGGATTCATTTTGCAACACTTTGATCATGTATGTTATTATTCATATTTATATATGATTTTTCCACATTTATTAAATAGCACTTCTCTCGATTGGGAATTATTAAGGAAATCTATTAAATCGGCGCCTTATAGTTCTGACTAACAGAACTTTAAAATTACAATAATCATAAATAAGCTTCATAAATATCTGAATATGACAGAAACCAGTAACGGAAATCCAAATTATCAACCGAAGGGAAAGATAAAAATAAACACACCCCCTCCACCCATACAAACGGCTCCACAGGCCTCAACGAAATACAAAGGCGTAAAGCATATCATAATGGTTATGAGCGGAAAAGGTGGAGTGGGTAAAAGTACATTTTCAGTTAATATTGCAGTTACTCTGGCAAGAAAGTATAGAGTTGGTCTTATCGATGCTGATATCAATGGACCGGATGACCCAAAACTTCTTGGAGTGACTAAAGAGAAGTTATACACTCAGGATGGGGGTATATTGCCCATAGATTCACCATATGGTGTGAAGGTCATATCAATGGCATTCCTGCTCCCTGATGAAAAGACCGCCGTAATATGGAGAGGGGCACTTAGACATAAGGCTGTCCAGCAGTTTCTTGAGGACACCATATGGGACAATATAGATTATGGGATTTTAGATTTCCCACCAGGGACTGGTGATGAAGCTCTGACGGTTTCACAACTTGTACCTCAGGCAGATGGTGTAGTAATTGTGGTAACTCCCCAGGATCTTGCCCTTTTAGATGCGAAAAAAGCCATAAACTTTGCAGAACAGATGCATATTAAAGTTCTGGGAATTGTTGAAAATATGAGTGGATTTGCATGTCCACACTGTGGAGAGATTACAGATATTTTCAGATCTGGAGGAGCTGAGGCGCTTGCAAGAGAACTCAATATACCATTTCTTGGTAAGATACCGATCTTCCCTGAAATAGTCCAGAATGGAGATGAGGGAATACCAGCAGTAGAAGCCTCTGAAAAAGTAAGAGAAGTATACGAAAAGATAGCAGAAAAATTACTGAATCAAATAGAGAGAAAAAAGTAATCATTAATTATAATATTTGACAATCTCAAAACCATAAATTTTACCATTTAGAATTTTCCCTTAGGTAAAGAATTTACTTAAAACTCATAGAAAAATCACAAAAAAATAAGACATTGTCCTATTCATATAAAATACCGTAAGAATGAACATTAACAATTACATCATTTAATGTAACATATTTCAAAAATTTATATTCTCAAATTAACCTAGAATTTTTATTATCTATAAAAAATAGGCACTTGGTATGATTAACCAGTTAAGTTCTTTAGCATGGATTGTACATTTGGCCGATTAGTAACTGTGGACTGAATACCTCGGCGAACCTTGATACTTACATCCCAGTTCTATCAATCTCATCTTTTATGAGTGGCCTCAAACGATGTCTCTTTTCAGGGTCGGCTTCAAGCTTAGATGCCTTCAGCTTTTATCCGTGTATGGCGTGGCTACCCGACAATGCCCTGCCGGACAATCGGTAAACCAGAAGCCACGAACCCCCGTTCCTCTCGTACTAAAGGCTCCTTCCCTTCAGACATCGAACACTCCCACAGAGAAGCAACCCTACTGTCTCGCGACGTAGTGAACCCATCTCAGGATCCCTTTTAATGGGCGAACAGCCCCACCCTTGGCACCTTGTTCAGCACCAGGATAGGAACAGACGACATCGAAGTAGCAAACCCTCGGGTCGATGTGAACTCTTGCCGAGGACAACTCAGTTATCCCTGGGGTAACTTCTCTCTTATCACCCGCCCTCATCAAGAGGGGACTGGGTGGTTCGTTAGACCCTGCTTTCGCATCTGCGTCCCTTGTTGTCCGGAACACAGTCAAGCTGGCTTTTGCTCTTACACTCTACGGAGGATTTCTGACCCTCCTGAGCCAACCATTGGGGGCCCCTGTTTGATTCTCAGGGGCGTGGCGCCCCACCCAAACTGCCCACCAATAGTTGTCCTTTTTCACAAAAGTTAGTAACGCAGCTTTCAAAGGGAAGTGTTTCATTGGCGCCTCCGCTTGAACCAAAATTCAAGCATCGACAGCTCCTTCCTACACTACGCATTGAAAACCGTATTACAGCTACAGGCTGCAGTAAAGCTCCACGGGGACTTCGCTTTCACGTGGGAGAGACTGGATTGTGCACCAGTGCATCAATTTCACGGGGCTGAACGCGGGGACAGTGGGACTCTCGTTGAACCTTCATGCAAGCCGCCAATTAAGCGGCTAGGTATTACGCTACCTTAAGAGGGTCATAGTTACCCCCGCCGTTTATCGGCCCTTCTTTCCCTTGAACGGGACTTTCAGGTACCGACACTGGGCAGGTTTCGACCGCTATACACATCCTTTCGAACTAGCAGCGGCCTGTGTTTTTGGTAAACAGTCGGGGTCCCCTTGCCACTGCGACCTGTTCCCTCTCGGAACAGGCACTCCTTCTACCGAAGATACGGAGCTATTTGGCCGAGTTCCCTCGCGTCCATTATTCCCAAACGCCTTGGACTTCTCATCCAGGGGCACCTGTGTCGGTTCTTGGTACGAACATGAACTTGACCCATTAATGGTTTTCACAGGATCCAAGAATTAAAGGAATTCCCAAACGGGAACTGCTAATTTTTTGCAGACTTTACGTCATTACAACTCTCCATCCACTTATAATTAGAAATACACAGGCAAGTGTACTCCCCTTATCTCGAACCTTCATTAATGGCAAAACATTCATGGTGACGGAATATTAACCGTCTTCCCATTCGGTCATCTCCTGTTAGGAATAACCTTAGGATCGACTAACCCTCGGCTGACGAACATTGCCAAGGAACCCTTAGCCCTTTCGGCGGAATTGATTCTCACAATTCTTATCTGCTACTTTTACCAAGATCCGCGATGCCATTCGGTCCACTCCTCCTCTCGAAGAAGCTTCCGCCCAAATGGCACGCCCCCCTACCAGATCACCTTTCGGTGCTCGAAGGTCTCGGTAACTAACTTTAGCCCCTTCCATCTTCGAGGCAAATAGCCTCGGTGAGTGAGCTGTTACGCACTCTTTGAAGGATGGCTGCTTCTAAGCCTACCTCCACACTGTCTTAGGCCATTAACCTCTTTAATTTGCACTTAGTTAGTTTTAGGGACCTTAACCCTCGTCTAGGATGTTCCCTTCACGGGTACAGAGCTTATCCCTGTACCCTAGCACCCAGCTTCTACGATTTGGACAAGTTCGGAGTTCGATAAGTCGACGCTGATTTTCATCAGCTAACCAACTATTCGGTCGCTCTACCTCGCCCAACATCTCTGCTGAGGTCTACCTGCGGGTAGTATCGGGGGGAACCCGCTATTACCGGCCTAGATTGGCCTTTGACCCCTACACCCAAGTCATCTGAACGATTTGCACATCAGAACCAGTTGGGTCCTCCACCAAGTTTTCACTTAGCTTCAACCTACTCAGGTGTAGATCGACCGGATTCGGGTCTTCCTCAAGTGACTGACGCATTTATTACGTTACACCTCCATTGCTGTGCGTGTAATTGCTTTCGCTACGGCTACCTCTCATAAGAGTTAACCTCGCCACTCAACAAAACTCCCTGGCCCGTTCTTCAACACGGATAATAGAACGCCGCTCACTTCGTGTTAGGAAGATCACCGCTTTAGCGCCCTATAAGTTTATCACTGTCTGGTTTCAGGTACTTTTCACTACCCTTCCGGGTTGCTTTTCAGTTTTCCCTCACGGTACTTGTACGCTATCGGACTTGAGAAGTATTTAAGGTTGGATGTTGATGCCACCCATCTTCCCGCGCGAATAACGACGCACGGTACTCCGGAACTTCTTCCTCGTAACCTTTATACTTACTCTTACAGGACTATCACCTTCTTTGGTTGACCTTTCCAGGCCATTCTGATTCGTATACTAGATGTTGGGAAGAGTCCATACACCACAACTTTTCCTTTTCTTCAAAAGAAAATTCGGTTTGCCTTATACCGCTTTCGATCGCCTTTACTAACGGTATCTCAATTGATTTCTTTTCCTTCAGGTACTAAGATGTTTCAATTCCCTGAGTTCCCTCTCCTTTCGGAGTGTCTTACGACAGGAAGTCCCATTCGGACATTCTCGGATCAAGGGCTCCTTGCGCCTCCCCAAGACATTTCGCAGCTTGGCACGTCCTTCATCGGCTCTCAAACCAAACCATCCCCCAGACAGTTTTCACAGATTGCACAATCCATTTTACTGGAACATTAACTGGCTTCATAGATTAACTAATAATCTCATACCCTTCCCCTCTGATATCTATTCAAAGAGTGCATCTTTTAGTGCGTATCACTCGTATTAAACGGACCTTTATTAATATTGTGGTAAAGCCATGATTTTACCTATTTCTTCTCGTTTGCATTTATATTATTATCCCTGAGTATTGCTGATCTTTAATTTTCTTACGTTGTTTGTTCCTGAATATTCAGAGTTTAATGATTAGATTCTTGTTTACATATCTATCCATTGTAATTTCAGCTATATCAGTAGAATAGAGGCCAATTCTTGAGATTTCCTCTACTATTCCTGAGTATGAAACGTCTCCATATTTCTTTTTCATCAGCTGAGCCTTGTTTGTTATTATGTTAGTTTTTACGTTAACTATTTCATTCAACGTTTTTAGGTCGGCGCCGAGAAATGAGGTAGTAGCTTTTTGGAATACCTCGTAGCAGTACATTATGAACTGCATCAATTCTGATTTCTTTTTCTGATCAAAATTCGGCGAATCCTTGAGTATTGTACAAATATTTACTGTATGATCTGCAACCCTTTCCAGTATTCTTGAAAAAATAAGATTGAAAATGGTATCTTTTCCCTCATATTTTCCTATAGAAATCTCCTTCATCATATAGAAGTGATATCTGTCTACATCATCGTCCCTGCCAATTATATTTTCCATCAGTTCAGATTCCATACTATCCAGTGCCTTGGCAGTATCCCCCAACATGAGGTTTACGTTCATTATCATTCTTCTTAGAGCAGTGGTGAGAGGAAATGATTCAGAATCCAGGACATTTTGCAGTGTTAGAGCTTTAGCGGATTCTTCAAAGATTTCTACGCCCATTACCAGTCTTGAGAATTTCTTCACTATATCCTTTATCTCCTGACTTATGTAGCTCTCACTTTTAATTACAAGAGTGTCAAAACCTGAAATATATAGCGAAACTAGAGTTCTAGGTAAAAGATCGTTTGAAAGATTTCCTGTAATTT
>JAKAYB010000093.1 GCA_021826925.1 Thermoplasmata archaeon | reverse complement strand
TGAGATACCGATTGAGATATACAATTAGTAAGATTTAAGTATAAAATTTTGATATACTAATGACGGTTAGTATATAACCGTTGGAGAGTAAAAAATGGAGAGAAAAGCGATAATTGCTACAATTGTCATTGTTGTGGCCGTTGCTGCTATAGCAGGGGGCATAGAATACCATAGTTTGACCTCCAAGCCCGCAAAACCGTCTATTGTTTTTTCAGGATGGGTTTCCAGTGGCGAAGAGTACACCTTTGACGTGCAGATGGTTAACGACTTCAATGTCATGCACACAAACGTATCTATAAAGTTTGTTCCAATAACAAGCAACTATTACGGTACCCTTGAAACCGAACTCTCTTCCAATTCGGGACCAGGTGTCTTCTACATGGAGAATGATGTCCTACCCGAATTTGTCAAGGGTGGATACCTAATGGATCTGACACCGGTCCTCAAAGCCAATGCAACCTACAACTTGTCGGGCTTTACTCCGCAAATCGTTGACACGTTTATGCAACATAGTCAGCTATACGCCGCTCCAAAGGATTGGAGTCCGCTCTTTGTTTTGTTCAACAAGAACATTTTCAACGCTGAGCATGTGCCATACCCAACTAACGACAGTGTCTGGAACTGGACGGTGTTTAAGCATACCCTTGTTCTACTGAAGCAGAATGAAACCATGCTTCCAAATGGTGGTCATGGTTATTATCCAATGGTTGTCGGGCCGCAATTCGCAAGAATACTCGCGTTTATGCATGAGGCAGGCGGGCAATGGATAAACAAGAATGGTACTGGAGCATCTTCGAACAGCGGAGGTCTTAAAACAGCCATAAATTTCTGGTACGGGCTTTATTCAAGCGGCCTTGCTGGGCTTAATTCAAACCTCAGTGCTGGATGGAATGGTGGCGATTTTGCATCAGGCAAAGTTGGAATGGTGGTAACTGGAACGTGGACTGTACCTGTCCTAATGGCAAATGGGTCTGCATTTAAGAACGATACGTCTAGTATAGGATACGCCTTTATGCCCTGGGATATGCAAAACGCGACAATGATGTTCAATGTAGGGCTTGCTATTAACAGCCACTTGACCTCGACTCAGAGATGGATCGCTGAGCAGTTCATAATGTTCTTTACTGGACCTAGCGGGGAGAAGCTATGGGTTTCAAAGGGCCTTGCTCTACCATCAAGGACTGCGATACTCGAAAGCAGCTGGTATAAAACCAACTTCCCGATACAAAGTTTTGCGGGAGAACAGTTCCCGCATGCCTACGGCTGGAATTACAATACAACCAATTTCCAAGCAACAGAGAGCGCAGCCCACAGTGTAATAGTAGATCTGTTCGCTGGGAAGATCACGCCGACACAGGCATACGATCAGATAATCAACGAAACAGATGCAAATCTTAAAGGAACATCTACTCTGTGACCTCGGTGAAGGTCTGTGGAATCAAACATATACAAAAATGAAAAAATCAATGTAGGCGAAAGGAAGAGGAAAAGGGATCCGGAAATGACAACCGGCATCATTTTCGTGATCCCGCTAATGATTTTTGTTATTGTTTTTACCTTTTTCCCAGCGATTTATTCGTTCGTCATAAGTATGTTTCATTATGACCCCTTCTTCCACAATATTTACTTCGTTGGCCTTTCTAATTATTTGCAGGTAATCAGGGATCCTGCTTTTATAAAGTCCCTTGTGAACGTGCTAATTTACACAGCAGTTGTAGTTACCATCCAGACATTTCTCGCCTTCGGATATGCTCTGCTGTTCAATACAGCGTCAAGGATAAGCAGGATAGCGAGGGCGATAGTGTTCATTCCAGCAGTAGTGTCTCCGGTTTCTATGTCTATAATATTCATATGGGTATTTTCAAACACTGGTCTTGTGAATTATCTTCTGTCTTTCTTCGGCATACCACCGCATAACTGGTTATTCAGTACCGTCTATGCATTCCCTGCTATAATGGCAATGAACATATTTACCACAGCACCGTACTTCATGATAGTTTACTCTGCGGGGCTACAATCTATCCCGCAAGAGGTCATGGATGCAGCAAAGATCGATGGTTTGAAATCAGGGCTGAAGAGGTTCCGGTACGTTTACTTCCCCCTTATGCGTTTTTCCACAATACTTGTTGTAATTCTTGGCCTTACGGGCGCAATGCAGCTGTTTGATCAGATATACGTAATTACAGACGGTGGACCCGCAAGGTCTACCTACGTTCCATTAATGTACATATACAACCGAACATTCGTATATGTAGGAGATATCGGCCTTGCAGCAGCCGCTTCATTTGTACTCTTTATTATAATCCTTATCCTTACTATCACGCAAAGAAGAGTAATTACGGAAAGGAGATGGTGATATGCTGAGAAGTGAATACAGAAGGAGGAAAAGCATTAACGTTGGAGAGAATTCCAAGACGTACCTGATATATGTTGTGTCAATACTCCTGGCAATAGTTTACTTAGTCCCATTTTACTGGACAGTAGTAAAAGCTTTCAGGGATAGTATATTTGCCAATTTTCCTCCAAATATGAATTTATTTAGTCAGACAAGCGTCGCCTATTTTCTAGCTAACCTCAAGACTGTATGGGGGTTTGGAGATTTTCCGCTGTGGTACTTTAACAGCGTTTTCATTTCTATCTGTGTTGTGGCAGGAAGTGTTTTTGTTGGAATGCTCTCTGGTTATGCGTTTGCAAGACTGAAGTTTCCTGGGAGGGATTACATGTTCTACGCAGTCCTTGCAACGTTAATGATACCATTCCCCGTAATATCGATAGCATCTTATGTATTCATGTTGGACCTTAACTGGCTCAGCACATACCAAGGATTAATACTTCCGCAGATCGCATCTGCTCTAGACGTTTTCATAATGAGGCAGTATTTTCTGACAATACCAGAGGAGGTTGAGCTGGCAGCAAAGATAGACGGAATGAAGCCATGGCAGATATTTTTCAGGGTCAGTGCCCCTATGGCGAAACCAGCTATAGCTGCAGCCACGATATTCTCTTTCATTGGGTCATGGAATAATTTCCTCTGGCCATTGATGGAGGTGCACAGCCTGAACATGTTTACGCTCCCGCTTGTACTCAACTTCTTTAAGGGCGCAAATGGCACTCAAATATACTGGAATCAAATGATGACTGTAAATATACTAACGATGATACCAACGATCGTAATATTCGTAGTCTTTGAAAAGTACTTTATAAGGGGTATATCTATGAATTATACGAGGTGAAAGAACGAGCGTGATCATTGAGAATCTCACAGTGAGATATGGTGAAAAGTACATTTTGAGAAATTTTGACTTGAAGATAGACGACGGAGAGTTTTTCGTTATCTTAGGATCTTCTGGAAGTGGAAAAACAACGCTCCTCAGAAGCATTGCTGGCCTAATACCAATAGAAGACGGTCATATATACATCGATACCAACGATGTGACAGATCTCTATCCGTCAGACAGAAACATCGCTATGGTATTCCAGAACTTCGCATTATATCCCCATATGAGTGTGTACAACAATATATCCTTAAACTTGAAAATAATACACATGCCTAAGGATGAAATCAGGAAGAAGGTCAATGAGGTTGCTAATGTACTCCATATCACACAGCATCTGAATAAATACCCAAAACAACTGTCAGGTGGTGAACAGCAACGTGTTGGAATCGCGAGGGCAATGGTTCGGAACCCATCTGTGTTCCTTATGGACGAGCCACTGTCAAACTTGGACGCCAAGCTTCGGAGGGAGATGCTTGGGGAGCTGCGGTCGTTCCATGAGAAGGTTAAGAAGACCATAATATACGTGTGCCACGACCAGGACGAGGCTATGGCGCTAGCAGACAGAATACTAGTGTTAAATCAGGGTAAGATCGTGCAAATGGGCACACCTGACGAACTCTATGATCATCCAGCAGACATATTTGTGGCAGGTTTCATAGGCAATCCTCCGATGAACGTACTTGAATGCGAAGCAGAGCGCGATGTAAGCGGCACTAGGATAAACGTGATGAATTCTGGATATCTCCATATAGATGATGAAATCCCAGAGGGAGAGATGTACATGGGTCTTAGACCAGAGATAATAGGCCTGGCTGACCGCGATGGTATTCCAGCATCCTTCGATTATTTTATAAATTCCGGCCTTGACGTGGAGATCCATGCTAAGGTAGGTGACGTGTCGATTAGAGCAGTAATTCCTAAAGAAGAGATACCGGCGAATCTTCGGGAACTACACAACGGAGAGATCATGCATCTGAAGGTGAAGCCGGGTGCTGTATATTTTTACAATAAGAGCAGTGGTTTGATCGTAAAAGAGGTCGAATATGGGGTTTCTAGAAAGATCAAAAAGGCTGATTGAGGAAATCCGCGGATTAACCGAGGATGACAATTATGGAGATATGTTTCACTGGATAAGAGTGCCATCGAGATCTCTTGATACGTACTGTTATACGATGGTAAAAGGCTCCAAAGGGCATTTCATCGCCTATCTGAATGGAACGATATTCCGATCGGAGATGCATAGATCGAGAGTAGGTTATTGGAAAGATAGAATCAACCACATCGCCTCATTTGATGCTAAGATAAACGGTAAGGGATTACCGGAAGCATTCAGAAAGTACATCAGAGGTCTCGGTTATATATACAGGCAGTATGATGGTCTGGAGAGAATAGATTACATCTCTGAAACTGATGGTTCTCTTCATATGCAGTTTATAGGATCCGGAAACACGGATATTGAATTCGAATTTGAAATCGGACATACACTTGCTTGGCCATCGCACGAATCTGCTAAGAACTTTGACCTAAAAATCAACAATAATGTTATGTGCGTTTCGTCGGACATATCACGAACATATGTCCTTGTTCACAGTGACGAGGATGCTAAATTTGATTCAAGGGGCAACAGGTTTATTGTAAAGATTCGCAACCTACGCGAAGCCGAAATTGTTATCTCTGATACCGACAAAGAGAGAATAGATAATATGGAATCCACCATGAAATACCACGAGAGGGTAGCAAATTTAGCTGTTGTGGAAACGCCTGACTTCAAATTCAACAAAACCTTCCTCTGGGCAAAGCATGATTTACTTGAGTTTTACTCTGAGACGACGAGGGGGAATGGTTGGTTCGCAGGATTTCCGGTCTATTCATGGTTCTTCGGCAGAGACGGTCTTTGGATGGCCTTCGCTGCTAATATAGTTGGCCTTTCGAAGCTGACGTACGAACATCTCAATATGCTACTCCACTACGCTGACGATGGGATGATCCCACATGAAATTGGTCTTGTGGATGAAGGGGATCAGGGATACACCATGGGCATAACGAAATTCAACACTATGTATATGTCGATTGATAGTAGCCCCCTGTGGCTCTTAGCCAACGCTTCTATGGAAAACTGGGAAGGCTACAGATTCAAAGAGTACCACGTTAAAAAGATTTTTGATTTTATAACAAGCTGTGATGTCGATGGTGATGGGCTGATTGAGAATGATTTCAGACGTGGTCTAATAGGATGGCCTGAGACCTGGGCGACTATAAGGAACGGAAAAACAGTTGATGTCAATGCATTATGGGTCGAAGCGTTAAGGCTCTATGGGCGTAAATTCAATCAGGGCGAGTACGAGAAAATCAGAGATAGGTACATGTCAACATTCTTCGGTAATACAAACATAATTGACTTCGTAGACACAGAGTACCATGAGATATCAAGTGCCATGCAATTCGTTCCAGGGGTGTTTATGGAAAGTGAAGTTATACGGAGTAGAATAATTGAGCTATCTTATGGTATGATTACACCATGGGGAACAAGATCTATATCGGTTTACGATCCCAT
>JAKAYB010000092.1 GCA_021826925.1 Thermoplasmata archaeon | reverse complement strand
CACCATGGGAAATGTGCTTGAATAATGCCTTTTCCGACCCCATTACCTGGATTGAGCTTGCAGGCATAAACGCAAGTGCCTTCAAGCTACCAGCTCTGTAGAGCAATTCAGAAGCTAATTCTTCACCTACGAGTGCGGAGGTGTTGGGCATGACCCTGTTTATGCTCTCAGATATTGATTTCATTAAGTAATCCTTTAAATTGCAAAGCGAGAGTGCAGTTTCAGATATCCTTGTAAGGGATTCCCCTAGAAGTGTTTCCTTCCTGTCATCAATTATTCTCGAGAAAAAGACGCAGGGGTTTGGGGCATTTCCGTATTCCGGATCAAGCGCCTTGAGGACATCCGACACCTTTTCGTAAATGAGATTTATGGAAAGAAGAATGTCAGGTATCATAGAATAAATCTTCCTTATGTACTGATCCTCGGTGAATTCCTCGCGGATCCTAATCTTACCATAAGATATGAGAAGTGGCAGGAGATCAGGTGGGCTCTCTTTCTCCTTGAGCTCCAAGTCGGGTATTTCTCCGGATCGCAGTCTATTGAATATTTCCACGTACTTTGTATCGAGATCAGAATACACAAGGAAATTGCCTCGATTCTTTACGCCGTACCACATCTCTCTCCTTGAAGGCCCCCTAGTTTTGGCTGTATCGCCTGATTGATTATTTCCCAACTCCTTCACCTCCTTCGTTTTTCCATCTCCTTTTTTTTATTTGATTTGTTTCCAGGAGGATTCTGTGGATTCTCTACGATAACTCGATCAAAATCCACTACCTTAAGGTCGCGTATGGCATCATATGAAACAAGCATGTGACCTGTTCCAAGAAGTTCATTATTCTCAGACATGACTGCAACGCGATCTCCCTTCTGCGGCTTCCCAAGAATCGCTTTGATGCCCCCGGGATACAGATCTGATCCGTGGGCTATGTTCCAGATTGAAGATTTCTTGACTATCACCTTCGGATAATCCTTGAAAAGATAATCCAGCGGCAGGAATATCTTATCAAAGAACTTCGTGTTACCTTTATTCTTCAAGGTCAGGCTATCTTTCAGGTACTGCAGCGTTACTGCATCTCCCTCCTTGAACACACCTGTTGATGTTCTCCTGAGATCCGCCATCTGTGCACCACAGCCAAGCGTAAGACCAAGGTCCTGGCAGAGCGTTCGAATGTATGTTCCCGATTCACACTTGACCCTGAAAAGGACCAGGCGTCCATCGGTCTCCATTATATCCAGATCGTATATAGTACGTATTCTGAGGTTTCTGGCAACGGCGGATTTCACCGGGGGAAGCTGATATATTGGCCCGTGATATTGATCAAAAACTTTGTCCAGAAGATCGCGGGGAACATCGGCGTAAAGACGCATTACCGAAACGTATTCCTTCGGCTGTTCATGCGCTACGTCTATGAGTTTTGCCGCCTTGCCTATGGCCATGACCAACACGCCGGTCACTTCAGGATCGAGAGTTCCTATATGCCCGACCTCGTTCACGCCAAGGATCTGGCGAACCCAGTAATCAACCTGGTGACTTGTAGGGCCCTTCGGTTTATCTATTACAATAAAACCGTTGAGTTCATTTTTCTCTTTCTCTGATCCTTGCATATATTTCATCGGCAACCTGTTCAGCAGATAATGCGTCTGAACTTATAATTAAATCGTAAATTGATGTATCTTCAGAATCTATAGAATAGAATTCCATATACCTCTTTCGTTCTGAATTCTCTCTCTTGATAATCTCTTCCTCTCCAGAAAGATCGCCTCTATTCTTAACCCGCTCCTTTCTTATATAGAACGCAGCATCAATGTACACCCTGAAAGCCGGAATATTATTGCGCTTGCTGATCCATCCCGCCAGTCTGGATTCTAGGACTATGTTGTCCTCCTTCCGCAGAAGTTCTAGATTCATTTCGTCGATCTCCCGATCTATCTCAGGATGTTTCTCTGCATACTTTCCAAAATCCTCAAGGGACATCCCCATCTGTTTGGCCTTCTCCCGGAAGAAAAAACCACCGGAAAAGAATTTACAACCCAGTTTATCTGCGAGGATCTTTCCGGAAGTGGACTTGCCGCTTCCTATTGGGCCACTAATTGTAACTCGCATAATCAGATTTCCGCTCGATCTCTCTGATCTTATATTTGAAGTCGAAGTACTTTATGACCATGGTAGCAAAATACCCGACTGGGAGACTGGCAAGAAAGTATCCCAAGAACCAGTAAGGAAAGAGCCATATCTTGTCGTTGACTATGTTGACGTTGAAATTCCACGGAAATGATATTATCTGGTAGGGAACGAGACTGAGGAAATAATAGAGCCATACATAAAAGAGCAATGTGAATATGGTAAGGACCATTAACGGTTTCATCGTGTTCATGCTTAGCTGAGACTGTTCCATCGTCATTTCCATTCTCATCTTGCTAAGCTTCTGCATCTTGTCTTTCTGCCCACTTCGCATTGCAGCGGAGTAAACCTTATTGAAGGCACTCATCCTGTTCTGTATCCTGCCCATTTTGATCCAGTCCGTGAAGAAATACCTCGGGATTGATGTAACAAGACCGATGGCCACACCCATAAGCGTAATAGTCATCCACGGCAACGCGTAATTGAATCCTATGAGCGGCATGAATACAACGCTCATTGCAGATCCAAGGGCATCTCTTATCGTTGTGTTGAAAATGATAAACAGCATGGCAAGAGAGATGAGCATGTACACCATCTGGAACTTCATCATCTTGTTCATAGACTGCCGTTGGAGCATAGCGGGATTCGCATTCTGCCCGCCAACAGGCTGAGCATTTACCGTTGTGGTACCTGTTTGTGTTGGATTTTTATCAGACATGTGGTAAGAGCCTCTCAACTATATTATCTGCTACTATGTCAGGTTTTCCCTCGACATTATCCATGAAGAAAACAGAAGCGCCCGTGTAAATAGAGTAGGAAGCTGCGTAGTACCTGTTGATTTCCTGATATTCACCAATTGATTCTACGGTATCATTGTCCCTGATTCTGGTCTCATCATTAGATCGTCTTTTCAATACAATTTCCGGGTCCGCTTCGATTACAAAAAATGCCATCACGTTCAATTCCCGAATCACCCATTCAGGCAGGCCTGGGAAATATCCACCATGACTCCTTATCGAAAGATGCGTATCGATGATGACGTCAGTCATTTTACCTATAGCTGACGATGCTTTTTTCTGCAGATTTATCTGCGTTTGAAATGGAAGTTTTCTTATCTCATCCCTCTGATCGACCAGTTTTAATTCTTTCGCCATCTCAAACATGAGCGTACCGAAGTTGATCACTTCGTAGGGAACACGCTTTCTTACCAGATCTATTACTGTTGACTTACCGACACCGGGAATACCGGCAATTACAACCCTCATATTTATCCACCAGTGAAGAACTGCCTTATGATCGGGTGCATTTCCATCATCTGTTCACGGCCAATCGCCTCATAGAACTGTATTACTATACCGACAGCGAGAAGAAGTCCAGTTCCGCTCGTATCCCCCACGGTTCCTATGAGATCGGCCCCTGCAGCAAGCAAACCAACGACAGCTCCACTGAATACCGTTATCACAGGTATATATTTTTGCAGTACGCGTTCTATTACCCTCGGGTCACGCCGAAAACCAGGAATCTGCATTCCACTTGACATAATCTGCTTTGCAACGGCACCAGCACCCATGTTTGTCGTCTCGATCCAGAACTTGGCAAAAATTACGCTCATTATTGCCATAAAACCTACGAAGACAAGTATATGGATTGCCATCTCCCACGAGGTATGGCCGAAAAGAACCGTCTGATAAGCAGATGGCTGCATTATCGGGAAGAGCCACCCAACCAGCCCATTGGGCTGGGAAAGATAGAACGCTAGCCCTGCGGTTGGCGTTGAAGACGACACATTGAGCGCAGAAGCTGCGCTTGGCGTGAGATATGAACCCAGCAAAACATTATGCCCGAGTAAAGGAACATGGCTTAGTACCGGGCTGCTCCAAAATAGAAGCGTCCACATGGAAACGTTTGCCAGTACGGCGGTGGCAAGTATTACCGGTATATTTGAGGCATAAAATAACTGTAGGGGATAACGTCCTCTTGCTCCACGCACACGTTCATGTGCTATTGGCAACTCGATCTTGCTGCTCTGGAAAAATGCAACGATGAAGAATATGAGCACCGTCCCTAGAAGGGCGATCATAGGATTTGGTTCCTGAAACATGATTTGAGTCAGGCCCTGACCACTAAGATAACCGACGCCTCCACCCAGAGCCGGATTTCCTGCATTCATAACTACATACAGCAACTTTGGAATCGCTCCTGCGGGCGGATTTGAAAGTGAAAGCGCAGTTCCAAGGGTCGATGGAAGCCAGTTGATTGTGCCGGTTATCAACTGTTGAGAAACCCCAGCGGCAATGAACAGTGAAATTCCAGAGCCTATACCGTATTTAGAGACGAGCTCATCCATGAGGAATACGAGATAGGACCCAAAGAATAGCTGGCCTACAATTATTGTTTCAGCGAGAAAATGCCCATATCCAGGGGCAAGAGAAGCAAGACTGTTGACAAGAGCCGTATCAGGAACAAGATATCCAAAGGCCTGTGGAATTGCCTCCACAAATATCATGATTATAACAAGAAGCTTCTGCATACCCTGATACATTGCCTTATCGTCACTGTTCTGAAGGTCTATGTTGAATATCTTTGCACCAGCAAATAACTGCATAACTATACTTGCAGTGACAATTGGGCCGATACCGAGGTCCATAAGTGAGCCTTCAGCGCCTGCGAATATGGCCCTGAAAGATGCAAATACATCCACCGAGCTCTTGATATTCAGACCGTAGACGTATATGTTCGTAAGAGCAAAATACAATACCACTACCAATGCGGTCCAAAGGAGCTTGTATTTGAACTGCACATGCCCCTTTGCTTTTTTAACTGCAGGTAGTTTTGCGGTTAGGTACTCAAGACCGTAAAGCTTGCTTTGCTTTGGCCCCTTGTAGCTGAGCATCAGGTAAATTATGAAAAATACCGGAGCCAGCATTACCCCAATCACGGCCAATTTTATAGGGCCGTAATGATCCAGATACCAGAATGCCGCAACAAGCAGAGCCCAGACTACTATTACTGGTCCGGCTACTGCTTTATTCCTTTGAACGTCCGTCATTAGTTTCTACCGTGATACCTGCAACTGAAAGCTTGTTTAATGCTTTTTCGGTTATCTTGTCAATTTTGATGCTTGATTTTACATCAAAGTTGCCCGAGCCGAGAAGTTTTGTGAAACCTGCAGACCTCAGATCGATGATCAGTCCACCATTTTCCTCAGTGACATAGCCCTGTTTTCTCAATCGATCAAGGTTGTCATCCAGCTCTGACAACGTTATAGGAATGTCGAGAACACCGCTATGGTGACTTGTGAACCCCTTTCCACCGAAATGGAGCGGATCATTTTTGATTGTCCATACCCATCTGTGTTTATGGAGACCAGCCATTCCGGATCCTCCCTTCTTCCCTTTTCCACGGCCGGCTTTCATGCCGCGCCCGTAATGTCCACCTCTCAGTTTTTTAGTCCTTGTTCTTACCAGAAAGATTCACCCCCGGTTTAAGCATCCTCAATATGAGATCGTTTATCTTAGCCCCACGGTAACCTGCAGTACCCCCTTCCTTGAAGGATTTTCTTACAGCTTCATAACCCCCACGTGGTGGATTGAGCCTTAGGACTGGCACGAGACCAAGATCTTTCAATTTTGACTTGCCGTCGAAGATTGCCTTAGCCAGATCATCTGTAGATAAAAATCCCTTCTCTTTTAGGATTTCTTCGTTCAGAGGCT